>PNOJ01000001.1 GCA_013824755.1 Gemmatimonas sp.
TCAAGACCACGCTGGCCGTCACCTTGGTGCTCGGCCTCGCCGGCGTCGCCGCCGCTCAGACCCCGGTGTTCTTCTCCGAGTACCTCGAGGGCAGCAGCAACAACAAGGCCGTGGAGATCTACAACGGCACCAGCGGGGACCTGGACATGGCCCGCATCACTGTCGACCGCTACAACAACGGTGCGATCACGCTCCCCGCCCACTACACGTTCACGGGCACGCTGGTCTCCGGCGACGTCTACGTCATCGGCAACCCGTCCACCACCGGTGTCGATCCCGTCATCATCGCCCAGTCGGATCTCCTCTCGAACCTGACCTTCTTCAACGGCGACGACGTCCTGATCCTGTTCCTCGACGGCATCGTCGTGGACTCGATCGGCCAGTTCGGCAACGACCCCGGCGTGTTCTGGGGCACGGCTCCGATCACGACGGCCGAGTACACGCTGGTCCGCGACGCGAGCGTTTGCGTGGGCGACGTCAACATCAACGACTTCTACGACCCGGCCCTGGACGGCTGGATCAGCTACCCGCAGAACACCGTGTCCTACCTGGGCTCCCACACGTCCAACTGCATCGTCGCCAACGACGAGTCGTCCTGGGGCAGTGTGAAGGCCCTGTTCCAGTAGTCGTTCCGGACCGATGGCTCCCGGGGGACCTGCTCAGGCAGGTCCCTCTTCTTATGGCATGGTGCCGGCGCGTCATGACCGAAACCGAATACCGTGGCGATGGCGATCATGACCTGCTAACATCGAAACGCAGATGGCAGCGGCCGCCACGACGTCGGCCCCCGCGGGCCCACCCGCTGCCCGGCACGAGCGATCTCACGACCAGGAGGGACCACAACATGCGCTCGTTCAAGATCGTCCTGACCGCCTCCCTGCTGCTCGCCTTTGCCGGCACGGCCGCCGCGCAGTCCACCTGCCTCTACTTCTCCGAGTACATCGAGGGCACCGGCTACAACAAGGCGCTGGAGATCTACAACGCCACCGAGACGGACATCGACCTGTCCCTGGTCTCGGTCGAGCTCTACCCCAACGGCGCCTCGACGCCTTCGGCCACCGTCTCCTTCGGCGGGGTCCTTCACAACGGCGACGTGTTCGTCATCGGCCACGCGATGGCCTATGCGGCGATCACCGGCCAGTCCGACGTGCTGTACAACGGCAGCGTCGTGAATTTCAACGGCGACGACACGGTCGTCCTGAAGCTCGGCGGCTCGATCGTCGACGTCATCGGCCAGGTGGGTCTCGATCCCGGCACGGCCTGGGGCGTCAACCCCTGCACGACGCTCGACCACACCCTGGTGCGCGCCGTCGACGTCTGCTGCGGCGACACCGTGACCAGCGACGCCTTCATCCCGGCCGCTTCCTGGGTCTGCAGCGCGGTCGACACGTTCGGTTTCCTGGGCTTGCACGCGAGCAACTGCCAGGCCGTCGCCAACGACGACGCGGCCTGGGGCGCCGTCAAGAGCATGTACCGCTGATCGCGAACGCTCCGCTCGCGGGGCCGTCTTCCCGGCCGGGAGGCGGCCCTCGTCGCGCCGGGCGCGGAAGGGGACGACGTGCCGCCATCGTGGAAGGGCCTGCTGGTCGGCGGGGTGCTGCCGGCCCTGCTGTTCGGCGCGACGGGGATCCTGCAGAAGGCGGCCGGCCGCGCCGGCGCCGGCGTCGGACCCTACCTGCTCTGCATCGGCGCGGGCGTGGTCCTGGTCGGGGTCGCGTTCGTGATCGCGCGCGTCGACAACGCGTCGACCTGGCGCGCGGGCCTGCTGGCCGGGGGCGTCGGCGCCAGCTGGGGGCTGGGCATGGCCCTGGTCCTGCTCGCCCTGACCCGCTTCGGCGCGCCCCTGTCGAAGCTGGCGCCGCTCTACAACCTGAACACGCTGGTGGTCGTGGCGCTGGCGCTGGTCGTCTTCGCCGAATGGCGGGACGTCCAGCTGGCGAAGCTGCTCGCCGGTGCGGTGTTGGTGGTGCTCGGCGGGATCCTGGTCGCAACCGCCTGAGGGAGGTTGGCGTCCCCTACGGGGCTCGAACCCGTGCTGCCGCCGTGAAAGGGCGGTGTCCTGACCACTAGACGAAGGGGACGTCCGGGGCGCAAAAGCTACACGCTGGGCCCGGAACTGTCAAACGGGGCGCCCGGGCCGGGCGCCCCGTCGTCGTCGCGGGCGGCTTCAAGCCAGGGCGGCCTCGCCCAGCAGGGCCGCGGTCGTGGCGATGCCGTTGTAGAAGTTCTCGAGGTGGAACTTCTCGTTCGGGGAATGGATGTTGTCGTTGGGCAGGCCGTAGCCCAACAGCAGCACGGGCGACTTCAGGCAGGCCTGGAAGGTCCCCACGATGGGGATCGAGCCGCCCTCGCGGATGAACACCGGCTCGCGGCCGAAACCGCGGGTCATGGCGCGGACGCCCGCGCTCATCATCGACGAAGCGCGCGGCACCATCACCGGCGACGCCCCGTGCAGGTAGGTCACCTTCACGCCGACGCCCTCGGGCGCGTTCGCCATGACGTGGCGCTCGAACAGTCGGGCGATCTCCGCGGGATCCTGGTCGGGCACCAGCCGCATGCTGACCTTCGCGCCGGCCTGCGCCGGGATGATGGTCTTGGCGCCTTCGCCCTGGTAGCCGCTCCACATGCCGTTGACGTCGCAGGTCGGACGCGCCCACATCCGCTCGAGCGTGGTGTAGCCGCGCTCGCCGTGAGGCGCGGGGGAGCCGGTGTCGCGCAGCAGGACCTCGTCGGTGAAGCCCAGGGAGGCGAAGGCGCGGCGCTCCTCGGCGTCCAGCTCCCGCACGGCGTCGTAGAAGCCGGGGATCAGCACGCGGCCGTCGCCGTCCTTCAGGCCGGCGACGATCGCCGCCAGGGCGTTGCCCGGGTTCTGCACCACGCCGCCGAAGCTGCCGGAGTGCAGGTCCGCACGGGGACCGGCGACGTCGATCTGCATGAAGCTCAACCCGCGCAGGCTGTAGCAGATCGCCGGCGTCTTCTCGTCGTAGAGGCTCGTGTCGCTGATCACCACGGCATCGCAGGCCAGACGGTCCGGGTGCTGCTCGACGTAGCGGTAGACGGCCGGGCCGCCGCACTCCTCCTCGCCCTCGATGATGAACTTCACGTTCACCGGCAACGGCTCACCCGTGGCGAGCCAGGCCTCCAGCGCCTTGACGTGGGTGTAGAGCTGCCCCTTGTCGTCGCTGGCCCCGCGCGCGTAGATGACGCCGTCGCGGATCGCGGGCTCGAAGGGGGGGGAGAGCCACTGGTCGAGGGGGTCGGTCGGCTGCACGTCGTAGTGGCCGTAGAAGAGCAGCGTGCGCCGGTCGGCGCGCTGTTCGGTCTCGGCGTAGACCAGCGGATGGCCCTCGGTGGGGATCACCTCCACCACCAGGCCGAGGCCGCGCAGCTCGTCGGCGATGAAGACCGCCGCGCGGCGGGTGTCCCCGTCGTGATCCGATTGGGAGCTGACGCTGGGGATGCGCAGCCAGTCGCAGAGCTGGGCCGCGTGGCGGTCGCGGTTGGCGAGCAGGTAGGCGTCGAGGCGCGCGGCGGTGCGGTCGTCCTGGGTCATGATTCCTCCTGCGGGGTCGGGTCGCGGGCTGCGGCCGGCGAAACTTAGCCTTGACGCCCGCGGGTGTCGAGGGCATTGTGTGCCGCTGCGAATCCCGTTGACACCGCCGGTCGGATTCGCCAAGATCCCGCCTTGCCCGATGCGATCCCTTCGCCGGGCGACGCCGTCGCCCGAGGTTTCACCCTTCAGGAGAATCGAGGCCGCCATGATCATCAGCAAGAGCAAGACGAAGGAAGCCGTCACGCAGTGCAACGTCTCCGGCGAGTTCTACGACGCCCTCGACGCCAAGGTCAACGAGCTGATCAAGAAGGCCGAGCAGCGCGCGATCGCCAACGGCCGCAAGACCGTCCGGCCTCAGGATCTCTAGGCTCTGCGTCCACCGGGAATCGTTTTAAGACGAATCCAGCCCGAATTCACGGAGGCTCCTTGATGGAGCCTCCGTATTTTTGATTTATAGACCCTAAACGTACATCTGAAGGTTGGATTTTTTCCTATTCTGTCATTGCACACTTCATGACCGTGGTTGTACAGTGTGGTGGTCGGGATTCCTCGGGATCGCGACATGAGTTGCTCGACCCGCCCCGGTGCCCGGCGCCGTTCCGCCCGAACGGATTACAGCGTTGCACCGAACGAGTTAATTTCGATAGGAACGTCCGCATCATCGAGGCCGCGCCATTGCAGCCGCAGACGGAACGGGGGGACACCATGAAGAAATTGTGGGTGATAGGGGTGCTGGTGTTGGCGTGCGTCGCCGGGTCGGCTTGGGCCCAGAGCGACGTCATGGACACCATCGGCTATCTCTTCGAGTCTGACAACGATCCCGGCGCGGTCGGCTTCCCGCCGAGCAACGTCGGCGACGTCCTGGCGGGCGTCGGCTATATCGACAACATCAGCGCGCCGCTGACCTGGAGCACCGCCGACTACGAGTACACCTGGGTCATCGGCGGTCTCGTCTCCGGCGGCGCCCAGGCGCTCGGCAACGGCAGCTACCGGATCTACTACACGGGTGGCAGCATCGACATCCTCGCGCAGGCGTACCTGTCGGCCGGCTACACGATGCCGGACTACGGCGTCGCGCCGCCGGATCCCCTGGCGATGGCCACCTTCAGCGACGGCGACGTGTACCTGCACGGCGTCTTCACCAACTTCTCGTTGACCTACAACCCGACCACCGGCGTCGGCAGCTACGTCGGCATGCTGGTCTTCGAACTCGGCACCCACTTCACCGAGCTGGGCCAGGAACTCCAGAACCCCAACGGGCTGACGCTCGCGGGCACCGTGCTCAACGACGCCACGATCCCCGACGGGTACGACATGGAGACCGACGGCCACATCTACTACGACGGCACGATCCCGACCGAGTTCCAGTCCTGGGGCGAGGTCAAGAACCTGTACCGTTAAAACGAGCGGAAGGAGGGCGCCATGAAGAAACTGCAGTTGAATCGGAGCCGGGTGATCGGGATGACGCTGGCCCTGGCCCTTTGTGCGGCCGTCCCCGCTCTGGGACAGGTCGAGTTCACCTTCGAAGGTTATGCGAAATTCGCTCCCGGCCCCGGCCAGGTCGGCGCCGTGATGACCGTCTACGGGATCGCCAATCCCCCGGTCAGCGTGCCGACGCCGATCCCCGTGGATTTCTCCACGAACCAGTACACGGTGGCCATCACTGGCATGGTCGTCAGCAGCTACGTGTTCAACGGGACCGCGCTGACGAAGGACTACGCGTTCAACGGCGGCACCCTGCGGATCTACGAGAACGCCATCGTGGGCGGCACCGCGGGCAACTACGCGGTCCCGGCCTCGTTCACCGACGGCACGCTGCTGCTGCAGGCCGCCGTCGACAACGGCTGGACGCTGGACCTGAACGATCCTTTCGGATTCGGGCAGTATTCCGGCGCCGGCATCGGCACCTGCGACATGAACGGCGGCAGCGAGCTCGGCACGCTGTCGGCGATGGACTACCCGCTGAACGACTGGACCTTCGCCGGCACCGGCGTCGCCGAGCCCTGGTTCCCGTTCTTCACGGTCCCCGCCGGCTACCACTACCTCTTCGGCGTGAAGGTCATCTTCCCCTACGACCCCACGCCCAACGAGGAGTCCAGCTGGGGCGAGGTCAAGAGCCTGTTCCGCTAGGCTCCGCCGGATCCGCAGCCACGAAGCACGACACGGGAAGAGCCCGGGGGAAACCCCGGGCTCTTCCCGCACTGCGGGTGTCGACCGCGGTGGGCACCGACCGTGACGTCGCCGGCCGCGCCTTCACGCCCGCCGGCGCCCCCACACGACCGCACGCGATCGTTCCGTGCCGCCACGGGCACGCAGGCCCGGTACTCGCTGTTGCCCGGCGGGGAGGGGCCATGATCCAACGCATCCGCAGCGGTTCGCTCGACGGCATCGACGGCTTCGAGGTGGTCGTGGAGGTGGACGCCGGGAGGGGTCTGCCTTCCTTCCAACTGGTCGGCCTGCCTTCGACCGCCGTGCGCGAAAGCCGGGAACGCGTCCTGTCGGCCCTGCGCAACAGCGGCCTGTCCTGGCCCAAGGGCCGGGTCGTGGTGAACCTCGCGCCGGTGGACGTCGAGAAGAAGGGGCCGTCGGTGGACCTGGCCATCGCCGTGGGCGTCTGCGGCGTGACGGAGCGCGCCGATCCCGGCGGGCGCGGCGAGGCGGTGCTGCTGGGGGAACTGTCCCTGGACGGCGCCCTGCGCCCCGTCAGGGGGCTGCTCGCGATCGTGACCGCGGCCGCCGCCGCCGGGCGGCGCCAGTTCGTCGTCCCGCGCAGCCAGGCCCGGGAGGCGGCCCTGGTGCCGGAGGTGACGATCCTGGCGGCGGGATCGCTGGCCGAGGTGGTGCACTGGCGCGCCGGCAGAGGACGGCTGGACGAGATCGTCCCCGAGCCGCCGGTGGCGGCCGCACGCCGGCCGTCTCCTTCCCTGCTGGCGTACTTGGCCCTGGCGCCGGCCCGCGCCCGTCGGTTGGCCGTCCTGGCCGCGGCGGGACGGCATGACCTGCTGCTGGTGGGGCCGCCGGGAACGGGCAAGACCATGCTGTCGCGCGTGGTGGGATCGCTGCAACCGGGGTTGGCCCGGGCGGAATCGCTGGAGGTCGCCCGCATCCACGGCGCCGCCGGCCTGCTGACGTCGGCGGCGCCGGTCCCGGGTCGGCCGTTCCGCGCACCCCACCACACGGCGACCCGCGCCGGCCTGCTGGGCGGCGGCGCGTCGTTGCGGCCCGGCGAGGTCACGCTGGCGCACCGGGGCATCCTGTTCCTGGACGAGGTGTCGGAGTTCACGCCGGGCGTCCTGGACGCGTTGCGCGAGCCGCTCGAAGAGGGACGGGTGGCCGTCGCCCGGGGCGCCGGCATCAGGTTCTGGCCGGCCGACGTCCAGCTCGTCGCGGCGATGAATCCCTGCCGCTGCGGCTGGTACGGCAGCCGGCGGCGTCCGTGCCGCTGCACCGAACGCCTGCGGACGGCCCACCGCAGCCGCCTGTCCGGCCCGCTGTTGGACCGCATCGACATCTTCGCCGAACTGGAGGAACCCGAGGATCCCCTGCGCGGCGACGACGTCGCCGATCCGAGCCGCCTCTGGGAGCGGGCGGTCGGGGAGGTCGAGGTCGGGAACGCCCGTCTGGCGGGTTCCCATCGGGCGCGGCCGGCCTCGCTCGCGGAGGCGCGCGGCCTGATGGACGCTCCCGCGGCCACCCTGCTCGAGGCGGCCGGCGGTTCGCTGGGCCTGACCGTGCGCTCGCTGATGCGTTGCGCCGGCGTGGCGCGCACCCTGGCCGCGCTCGGCGACCGGTCGCTGGCGAACCGCGACGACGTGGTCGAGGCGCTTTCCTACAGGCGGGAACAGATCGCCTCGCTCGCCTGACGCGTGCGGGGCATGACGGAAGGGCGGCCCGCGGGGGCCGCCCTTGCCTTGCGTGGCGAGGTCGTGGCTAGAAGTTGGCCGTGAACCCCAGAGCCCAGCTCATCGTGTTGAGGGTCTGCGAGGTGAAGCCGGCCACATCCCGCTGGCCGATGCCCTCGATGTACTCGAGGACGGGGATCTTGGTCTCGCCCTCGTTGAGGACGCGGAACGCTTCCTTCGGCTCGAACTCCACCGTCATGTGGTGGAAGAGCACTTCGAAGCGGATGCTGATGAGCTTGTCCGCGACGAGCCGGATGCCGCCGCCGCCGTTGAGGTCCCAGGAGTCGGCGCTGTCGCCCGTGTAATCGGAGTTGATGCTCAGCCAGGTGCGCGTGATGCCGCCCTGCACATAGGGGTGCCAGCGCCCCTTGGCGAAGTTGCCGTAGTCGTGGGGGTAGAAGACCGCGTTCAGGCCCGTGCTCAAGGTGATGATCGAGCGATTCTCGGCGTCGTACTCGCCGATGCCCTCGACGTCCTCGAGGGTGTTACCGCCGGAGTTGGAGAGCGAGCGCGGGTTCGCGACCGTGGCCGTGTACTCGGACACCGAGACGCCGAAGACCGGTTCCAGCGAGAACCAGGGGTAGAGGTTGTAGTTCAACCGCAGCTGGGGGTTGAAGGCCGACTGCCCCTTGATGACGACGTCGCCGAAGTAGGTGTCCTCGGTGGTGTACTTGTAGATGATGTTGTCGTGCTCCAGCAGGGTCTTGTCCAGCATCCAGAAGCCCAGGGTGAGCGTGGTCTCGAGCGTGCGCTCGTCGATGATCGGCTCGTATTCGACCTGCTGGATCTCTTCCGCGGCCTGGACCGCCTGCTGCTCCTCGAGGGTGGAGTGGCGCAGGTTGAACGACTTCTCGCCGACCTGCTGCTCCTGCGCGCCGGCGTCCGGGCAGGCGAACACCGACAGGCAAATCCCGAGGGCCAACAGTTTCTGATGCATGGTCAGCTCCTGTCCCGTTGCGATGCTATCCCGTGGACCTGAATGTCGGATCTTGCCGGCCCGGTGTCAACCCCGAAAGGCCCAGGGATCCCCCGGCCAGGGCGGTTCCGCAAGCCAGGACAGGTGACGGACTTCGGCCTCGAGCCGGACCCCGTAGCGGTCCAGGACGGCCGCCCGCATCTGCGCGGCCAACGCCAGGACGTCGTCGCTGCGGGCGTGCCCCAGATTGACGATGATGTTGGCGTGTCCGGCGAACACGCCCGCATCGCCGATCCGCATCCGCTTCGCCCCGACGGCCTCCAGCAGCGCGCCGGCCGGCTGCCGTCTCCCGCCGGGTTCGGCCGGCGGCAGGTTCTTGAACCAGCTGCCGGCGCAGGGGAGGTCGACGGGGTGTTTGGCGCGCCGCGACGCCAGGTGGTCGACGCGCTCGGCGAGGGAGGCCGCCAGGTCGCCGCGTTGCAGCGACAGCACGGCGCCGAGGATGAGGTCCCGGCTCTCCTTGAAGGCGGTCTGCCGGTAGGCGAACCCGAAGGCCTCCGGTCCGACCGTGTCGATGCGGCCGTCATCGCGCAGGACGGTGGCTTCACGCAGGAACTCGCCGATCTCGTGGCCGTAACAGCCGGCGTTGCCGACCAGGGCGCCGCCCAGGCTGCCCGGGATGCCCGACGCGAATTCCAGGCCCGTCAGGCCCGCCTGCAGGCTCTCGACGACCAGCCGGTCCAGGGGCATGCCCGCGGCGACCCGGACGGTGTCGCCGCGGATCTCCAGCCCGTCGTCGGCCATGACGCCGACCAGGCCGCAGAAGCCGCGATCGTCGGCCAGCACGTTGCTGCCGCCGCCGAGGCAGACGGCGGGGATCGCCGCGACGCGGGCGAATTCCAGGAACCGCTTGGCGTCATCGCTGTTTCGCAGCCAGGCCAGGCCGAGCGCGGGGCCGCCGATGCGCAGCGCCGTGAGCGTGCTCAAGGGGACGCCCGGCAGGAAGCGGTCCGGGTGAGAACGTCTCAACTCCGCCGCCGCGCGGGTGATCCGCTCGGCTTCCGCTGGACGGTTGTCTTGCGAGCCGGTCCGGTGCATGGTAGACCCCTCGGCGGGATGGGCGCGGTCTGTCTCGGTGCGATCCACGATCCTCACCGTATCCGGCGACGTCAAGGAGAACCGTGTCCGAGCGCCGCACCACCCTTCTGGCCTTCCTGGCCGCGCTGGCGCTGCACGTGCTGCTGCTGCTCGTCACCTGGGATCTCGATCTCTTCCGTCCCCTGACCGAAACCGCCGCCGCGCCGCCCCAAGAACAGACCGTGGAGGTGGTGCTGGAGGCCGAGCCGGCCATGCCCGAACTGCCGGCCGTCGCGCTGCCCACGGCGTACACGAGCGTGCCGGAGCGCCAGCAGGCCGAAGAGCCGCCGGCGGTTCCCGACTTCCTGGCGCTGCGCGACAGCCGGGCCGCGGACCGGATCGCCGGCGGGGAGCCGGAGTCGTCGCCGCGAGCGGAGCGCACCGGGGAGTTCCCCCAGGTGGCGATCCTGCCCGACGCGGGCGGGGATCGACCCGCCGACGCGACCGTCGCCGCGACGTCGCCGGGAGGGGGGGGGAGCCCCGTGGGCGACCGCGATGCCGAAGGCGAGACGGTGCAGCGCGGCCGCGACCTGCCGCAGACGCCCGACGGCGAGACCGCCAGCGGCGGCGAGTCCGACCGGTCGCAGCAGCCCCGACGGGGCGAGGGCACGCGCCCCCCGGCGCCGGACCTCGTCGAGGTGCCGGCGATCGGTGCGGTGTCGGTGCTGGACGACCGTCGCGGCGAGCCCGGGGACCGGGGATTCGTCTACGAACAGGACGCCTTCAGCCCCGCCGCCGGGAACCTGATCCAGTTCGGGGACTTTCAGCTCAGCACGGTCGAGTGGGACTTCGCGCCCTGGCTGGAGTCGTTCAAGCGGGCCTTCCTGCCCAACTGGATCCCGCCGTACGCGTACCACCTCGGCGTCATCGACGGCTGGACGATCGTCAAACTGGTGGTCCTGACCGACGGCACCGTCGCCGGCATGGAGGTGGTCGAGAAGCAGGGCCACGAATCCCTGCACCAGGCCAGCGTGGCGGCGCTGCGCGCGACGGCGCCGCTGAAGCCGTTGCCGGAGCACTTCCCGGACCCCGAGCTTGTCTTGACCGTGAAGCTCCACTATTCTGCGCAGGAAGAGCTCCCGCCCGACGGGCCGCGCCGCTGATCCGCGGCGGACCTCCCCTGCGCGACTTCGCCGAAGGAATGGACTGGACATGTGGGAACTGATCCGCGCCGGCAACGTCATGATGATCCCGCTCGGCCTCTGCTCCCTGGTCGCGCTGACGGTGTTCCTCGAGCGCCTCTACGCGCTGCGCCGCAGCCGGATCCTGCTGCCGGAGGTCGCCGGCGCGGTCGCGACGCTGGGCGCCGCCGACGACTTCGTGGTGGCCCGCGCCATCCTCGCCCGCAACCCGGGACCCTTCGCCGCGGTGGTCGGCGCCGGGCTCGACCACGCCGACCACGACTGGCAGATCGTGCGCGACGTGCTGCAGGAGGCGGGCCGCCAGGAATCCGTCCGCATCTCCCGCCACCTGAACATCCTGGAGGTCGTGGCCGCGGTCGCGCCCCTGCTGGGCCTGCTGGGCACGGTCACCGGCATGATCCGACTCTTCGAGGACGTCAAGGCGGTGGGGCTCGGCGACGCCACGCTGCTCTCGGGCGGCATCTCCGAAGCCATGATCACCACGGCCGCCGGCCTGATCATCGGCATTCCGGCGCTGGTGGCCTACTACTGGCTGCAGGGCCGCGCCGACGCGATCATCTTCGAGCTGGAACGGTACGCCACGCAGGTCCTGGACACCTTGCGCGAACGGCGCCTGCGCGCCGCGCCGCGGGCCGGGAGCTGAACATGCAGTTCGCCCCGCCGCGCCGCAGCAGCCGCACCATCATCAACGTGACCTCGCTGATCGACGTCATGTTCCTGATGCTGATCTTCGTGATGGTCACCTCGACCTTCAAGGAACCGCAGCCGGCCATCCAGCTCGACCTGCCGGGCTCGACCAGCGCCCGCGCCGTCGACGAGGGGCCCTCGGTGATCACGCTCACCGAGCAGGGGGACCTGTACCTGGACCGGACGCCGATCGCCGAAGCCGAGCTCGTCGCGGCGCTGCGCGCGCGGCTGGCCGAGTCCGGCGACGACCGCATCGTCCTGCGCGCCGACACCAACAGCCAGCACGGGCGTGTCGTGCACCTGATCGATCTCATCAAGGACAGCGGCTACGCGCGCGTGAGCCTGTCCGCGCGCGTCGAGGCCGCCGCCCCCGGGAGCGCGCCTTGACGCTGCCCGGGCCGAGACCTAGAATGCGCCGGCCCGCCGCGCCGGCTTCCCGGACCAGCGAAGGAGACCGCATGTCCCAGTTCCCACCGCGGCCGCCGCAGCCGCGGCCCACGGCGATCGTCGCCGGCGCCCTGCTCGCCGCCTGCGCCCTGTGCGCCGTCCTGGCCGGCTGCACGAGCGACGAGGCGAACCTCGTCGGCACGGGCCTGCCGGGCGAGCTGCAGCTCAACACGCCCCAGACGGTGTTCGTCGAGGCCCTGTCCGCGAGCGGCCGGGTGGCCGTCAAGGACGAGGCGCTGTCCTACGATCACAACGAGCTGCTCTACTTCGGCAGCCAGGGCGCCGACGCCTCCTCGATCCTCGCGCACTACAACGTGCAGACGCTGCGGGACAGCCTGCCGGTGGGCGCCGTCCTGGACGAGACGACCGTCACCAGCGTGAAGCTGCGACTCTTCCGCACCGAGGCGTACGCCGCCGTCCCCGACTCGCTGCTGGACGTCGTGCACCCGCTGCTGCCGCAGAACCCGACGAAGGTGTTCGAGATCCACACGCTGGCCGCGCCCCTGGACGTCGCCCTCTATCCCGGACCGGAGCCGGCGACGGCGGACCCGCTCGGCTCCCAGGAGGGCGCCGGCGCCTCGGTGTTCCTGGACCTGCCCGTCGCGCAGTTCCTGATCTGGGTGGCTTCGGGCATGAACGGCCTGCTGATCCGCGAGGGCTCCGGCTCGCAGCCCGGGCTGCTGGGCTACGCCGCCGTCGACATGACGACGGGGGGCTACCAGGAGATCGACCTGGTCGGCGTCGGCACGACGGTCGGCCCCGTGCTGACGGTCGCGTACCGGGACGAAGCCGCCGAGCTGGACACCGCGTTCGTCTTCGCGCCGGACGTCGACGTCTCGACCTTCCACGCGCTCGCGCCGCCTCCCGCCGACATCGCCGCCGGCCTCGAGGTCCAGACGCACCTGCGGCGCTACCCCTACTTCTTCCCCGACCTCGCCGATCTACCGGATGACATCCTGATCAACCGCGCCGTCCTGCGGCTGGCGATCGACGCGGCCACCTTCGGCCCGGTGGAGTCGCTCGTCCTGCACGAGGTGCCGCTGTCCCTGCTGGCGGGCCGCGACACGGTCACCGTCCAGGAGATCGAGGCGGCCGCCACGACCGCCGACGGGATCCTCGCGGTCGACATCGGCCAGATGATCTTCGACGAGGAGACCTGGGTCGGCTTCGACATCACCGGCACCGTGCAGCGTTCGCTCAACGGCGCCCTCGCGCCGGACACGGTGCTGCTGCTGACCGCGGGCGAGGAGTTCGGCGGCTACAGCGTCAGCGGGAACTACTCGCCGGATTTCTACTTCGGCCGCATGCTCTTCCTGGGCGCGGGCCACCCCACGCTGGCGCCTCACTTCGAGATCACGTTCACGCCGTTCAGCGGAGGTGGGTCATGAGCGCCTGCGCGCGCGTCGCGGCCGCCGCCGCCCTGTTGCTGTCGCTGGGCGCCGCCGTGTCGTCGGCCCAGAGCCCCTTCGCCCGCACGAACATCGGCCAGGACATCCGCGCCAGCGACGCCCGGATCGAGGGCCGCGGCGGGTGGGGGGTCGCGGAAAGCGACACCCTGTCGCCGTCGTTCCACAACCTCGCCGGGCTGCCGGGACTGCGTCACGTCGCCATCTCGGTCTGCGGCTTCGCCGCGCTGACCGCCAGCGAGACGGCGACGGCCGACCGCAACACGAGCCGCCTCACCACCCCGAGCGTGCGCGTCGGCCTGCCGCTGCTGGACGGCCGCGCCGCCGTGACGGCGGGGTTCCGCGCGCTGCGCGGCACCCAGTACACGAGCGTCACCCCCCTGGAGACGCTGCTGCCCGATCCCGACGATCCGCTGGGCGACCCGGTGATCTTCCACGGGACCGAGACGCTGGTGCGCGAGGGCACGCAGTTCGAGGTGCCGCTCGGCGGCGCCTACCGCGTGAACGACCGGCTCTCGGTGGGCGCGTCCCTGAACCTGGTGCGCGGCGTGGTGCGCGAGCGCCTCCGCGACGACGTGGGCACGCCGGACGGCACCGGCGATTCGCCGTACGTGGCCGTGTCGGAGGTCCTCACCGACGACATCAACGGCCTGTCGACGACGTGGTCCGTCCTGGCCCGGCCGTGGCGGAACCTGAGCGTCGGCGCGACGGTCACCCCGGGCCACGGCTGGGACATGACCCGGACCCGGGACATGCTCGGCCTGCCGGGCACGCGGACGCAGGCGTACGAGGTTCGGCTGCCGGCGACCTGGGCCGTGGGCGCCCAGATGCCCGTGCGCGGCCGTTGGCGCGCCGGAGGCGAGTTCGAATCCCAGCCCTTCGGCGGCTTCGCGGGCAACGACGCCTGGGCGGCCGACATGGTCGACGCCTGGCGCTGGAGCGTGGGCGTGGAGCGCGTCGAGCAGTGGCGCCGCCGCGGCGGCTGGCGCAACCTGCCGCTGCGCCTGGGGCTCTCGCGCCAGCGTTGGCCCTACCAGGTCGGCGGCGCCGACGTGCTGGAGACCAGGATCGCGGCGGGCACGGGTCTGACGTTCCGCGAGCAGAGCGGGCACCTGGACGTGGCCCTGTCCTACGGCTGGACCGGCGACCGTCAGGACAACGGCCTGGCCGACCGCACCTGGCGCCTGACGGTCTCGCTGGCGGGTCTCGAGCGTTGGTGGTAGGATCAGGGAAGGCGCTCGGGCGGGCGCGCATCCCAACGGGAGGAACGTGGACTTGAGGCACGGCACGCGATCGGACATCCGGTTCCCGGCGCTCGGCATCCTGCTGACCGCCGCCCTGGTCCTGCTGGCGAACGGTTGCCGGGACAAGCCGGCCCAGAGCGCGCTGGACGCGGCCCTGGCCCCGATCCGCGGGCTGCCCGTCGAGCAGCAGGAAGCGGCGTTGCGCCGCGCCCTGGCCGACGGCTCGGTGCCGGCCCACCTCGTCTGGTACGAGCTCGGCAACCAGGCCTACCAGGCCGCCGCCGCCCCCGACGCCCCGCCCCCCGGTCCGGACTCGCCGACGGGCCGCAGCGCCACCCTGGACTCCGCCCTGGCCTACTTCCAGCGGGCCTCGGCGCTCGACACCCTGTTCGTCGAGCCGCTGGTGAACGCCGGCCTGATCTGGGACGACGTGGCCGAGGGGCGCGACGTCATCGCCCGCAACGCGCTCGCCTCGGCGCGCGAGTGCTACCAGCACGCCATCCGGCTGCGGCCGGACGACGAGAAGGCCCGCTGCAACCTCGGCTCGCTGAACTTCCGCCGCCACCAGTACACCGAGGCGATCGAGCAGTTCAACGCGGTGCTGGCCCACAACCCCCGCAGCGCCCTGGCTCACTACAACCTGGCGATCATGTTCGCCGAATCGAAGATGTACCGCGAGGCGATCCGCGAGTGGGAGGCCGCCGCCAAGCACGACCGCGACGGCGACATCGGCGAACGCTCGCGCCAGAACATCAAGGTGATCCAGGACCTCATGAAGGCCGAGGTCCCCGCCGGGGTCGCGGCGCCCTCCCATTCCTGACCCGGCCCCGCGGTCGGTCCGCCGGAGCGCGATGAGCTTCCCTCTGCCCGTTCCCGACGCCCTGCGCGCCGCACTGCCGCGCGGTTGCGGCGTGCTGCTGGGCCTCAGCGGCGGCGTGGACAGCAGCGTGGCGCTCGCCCTGCTCGCGCACCTCGGCTGCGAGGTGCACGCGGTCACCCTGAAGAACTTCTGCACGAGCGACGGGAGCTTCGGCGGCGAGGGCAACCGCTCGTGCTGCTCGCTCGACGCCATCGACGCCGCGCGCCGCACCGCCGCCGCGCTGGGCGTGCGCCACTGGGTGAGCGGCGTGGAGCCGGCCTTCCGTTCGCGGGTGATCGAGCCCTTCGTGGACGAGTACCTCGCCGGCCGCACGCCGAACCCCTGCGTGGGCTGCAACGCCGCCGTCCGTTTCCCGCAGTTGACGCACCTGGCCGACGAACTGGGCCTCGCCTTCGTCGCGACCGGCCACTACGCCCGCGCCCTGGCCGGCCCCGACGGCCCCGAGCTCCACCGCGCCCTCGCTCCCGACAAGGACCAGTCCTACTTCCTGCACCGCCTGGAACGCGACGTGCTGGCGCGATGCGTGTTCCCGCTGGGCTGGTCGGCCAAGCCCGACGTGCGCGCGGCCGCGGCCGCGCTGGGCCTCGAGGCGGCGGCGCGCCCGGACAGTCAGGAGATCTGCTTCGTGCCGGACGACGACCGTTCGTTCCTGTTCGCCGGCCGCGACACGGAAGCCGGCGGCGAGATCGTCCACCGGGACGGGCGGGTCCTGGGGCGGCACCGCGGCCTCGCCCACTACACGGTCGGGCAGCGGCGCGGCCTGGGCGTCGCCGACGCCGAACCCCTGTTCGTCGTCGCGCTCGAGAGGGAAGGCAACCGCGTGGTGGTCGGACCGCGGGACGCGCTGCGGGTCGGCCGCGTGCGCTGCGACGGGTTCGTCGACCTGGCCGGCGTGCCGCGGCGCGGCCCGGTCGGACCCGGCCCGTGGACGGTGCAACTGCGCCACCGCCACGCCGGCGCGCCGGTGCGGGACTGGTCGCGGGACGGCGAGAGGTTCGAGGTCGAGCTGGACGGTGCGGCCGAAGGCGTGGCGCCGGGCCAGTTCCTGGTGCTCTACCGGGGGGACCGCGTCTGCGGCGGCGGGCGCATCGTCGGCGCCGGTCCCGCGCAGGGAGGGGAGGCGTCGTGAAGCTGCCGCGCCGATGGTTGACGAGCCTGCTGGTCCTCTCGCTGCTGCTGGCGGCGTTGACGCTGGCCGTGCGCTTCCTGCTGCCGGTCGACCGCTTCGTCCGGACGGCGCTCGCCGAGCTGAACGCGGGAGCGGGTGTCGAGGTCTTCGTCGGCGACGCGTGGGTCGATCTCTGGCCGACGCCGCGGGTCGTGCTGTCGAATGTGTCGGCGACACCCGGCCCCGAGGCGCGCGCCGCAGCGACGGGCGGCGTGTCCTGGTTCCTCCTCGCGAAGTCGGCGACGGTGCGTCCCGACTGGCGCGAGCTGGCGGGCGGCCGCGCCGCCCTGCGCGACGTGAGGCTGGCACAGCTGCGCCTCGATCTCGTCCTGGGCGACGGCGTCAAGGCCGGGGCCGTGCAGGCCGCCGCGGTCACGCTCATCCCCGTGCCGGGAGACCTGCGGGTGAGCGTGGACGAGGCGGACTGGCACGGGACCGCGATCTCGGCCGACGCGACCTGGGAGGGCTGGCCGGGTCCCGGCCGGTTGCGGGGGGAGTGGCGGCTGGAGCGATGCGATGCGGCGTCGCTGTTCGCTGCCTTGCCTCGTCGTCCCGCCTGGGTCCGACGCCCGTCGCCGGACTGGCCGGCGGGAAGGTGGAGGCTGCGGGCAGCTTCGACTGGGCGTGGCCGGCGCCGGCGCCGGTCCGTTTCCGCGATCTCGCGCCCGGCCTGGCCGGGAACGCGAAGGTGTCGGACCTGGCCGTGAGCTTCGTCGGGAGCGAGGCGCCCTGGAACGTGAGCGCGCGGGCCGGGCTGCAGGATGGCCGCCTCGCGGTGAGCGACGTCGTGGTCGGGATCGGCGACGGCCGTGTGACGGGCCGCTTCGACCTGGCCGACCTGGACCGCGACCAGAGGCGGTGCAGCTTCGAGGCGGACTGCGAAGCGGTCGATCTCGCGGTCCTGCTGCGGGTGCTCGCGCCCGGCGCCGCGCTACGTGTCCGGGACGTCCGGCGCCGGGATCCGGGGCGGTTTCACCGGCGGCCGCCCCGGCGCGGCCCTCGCGAGCCTCGAGGTCGACGCCGACCTCGCGGCGCGCGACGGCGTCGTGCACGCGCGGGATTGGCTGACCGACATCGCTTCCTACCTGGGAGAGAGGCAAGACCTGCAGGACATCCGCTACCGCACCCTGACCAGCCGGCTCGAATTGCGCGAGGGCCGGCTGGCGATGCAGGACCTGAAGCTGGAGGGCCCCGACACCGACTGGCGGGGGGCGGGCCGGATCGACCTCGCGGGACCGCTCGAGGTGGCGCTGGTCGTGAAGCTGCCGGCCGGATTCCGGCCCGACCTGGGTTCGATGTCGCCCCTCGCCGATCTGCTGAAGGGCGACGACGGCCGCATCGCGCTGGGCCTGAGGCTGACGGGACGCGCGTCGGGACCCGAGGTGAGTCTCGACCTCGCGAAATCGGGACGCCAGGCCGGCTGGCGGTAGGGATCCTTGACAAACCAGGGGGCAGGACGTAACGTCCTGGTCCGCGGCGCCTCAGGGCGCCGCCGTCGGGGCGGGCCCCGGCGCCGGACGTCTTGCGGATGATACGGCAGCCGGAGGGCTAGTCCTAACTGGTAAGGCAGCGGTCTTGAAAACCGCCGGGAGCGATCCCCTGGGGGTTCGAATCCCCCGCCCTCCGCCAGGATCACAGGCGGGAGAGGTTGCCGAGTGGCTTAAGGCGCACGCCTGCTAAGCGTGTGTGGGGAAACTCACCGAGGGTTCGAATCCCTCCCTCTCCGCCAGACCCCTGTTGGCGCGCCCATAGCTCAACTGGACAGAGCATCTGACTACGGATTAGAAGGTTGGGGGTTCGAATCCTCCTGGGCGTACCACCTCGAAGGCCCCGTCGCACTGAAGCGGCGGGGCCTTCGTCTTGCCGCCAGGCGGCGCCGCGCTCAGTCCTCGACGACGGCCGTGCGCGCCAGCTCCGCGAAGCTCACGCCCTTCAGCCCGCCGATCTCCAGCGCCATGCGCTCGATCTCGCCCGGCGTGCCGCGCAGCACGATGGTCTCGAGGCAGTGGTCGTGGTCCAGGTGGACGTGCTGCGTGCAGAGGATGTGGACGAACTGGTTGTGCTGGACGCGGTGGAGCTTGTCGGTGAGGCCGCGGCGGTGGTGGTCGTAGACGATGGTCAGCGCGCCGTGCACCTCGGTGTCGGCGCCGGCCCAGGCCTCTTCGACCAGGCGGGCGCGGATCAGGTCGCGCACGAATTCCGATCGCGATTCGTAGCCGCGGCCGACGATGCGCCGGTCCAACGCCTCGAGCAGCGAGGCGGGCAGCGACACGGTGAAGCGGATGGTCTCTTGCCTGGCCATGGCCCTAGTCCCAGTCGTGGGTGTGGTCGTGTCGGTGCTCCCGGTCGCCGTGGCGGTGGCGGTGCCCGTGCACGAGGTTCGCGCGGCGCAGCAGGTCCAGGTTGCCGGCCAACCCGTCCGCCCCGCCGTCGTGCAGCAGCGCGTGGTCCTCGCCCAGCACGAGGCAGCGCGGGCCCAGCTCCGGCGCCAGCGACAGGTTGTGCGTGGTCACCAGCAGAGTCTGGTCGAGGTCCTGCAGGAAGTCCACCAGCCATCCCGTCGAGCGGGGATCCAGCGCGGCGGTGGGTTCGTCCAGCAGCAGCAGCCGCGGCTCGAGGACCAGCAGCGACGCCAGGCAGACCATCTGCTTCTGGCCCGCGCTGAGCGTCCACGGCGCGCGGTCCAGCAACTCGGCGACGCCCAGGGCCGTCGCCCAGCGCACGACCCTGGCTTCCGCGTCGTCCAGCCCGTGCTGGCGCGGCCCGAAGGCGATCTCGTCGCGGACGGTCGGGTTGAAGAGCATGGCGTCGCTGCGCTGGAAGAGCAGCCCGACCTCGGCGCGGAAGCGGCGGCGGAACGACGCGTCGCGCAGCGACGCCGCGTCGACGGTGCGGCCGTCGTAGCGGTACCCGCCGGACAGCGGGTGCACGAGCCCGGCGAGGATCTTCAGGAGCGTCGATTTCCCGCAGCCGTTGCAGCCGAGCAGCACGGCCTTCTCGCCGGCTCCGAGGCGGAACGAGACGTCGCGCAGGGTCGCGGCGCCGTCGTAGGCGTGGTCCAGCCGTTCAACGTCGATCAAGGAAGAACCCCCGTGCGTCCAGGGCCTGGGCGATCTCGGCGGCGTCGTGCTCGGCCCGCCTGAGGAACCAGGCGCCGGCCGCCGCGCCGTGGCGCAGCGAAGCGGCCGTCGAGACCCGGCGCGGCGAGCGGCTGAGCAGGGCCAGCCGGAAGTCCGCGTGGAGCCGGCGGAACGTCAGCACCTGGCTGACGGTCAGCACCAGCGCGAAGCGCAGCGTCCGCGAGAAGCCCAGCGCGCGCTGCAGGTCGAGGCGGGCGGCCAGCGCGAAGGTCAGGCTGGTCATCAGCAGCACGCGCAGGTTCAGCCGCAGCAGCGCGGCGCCGGCCGGGCGCTGCTCCCACCAGGACGCCGCCAGCCAGCCCAGCGAGACCGCCGCGGCGAACGGGGCCGCGGCGCGCGACGCCCGCGCCAGCACGCGCGGCGCCCGCCTGCCGGACGCGAGCAGGACCGCCGCCAGCGCGGCGGCGAGCCGGGCGGGATCGTGCACGAACGTCGCGGCCACGATCGCGCCGAGGTAGAGCAGCAGCAGGGCGCGGTCCCTCACGGCGCCTCCGGTCCGGGGGGAGGCGCCGCCGTCGCCGGTCGCGGCGCCAGGCAGCGCCCGGCCAGCAGCGCGAGGACCCCGTCCGCCACGCCGACCGCCAGATGCGGGAGGACCACGGCCGGCAGCGTGGTCTTCCAGCCGAAGGGGAAGAACAGCGGCGAGCCGTCGGGCGCGCGGGAGAGCAGCGGCTGCAGGCCCAGCACGCCGGCCATCAGCGTCGCGGAGGCCACGGTGCCGGCCCAGCCCGCGGCGAACAGGGCAGCGTCGCGATTCACCGGCCGCAACAGGCGGTGCGCGCCGACCGCGGCGAGGCTGCCGACCAGCCCCATGGCCAGGGCGTTGACCGGCAGCGCCGTCACGCCGCCGTCCCCGAACATCAGCGCCTGCAGCAGGAACACGAGCGACAGCGACAGGAACGCGTTCCAGACCCCGAACAGGACCGCGAGCATGCCGATGCCCGCGACGTGGACCGTCGTGCCGCCGGGCAGCGGCACGGTGATCATCATCAGCACGAAGGCGGTCGCGGTGACCACCGCGAGGCGCGGCAGGGTCGCCGCGTCCAGGCGGGCGCGCAGGCGGCGCAGCCCGAACGTCCACGCCGCGGCGGCGACGCCGTAGGCGGGCAGGTAGGTCTGGGGTCCCAGGAAGCCGTCGGGCACGTGCATGGCCGCTCCGTTGCGTCGTCGTTCAGAACAGGCAGGACAGGCTGGCGAGGAGCCGGCCCCGCTCCTTGCCCTCGGCGCCCTGCTGCAGGGCATCCTCGTTGAGGTCGGTCCAGACCGGCGTCTTCCAGCCCAGCCCCAGGCTCGCGGCGCCCCTGGTGAGCCGGACGCCGCCGACCCCGTAGAGGATCAGGCCGCCGGTGGCCGTCTCGCCGACGCCGTCCGTCTCGTCGCGCCCGAGGTCCAGGAGGTTGGACTCGACGTTGACGTCGAGTCGCAGCTTCGACGCCGGCCGGGTCAGCGCCCGCGCCACCAGCGCCGCGTTCAGGCGCGTCTCGCGGCCGAAGCGGACCCGCGCGCCGTCGGCGTACTCGTGTTCCGTGAAGCCCACGATCGACGCCTCGGCCACGGCCGTCCAGCGCGGGGCGAGCACCTTCGTCGCCGTCAGGCCGCAGTTCCACGCGGGGCCGCCGAAGCCCAGGGACAGGCCGGGATCGATCGCGCCGTCGCGGTCGCGCAGGTTCTCCTCGCCCGTGGGCAGGGACGTCCCGGCGCTGAGCGTGAGGTGCAGGTCTTCGAGATCGTCGAGGCTCTCGTGCGCCGGCACGAGGCGCGGCCCGCCGTCCCAGCGCAGGCCGGCCACGGCGACGAACGAGAGGTCGGTGAAGCCGGCCGTGTTGTAGGAGTTGTCCTGCACCGTCTTGGCGCTGAACGGCAGGAAGGCGTAGACCGACAGCCAGGGCCGCACGCCGTAGCCCAGGCCGAACAGCATGAAGGTGCTGCGGTCGCCCTCGCCGTCGCGCTCCGGCGTGAAGGCCTCGAACGTCGGCTGGTCGATCTTGACGCAGGCCAGCCAGGCGGCGCGCGGCAGCGTCTGCGAACTGGAAGTCTCCAGCGGCGCGCCGGGACCGGCGAGCCCGGCGACGCCGAGCGAGGCGACGCCGTGATGGGCGGCCGCGGCGCCCGCCGACAGCAGGGAGGCGGACAGGACCACGCCAGCGGCGACGACGCGGGCGCGCGGGCGGTTCACGGCTTCCTCCTGGACATCAGCAACGTGACGACGCCGAAGATGCCGAACAGCACCGACACGCCGGTGACGAGCTTGACGGGACGGGTGGGGCCGGCCGCGCGCTCCCCCGACGGCAGCAGGTCGGCGCCGACCGGCACCGTCAGGTCGGCGCCGTGGCCGTCCTGGGCCACGACGCGCACCCGCCAGTCGCCGGGACGGTCCGCCAGGAACACGACACGCCCGCGGCGGTCGGTGCGGCCGACCTGCGTGGGCGCGTCCCCGGCGGGCGGCGTGACCTCGCAGGATTCGAAGGAGAAGGGGGCGCCGTCGGCGTAGGTCAGCGTCACGACGACCGCGCGGTCGCCGGCGACGGTGTGGTCCAGGCCGTGTGCCGTCGCCGCGACGGGCGCGGCCAGCAGTGCGAGGATGGCCGGCAGCAGTGCGGCGCGCATCAGCGGGCCGCCAGGTCGAAGGTGAGCACGGCCGTGCGGACGTCTTCGTGCCGGGGATCGTCAGCGTCGGGTCGACGCCAGGAGGCGCGCACGACCTGCAGCCCCGCGTGGCGGAGGCGCAGGTTGATCCGGCCGTCGGGCCCGGTGGCGCCGCGGGTGTCGTCGCCGTAGGCCACCGCCGCGCCCGCCACGGGCTGCCCGTCGGCGGTCGCCAGCACGGCGAGCTTGTCGCCGGGGGAGAGGGCCCGCGGGTCGGTCAGCGGCGTCAGTTCGAAGCCCCGGCCCAGCGGTGTGGCCAGACCCGGCGACCAGCCGCGCAGGTGCTTGACCGTCTCCTGCGAGCGCCAAGCCTGCAAGGGGCGGGCGACCTGCGACGGGTGGCGGTTGACGGTGCCGTCGGCGGTCTTGGTCCACCAGCCCCAGTCCACGAGCGCGACGTCGGCGAGGCCGTCGGCTGGCACGGTCACCGGCGCGGCGGCGGGCGCCGGCGCGACGCGCAGGGCGCCGTCGGCGCCGACCGTCGCCAGCCAGGCGACCCGCGAGGCCTCGAGCCACTGGTTGCCGGCGTCGCCGTGCCGGTGCCCGGCGAGGTGGCCCTCCAGGAGCGTGTCGGCGACGGCGCCGGCGGACCAGAACACGTCGTGGGCGCCGGCGGGCGCGTGCGCCAGCCACAGCGTCACGGCCAGGAGCGCGGTCGCCGGACAGGTCCGGCGCGACGGTGGGCCAAGGATCATGGTTCACCTCCGGCCATGGTGTTACGATTGACAAATACGTAATACCAATGTGGGACGGGCTTCCACCCTGTCAAGAAATGATCAGGCTGGCGGCGCCCACCGTCGTCGTCTTGCCTGGCCGCGGGGGGAATGGTATATTGCCGCGGTCGCGCCCATAGCTCAATTGGATAGAGCATCTGACTACGGATTAGAAGGTTGGGGGTTCGAATCCTCCTGGGCGCGCCACTTCGAGCGACCCGCCGCCGGCGGGTCGCTCCATTCCCGGAACGCACGCTCCGACGAGGATCGCGGCCATGGACCTGGATTCCGGTTTCTTCGTCAGCCACGAGCGCTGGATGCGCCTCGCCTTGGCGGAGGCGCGCGCCGCCGGCGAGGTCGGGGACGTGCCCGTCGGCGCAATTGTCGTGCACCGGGACCGGGTCATCGGCCGCGGCCGCAACCAGGTCGAGGCGCTCAAGGACCCGACCGCCCATGCGGAGATCCTCGCGCTCGGGGCGGCGGCCGCCTCGCTGGGCGACTGGCGCCTGGACGAGTGCACGCTCTACTCGACGCTCGAGCCCTGCACGATGTGCGCCGGCGCCGTGCTGCTCGGTCGCCCGCGGCTGATCGTCTACGGGGCGGCCGATCCGCGCGCCGGGGCCCTGGTGTCGACCGCGCGCTTGCTGGAGACCAATCCCTACCGTCTCGCCTTCGAAGTGCTGGGCGGCGTCCTGGAGGCCGAGTGCGCGGATCTGCTGCGGGATTTCTTCCGGCGGCTGCGCGCCCGGGGGGGCGCGGAGGGCTGAAAAACCGGGAATCCCGTGCCGCGGCGCGAGTTGATTTCGGTGCTGGTCCGTGCTATATTGCCGGCCGCATCGAATCGAGCGGAGAGTTGCGAGAGCGGTCGAATCGGCACGACTGGAAATCGTGTGTACCGCAAGGTACCCAGGGTTCGAATCCCTGACTCTCCGCCATGATCGCGAACGGGCGGAGAGGTGCCGGAGCGGTTGAACGGGGCGGTCTCGAAAACCGTTGAACACGCAAGTGTTCCCAGGGTTCGAATCCCTGCCTCTCCGCCATGATCGCCGCGACGATGAAAGACAGGACCGGGTGGGGATGTAGCTCAGCTGGGAGAGCACTACGTTCGCAACGTAGGGGTCGTCGGTTCGAACCCGATCATCTCCACCACCTCATCTCGACGTGATTTCTCGCTGGGGAAGGAACCCCGACCGACTCGATGGGCCAGGCCCGGTGCGACGCCGGTGAGCTAACCCCGTCAGGACTGGAAAGTAGCAGCGGTACGCGGAAGCTGTCGTGTGCGCCGCCAGCCTGGCCCACCTTCCCCCGACAGACCCTTCTCCCCGAAGGTGCCATGTCCTACCACGCGCTGGCCCGTAAGTACCGCCCCGCGACCTTCGATGCGATGGTGGGCCAGGAGCACGTCACGCGCACGCTGCGCGCGGCGCTGCGCCGCGACAAGCTCGCCCACGCCTACCTGTTCTCCGGCCCCCGCGGCTGCGGCAAGACCACCGTGGCGCGGCTGCTGGCCAAGGCCCTGAACTGCACGGGCGGCGTCAAGGACGAGCCCTGCGGCGCGTGCGAGGCCTGCGCGGCGGTCGCCGCCGGCTCGTCGCTGGACGTCCTGGAGATCGACGCCGCCAGCCACACCGGCGTGGACAACGTGCGCGAGCTGCGCGACATGGCCCAGTACACGCCCAGCCCCGGGGCGAGCCGGGTCTTCATCATCGACGAGGTCCACATGCTCTCGAAGGGGGCCTTCAACGCGCTGTTGAAGATCCTCGAGGAACCGCCGGCCCGCGTCTTCTTCTTCTTCGCGACGACCGAGCCCGCCAAGATCCCGCGCACGATCCTCTCGCGCTGCCAGCGCTTCGACTTCCGCCTGCTGACGCGCGACGAACTGTCCGCGCGCCTGACCGCGATCGCGGCCGAGGAAGGCGTCCGATTGGAACCCGGCGCCCTGCGGCTGGTCGTGGCGCAGGCGGAAGGGTCCATGCGCGACGCGCTGAGCATCCTGGACCAGGTCCTGGCCGCGAGCCCCGAGCGCATCGACGAGCAGGCCGTCGTGGACCTGTTCGGGCTGGTGGGCAGCGAGGTGGCGATCGAGCTGAACGAGGCGGTCATGGCGCGCGACGCCGGCCGCGCGCTGCGCCTGGCCGACCGCGTGGCCGCGGGCGGACAGAGCCTCGACGACTTCGCCCGCGGCCTGGTCGACAACTTCCGCAACCTGCTGCTGCTGCGCATCGACCCCGCGCTCGCGGCGGGCATCAGTCTGCCCGAGGACCAGATCGAGATCCTGCGCCGGCAGGCCGGTCACTTCGCGCCCCAGGACCTGCTGGCCCTGCTCGACCGCGCCAGCCGCGGCTTCGAACGCATCCACCGCAGCGGGCAGCCCCGCGTGCTGCTCGAGGCCCTGCTCGTCGAACTGGTCCTGCTGGAGTCGCGGGTCGTGCTGTCGGACCTCGTGCGCCGCCTGGAAGCCCTGACCGGGCAGCCGCTGTCCGGCGGCGACGGCGGCCCGGGCGCCGACCGACGCGCCGCCACGGGCCGGCCGGCATCCGCGGCCAAACCGCCCGTCGCCAAGCCGACCTCTGCACGGGCCGCCCCCCACGCGGACGCCGCGCCGGAGCCGCCCGCCGCGCGGGACCACGGCGCTTCGCGCGTCCGCGACGCGTCGACGGCGGCGGCGGCCACCACCGTCGATGGCTGGACGGCCTTCGTCGAGACGCTGCTGGGCCGCCAGCCCGGGCTCGGCGCCTGCATCATGGAGGGCATCCCGGCCGAGGAGGACGGGCGCATCGCGCTGTCCTTCCCCGTCGAGAAGCAGTTCCAGCTGCAGCTGATCCAGAAGGATCTGCCGCGGCTGCAGGAACTCGCACGCGAGCTGCTGGGCCGCGACATCGTCCTGAACCTGGTTTCCGGCGCCGAGGCGGCGCGGCGCGAGCACCGCGAGGAGCTGCGCCGCCACGTGGCGCCCACCGAGCACGAGACGCTGCAGCGCGCCTGCGGCGGCGACGCGACCCTGGACCACCTGGTGCGGCGGCTCGACGCCGAAGTCGTGCCCGCTGCGGATCGCGATGCCTGGCACACCGCGCCCGACCGGGACGGGACCGCGCCGCGCGAGGGTTGACAACGGCGCCCGGCCCCGCCGGCGCGAGGAGAACACCGTGGACATGCGCGCCCTGATGAAGCAGGCCCAGCAGATGCAGAAGCAGATGCAGGAGACCCAGGAGCAGCTGGCAGCGCGAGGTCGCGGCCGAGGTCGCCGGCGGCCAGGTCGTCGCCGTGATGAACGGCCGCCACCAGCTCGTCTCGCTGACCATCCGGCCCGAGATCGTCGACCCGCAGGATGTGGAGTTCCTCCAGGACCTGGTCGTCAGCGCGGTCAACGAGGCGGTGCGCCGCGTCGACGAGATGGTCGAGAAGGAGATGGGCGCCCTGACCGGCGGCCTGAAGCTGCCGGGGATGTAGGTCATGGACCACTCCGCTCCCGCCACCCGCCACGCCGCCCGGGCCCGCGAGGGCGGCGAGTTCCAGTCCCCCTCGCTGGAGCGGCTGGTCCGCGCCCTGAGCCGGCTGCCGGGCCTCGGGCGCAAGTCGGCCACCCGTATCGCCCTGGATCTGCTGCGCGAGGACGCCGCGTCGCCTCACGAACTGGCCGCGGCGCTCGCCGAGGCCCGCGCCAACGTGCGCCACTGCGGCCGCTGCGGCGCCATCACCGAAGCCGACCCCTGCGCCATCTGCACGTCCCCGTCGCGGGAGCCGCACCAGCTCTGCGTGGTGGCTTCGCCCGTGGACGTCCTGCCTTTCGAGAAGGCCGGCTTCTACCGCGGCCGCTACTTCGTGCTCGGCCGTCTGCTGTCCCCTCTGGACGGCGTGCGGGCCGAGGACCTGCCGTTCGCGCGTCTGGCCACGCGCGTGGAGCAGGACGGGATCGGCGAGATGATCCTGGCCCTCGACGCGAGCGTCGAAGGCGAGGCGACCTCCCTCTACATCCAGCGGATGTTCCACGGTCGCGACCTGCGGCTCAGCCGCCTGGCCACGGGCATCCCGGTGGGCGGCGCGCTGGCCTACACCGACGAGGCGACCCTGCATCGGGCCTTCCAGTTCCGCCGGGATTTTTGAGCTCAATCCCTTATCTCCACAGCCGATACCTCGGGCAATGATGCCGCGGCCGGTCGTCGACGACCCGCCGCCGTGCCCGTCCCCGGAGGTAGGACGTGACGACCCCGACCCGCACTCGCGACGACGCCTTCACCCTGCTGTACTCGGCCGCGGTCGCGCTGCTCGGGCGCACCGGCGTGCGGGGCGTGGCGCTCGTGGACGGGCAGGGGCGTCTCGTGCTGCACGTGGGGGAGGCCCCGCAGGGCCTGCCCGAAGCCGCGGTGGCCCGCCTGCGGGCCGCGCTGGCCGCGGCCGGCGTGCTGGGCGCCGACGCCGCGCCCGACGCTTCGGCCTTCCTGCTCGACGGGGAGCATCGCGTCCACGCCGCCCACGTGGCGCGGGGACTGGTGCTCATGGTCTTCGGGAACGAAGATCTCTGGCCGGGGCTGGCGCACCGGACGGTGGGCAGCCTGCTGGCGAGCATGCGCGAGGCCGTCGGGCTGCTGTTCGAAGACGCCGATCCGGAAACGCCGTCGAGGCGGGCGTGAATCCCGCCGCCGAACGGGACCGTGCCGGGAACCTGCCCGAGGTGCGCCGGGCCGTCCTGTACGGCCCCGGACGTGGCGGCAAGTCGGCGACGCTGGCGGCCTGGGCCGGCATGTTCGGCGCGCCGGCTGCGCTCGCCGCTTCACGGACTGTCGAATTGCAGGCGGCGGCGTTGCCGTCCGCCGTGGCGTCCGGCGATGGGTTCGAGTACCTCACCGTGCCGGCCGACGCACAACGCTCCGCGCTGCACCTGTTGACCACCCCGGGCCGCCTGTCCTGCAGCGAGGAGCGCCGACTGCTGCTGCGCGGCGCCGACGCCGTCGTCTTCACGGCCGACAGCCGCGGCTGGCGCCAGGACGCCAACCTCATCCTGCTCGACGAACTCGGCGCCGAGCTCGCCGCCGCCGGTCCCGGCGATCGCGCCGCGCTGCTGCTGCAGTACAACCACCGCGACGATCCCGAGGCCCTGCCCCTCGCCGAACTCGAGGCCCTGCTCAATCCGGTCGGCTGGCCGTCCGTGCCCACGGTCGCCACCACCGGCGAGGGCTTGCCCGACCTGCTGGCCCTGCTGCTCGCCCGCCTGCGCTGAGCGGCGCGGCCGGAACCCGCACCTGCCGTCCCCGCCTCGTTGACTGACCGCCGCGTTGACCACCCGCCGCGCCTGGCTTATCCTGCACGCGCTCGCCGTGCGCGCCGGCCGGGACTTCGCCGAAAGGACACCGCCGTGGGGCGTCTGCTGATCAACGCCTTCGCCACCTTCTTCGGGACGGGGTTGGCGCCCTTCGCGCCGGCCACGGTCGCCAGCCTGGGCGTGGCCGTGCTGTGGGGGCTGGCGTCGCCGGTGCCTGTGGCCGCCCAGGTCGGCCTGCTCGCGCTGGTCGTGGCGCTGGGCGTGCCGGCGGCCGGCTGGATGGAGCGGCGCCACGGCAAGGACCCGCACCGCGTGGTCTGCGACGAGGTGGCCGGCATGCTGGTCACCTACTTCGGCCTCACCACGGGCTGGGCCGGTTGGCTGGCCGGCTTCGCCTGGTTCCGCGTCTTCGACATCGCCAAGCCTTTCCCGATCCGCAGGCTGGAAGCCCTGCCCGGCGGCTGGGGCATCATGGCCGACGACCTGCTGGCGGGTGTCTACGCCCACCTGCTGCTGCGCGCCACCCTGGCCGTGACGGGCTGGTGACCATGGAGCGCCTGGGCGAGGCCCGCCTGATCGCGGTCGGGGACGAACTGCTCAACGGGCGCACGCTCGACGCCAATTCCCACGAGATCCAGCAGCGCCTCCTGCGCCGCGGCGTGACCGTGGGCGGGGTGGCCGTGTGCCGGACCACGCCGCCGCCATCGCCGCGGCCCTGGACGCCGCGCCCGACGCCTGCCTGGTCGTGCTGACCGGGGGCCTCGGCCCGACCCCGGACGACCTGACGGCCGAAGCGGTCGCGGCCTGGGCGGAGGTCCCGCTGCAGCAGGACGCGGCCGTCGCCGCCCTGCTGCGCGCGCGCTGCGAGGCGCGCGGCCGTCCCTACGGCCCCAACATGGTGAAGCAGGGGATGCTGCCCTCGGGGCTCGACGCGCTGCCGAACCCCGAGGGCACCGCGCCGGCGATGGTCGGGGACCTGCGCGGCCGCACGCTGGTCCTGTTGCCCGGCGTGCCTTCGGAGATGCGGGTCCTGTGGCCGCTGGTCGAAGCCTGGCTGGACGCGGGCGGCCGGCTCGGCCCGGCCCGGCCCGTCCTGCTGCGCCGCACGACCCGGCTGAGCGAGCCCGTCCTGGACCGGCTCACCGCGCCGCTCTTGGCGGAGTTCCCGGGCTGCGCCTGGTCCTGGTGGCTCACGCGCTGGGGAGTCGACGTCCAGGCCCTGGCGCCGGCCGGCGCGGACGCGATGCCCGCGGGCCTCGCCGCGCGGCTGGACGAGGTGCTGGGCGACCGCATCTGGGCGCGCGAGTTCGTCGACCTGCCGGCGGTGGTCCTGTCGGCGCTGCGCGACGCCGGCCTGACGGTGGCCGCCGCGGAGTCCTGCACCGGCGGCCTGCTCGGCGCCGCGTTGACCGACGTGCCGGGCGCGTCGGACGCCTACCGCGGCGGGATCGTCGCCTACGCGGACGACATCAAGCGGGACCTGCTGGACGTGCCCGCCGCGCTGCTGCGCGAGCACGGGGCCGTGAGCGGGCCGTGCGCCCGCGCGATGGCCGACGGCTGCCGCGCGCGCTGCGGCGCCGACCTCGCGTTGTCGGTGACCGGCGTCGCCGGGCCGGGCGGCGGGTCGCAGGACAAACCGGTGGGCACCGTCTGGATCGGCCTGGCCTCGGCGGCGGGGACGTTCGCCGGACGCACGCGCTTCCTCGCGCACCGCGCCCGCAACCGCGAGCTGGCCGTGGCCGTGGCGCTGGACGCCCTGCGGCGCCACCTCGCCGCCGGCGACGATCCCTTCGCGCACGCGGAAGCCGACGGCTGGTCGTGAGGCTGTTCGTGGCCGTCGATCCCGGGGAGCGTTTCCGCGCGGAGGTGTCGCCCTGCCTGGACGCCTGGCGGGCGCGCTGGGACCTGGGCTGGGCGCGGACGGAGCAGCTGCACGTCACGTTGCGCTTCCTCGGCGATTGGCCGCCCGAGCGGCTCGATGACCTGCGGGCGGCCCTGGCGGCGGCGGCGGGAGAGACCCCGCCGTTGAGCATGCAGGCCGGCGGCCTCGAGGCCTTCCCGGGCTGGCGCCGACCGCGGGTTCTCTTCTTGCAGATGGAGAGCGGCGGCGCGCTCGAGGCGCTGGCGGCGCGCATCGCGGACGCGATGGCCCGGCGGTGTCCGGGGCTCGGCGCGGCGGCGGGCGGGTTCCGGGCCCACCTGACCCTCGCGCGGTTCCGCGCCGGACTGCCGCCGCGCGAACTCGCAGCCCTGCGGCGCGAAACGGCGCCGCGCCTTTCCGGGATCGACGTCACCGGGATCCGTCTGGTGCAGAGCACGCTCGCGCCCGGGGGCGCCCGCCACGAGACGCGCGCTGTTTTCCCGCTGGCGGGGGCCGCGGCGCCGTAGTAAGGTCGCGAATACCGACCGCCCCGGCGCGGCCTGGCTCGCCGCCCGCACGATCTCCCGGACGCAGTCCCACACCCAAGGAGTGATTCGCAATGGCTATGGACAGGCAGCAGGAGAAGGCCAAGGCCCTGGAACTGACGCGGGCCCAGATCGAGAAGCAGTTCGGCAAGGGATCGATCATGCTGCTCGGGGAGAACCAGGTGGTCGAGGGCGTCGAGCCGATCTCCACCGGCAGCCTCGCGCTGGACATCGCGCTCGGCGTGGGCGGCCTGCCCAAGGGGCGCGTGGTCGAGATCTTCGGCCCCGAGGGCAGCGGCAAGACCACCCTCGCCTTGACCACGATCGCCAACGCCCAGCGCAAGGGCGGCGTGGCGGCCTTCGTGGACGCCGAGCACGCCCTGGACCCGGTCTACGCCCGCCTGATCGGCGTGGACATCGACAACCTGCTGGTCTCGCAGCCGGACACCGGCGAGCAGGCCCTGGAGATCACCGAGATGCTCGTGCGCTCGGGCGCCGTCGACGTCGTGGTGATCGATTCGGTGGCCGCCCTGGTGCCGCGCGCCGAGATCGAGGGCGAGATGGGCGACCAGCACGTCGGCCTGCAGGCCCGCCTGATGAGCCAGGCCCTGCGCAAGCTCACCGGCGCGATCAGCAAGACCCACACCCTGGTCATCTTCACCAACCAGATCCGCATGAAGATCGGCGTGATGTTCGGCAACCCCGAGACCACGTCCGGCGGCAACGCGCTGAAGTTCTACAGCTCGGTGCGCCTGGACATCCGCCGTATCGGCGCCATCAGCCAGGGCGAGGACGTGGTCGGCAACCACGTGCGCGTGAAGGTGGTCAAGAACAAGGTGGCGCCGCCCTTCAAGAAGGCGGAATTCGACATCCTCTACGGGGAGGGCATCTCCAAGGAGGGCGACCTGATCGAGCTGGGCACCGCCGCCGAGATCATCCAGAAATCCGGCGCCTGGTACAGCTACGGCGACGAGCGGCTCGGCCAGGGCAAGGAGAACGTGCGCGACCTGCTGCGCGCCAATCCCGACCTCTACTCCCGCATCGAGCACAAGGTGCTCGTCCACTACGGCGTGAGGACCCAACCGGCCGAGGCGGCCGACGCGGCCGCGCCGGCGGCGAAGGCCGCGGCCGAGGGCGGCAGCGACGAGGCGCCCAAGTCCGGGCGCGGGCGACGCGCCGCCGCGACGGACTGAGCCGTGGACGGGACGGAGACCGGGATCCGCCTGCTGTCCCTGGACCGCGGCGACGGCGAGGCGCGGCTCGCCCTGAGCGACGGCACGGTGCTGGAGCTGGCGACGTCGTCGCTGCCGCCGGGACTGCCCGCCTGCGGGGAGATCCTGCCGTCGGCGCTGCTCGCCGCGCTCCACGAGGCCGCGGTCCGCAAGCAGATCGCCCGCCGGCTCTTCCGCGAACTCGATCGCCGGCTGCGCACGCGGGCGGACCTGAGGTCCCGCCTGCTCGCAGCCGGCTTCCCGCCGGGTCCCGTCGACGAGGTGCTGGAGCGGTTCGCGGAGACGGGCGTCCATTCGGACCGGCGCTTCGCCGAAGCCTGGTGCCGCGACACGCTCAGAGCCAAGCCCGTCGGGCGGCGCTTGCTCGCCGACCGCCTGGCCAGGACGGGGGTGCCGCCGGCGCTCGCCGCCGCCGTCGCCGCCGAGCAGCTGCCGCCCGGTGACGAGGCGGAACTGGCGCGAACGGCCGCAAGGTCCTGGTGGCGGCGGCAGCGCGGCGACGCCGACGCGCGCGCCCTGGCCAAGGGACAGCGTTTCCTGATCGGTCGCGGCTTCCCGCCCGGGACGGCCGCCGACGCCGTGCGGGCCACGGTCCCGGCCCGGCGAGTCGACGAGGACGGGGAGGATCCTGCATGAAGATCCTGGTGACCGGCGCCGCGGGGATGCTCGGCCGCGCCATCCTCGACGAGTACGAGGACTCGGGCCACTGCGTCGGCGTCGACCTGCCGGACGGGGACCTCACCCTGCGGGACACGGCCCTGGAATTGATGATGCAGCATTCCCCGCATCACGTCGTCCACGCCGCGGCCTACACGGACGTCGACCGGGCCGAGAGCGACCCGGAGCGGGCCCATGCCGTGAACGCCGAGGCCACCCGCCTGCTGGCCCGCTGCTGCACGTCCCTCAACATCCCGTTCACCTACATCAGCACGGACTACGTTTTCGACGGCGAGGACCCCGCCGGGTACTTCGAGGACGCCGAACGCCGGCCCCTGGGCGTCTACGGGCGCACCAAGGCCCTGGGCGAGGAGGAGGTCCAGTCGGCCGGCGGCGACTGGCGGATCATCCGCACCAGCTGGCTCTTCGGCCCCGGGCCGAAGAACTTCGTGCTGACGATCCGCAGGCTGCTGTCGGAACGGGAGACGCTGACGGTCGTCGACGACCAGACCGGCTGCCCCACCTACGCGCCGGACCTGGCGCGCATCATGCGCCTGGTCCTGCTGGGCAAGGGCCGCGGCATCTTCCACGCCACCAACGCGGGTGCGACGACCTGGCACGCGTTCGCGCGCGAGGTCGCGCGACTCAGCGGCGCCGACCCCGAGCGGATCCTGCCCTGCGCCACCGCGGCGTACCCGACGCCGGCGCGACGGCCCGCCTGCTCGATCCTGCGCAGCCGGAACCTGGAATCCATCGGGCTCGGTCCCCGTCCGTCTTGGCAGGACGCCGTGGAGCGTTATATTGCGGGGCTCGCGCGGCACGAGTCACCCGAACCCGGAGTCCGGCCATGACCGAATCCGCAGAGCGGCGCGACGACACCAGGGCGCGGATCTTCGCCGACACCCTGCGGGACCACCGCGACGCCGTCGCGCGTCTCGGACCCGAGCACTTCGAGGCGATCGTCGCCCTGGCCGACGACGTCGCGCGGGCCTGGAGCGGGGGAGGCCGCCTGCTGGTCTGCGGGAACGGCGGCAGCGCCGCCGACGCCCAGCACATCGTGGCCGAACTCGTCGGGCGCTTCGAGCGGGAGCGGCGGGCCTGCGCGGCCCTGGCGCTGACGGTCAACGCCTCCACCCTGACCGCCGTGGCCAACGACTACGGGTTCGACGAGGTCTTCGCCCGCCAGGTCGACGGCCTGGGACGGCCCGGCGACGTGCTGCTGGTGGTGTCGACCTCCGGGAATTCCCCCAACTGCGTCCGGGCCGCGGAGCGCGCGCGGGCCGGCGGGTTGCTGGTCCACGGCTTCCTCGGCGGCGACGGCGGCAGGCTGCGCGGGCTGGTCGACGGCGCCCTGGTGGCGCCGGCGGCGGACACGCCGCGCATCCAGGAGATCCACATCATGATGGGCCACCTGCTCTGCGCCCTGCTGGAGCAGGGGCTCGCGGACGTCGGGCCGGCGGGATCCCGCCCGTGAACGCCGGGACCGCGAAGGCGCTGCTCGTCAGCCTGCGGCCGCGCCAGTGGACCAAGAACCTGCTGCTGTTCGCGGGCCTGGTCTTCTCGCAGAGCGCCGCGGAGCTGCCGTCGATCGTGCGCGCCACCCTGGGCTGTCTGGTGTTCTGCCTGCTTTCGGGCGCCGTCTACCTGTTCAACGACTGCGTCGACGCGCCCCATGACCGCCGGCATCCCCTGAAACGGCACCGCCCGATCGCCGCCGGCCGCCTGCCGGTCGCCGTCGCGAAGCGTTGGGCCCTCGGCCTGGCGCTGGCCGCCCTGGCCGCGAGTTGGCTGTTGGGCGTCGGCTTCGGCGCCACGGCTTCGGCGTTCGTGGTGCTGAACCTCGGGTATTCCCTGGGCTTGAAGCGGTTCGTCATCCTGGACGTGGTGGGCATCGCGGTGAGCTTCGTCCTGCGGGCGGTGGCCAGCGTCGAGGTGCTGCGACCGGTGCAGGGCGCCGTGCCGCTGTCGCCGTGGCTGATCCTGTGCACCTTCCTGCTGGCGCTGTTCCTGGGCTTCGCCAAGCGCCGGGCCGAATTCGTGCAAGAGGAGTCGGCCAACCACGCGGCCCGCCCCTCGCTGCGCCACTACGGCCGGCGGCTGCTGGACGTGCTGGTCCTGTCGTCCTTCGCGTCGACCCTGATGGCCTACGTCCTCTACACGTTGGCCGACGGGACCGTCGCGCAGTTCGGCACCACCCGGCTCGTGTTCACCGCGCCCTTCGTGGCGGCCGGGCTGGGCCGCTACCTGGTGCTGGTGTTCAAGGACGACCGCGGCAGTCGCCCCCACGAGATCCTGCTGACCGACCCCGCCATCCAGGTTGCGGTGCTGGGATGGATCACCTGCGTCTGCCTGATCATCGGCCTGCACCGGTGACGGTGCGAGGAGTAGCCTTGGCTTCGATCGTCGCCCTGGTCCGGACCCGGCCGGAAACCTTGCCGCACGACGCCGCGCGGGCGCTGGCGCTCGCCGGTAGAAGCACCGGAGCCGGCCCGCGGGACGTGTCGGCCGCGCGCGCGGTGGGTCCCCACCCGACCGGCGGCATGCCCAACTGGACGCTCGCCGCCCTGACGGCGGCCTGCCCGCCGGGGGACGGACCGCCGCTGCTGGCGGTCGCCGGCGCTCTGCATCCGCGGCTGGGCGCCTGCGCCTGCATCGCGGCGCTGGCCGGAGCCGGCGCGGACGAGCTCGCGGCCGCGGTGCGGTCGCCGCAAGCGCTGCTGGACCGGGCCCTCCGCGCCGCCGTCGCAGGACCATGGCTGCTGGTGGACCTCACCGTGGCCGCGGCGCCCGACGGGCGCGCCGTGATGCGCAACCGGCTGCTGGCGGGGTGCGACCCGCTCGCCCTCGACGCGTGGACGGCGCGTTGCCTGGGCTGGGATCCCGAGACGATGCCGTGGCTGCGCGCCGCGCGCGCCGCTGGTTGGCGGTGGGATGCGGACGGTGGGACCCTGGTCGGGGACCTCGACGAGCAGACCCGCTCCGGCGCGGCGCCGCGCCCGTGGCGGCCCGAACGCCGCTGGGGATGGGTCCGCCGGATCGCTGCGTCGGGCAACCGTCGCGCCGCCGCGGCAAGGACGCCTTGGCACGCCCTGGGCGACGACGTCGCGGCGGGTCGCGACCCGGCATGGGAGGTCACCGCCGATGCATGAGCGTCGATCGCATCCCGAAGACACGTCCGCCTGTCGCGCCGTGGTGGTCGCGGCACCGGCCAAGGTCAACCTCCACCTCGAGGTCCTGCGCGCCCGTGCGGACGGGTACCACGAGATCGAGACGATCCTGCAGACCGTCTCGCTCTGCGACGAGGTCCGCGTCGAACTGCGCGATCGCGGCGCCGGCGGACCTCCCCGGATCTCCCTGTCGGTCGAGCCCTTCGGCGCTGCGCCCGAATCCCCCCTGAACCTGGTCTGGCGGGCGGCCGAACTGTTCTGCCGGACCTGTGGGCTCGGCGGCGATCTCGGGCTGAAGCTGACCAAGCGCATCCCCACCGAAGCGGGGCTCGGCGGGGGCAGCAGCGACGCCGCGGCGGTCCTGGTCGCCTGCAACCGTCTCTACGGAACCGGCCTGTCGCTCGAGCGGCTCGAGGAGTTGGGCGCCGAACTGGGTTCCGACGTGCCGTTCTTCATCAGGGGGGGGACCCAGGTGGCGCGCGGCCGCGGCACCGACCTGCAGGCGCTGCCGGCCATCACCAAGGGCAAATTCCTGATCGTGAAGCCGGACATCGCGTTGCGGACTTCGGACGTCTATGCAGGGTTGAATATGGGATTGACATTGCGCAGCCCCAAGGTTAACATCCGTACCGTTGAGGCCCTAATCGCCCGTTTTCCAACGGGTTCCTGGTTCGGGGCGAATCGTCTGGAAGATGTCGTCCTGCCCACGCAACCCGCCCTGCAACGACTCGTGCAGTCGTTGCGTGAGAACGCAACCGTGGCCCTGATGTGCGGCAGCGGTTCGGCGGTCTTCGCCGTCTACGGCGACGAACGCCGGCGGGAGTTGGCCCGGCAGGAGGCCGTGCAGCCCGGGTGGTACGCCTGGGATGTCGACCCCTGGCCCGGCGGTGCGCGTGTCAGGGATGACACCGACCGCGAATGAGCCCGCGCCGGACGTGCCACCACGGAGAGGTGCTGTCTTGGAAATCACGGAGATCAGGATCACCCTGAGGGACGACGAGAAGCTGCGCGGTTTCGCGAGCATCACCCTGGACAACAGTTTCGTCGTGCGCGGCCTGAAGATCATCGAGGGTGCCACCGGCATGTTCGTCGCGATGCCGAACCGGCGCCGCAAGGACGGGACCTTCCAGGACATCGCGCACCCCATCAACATGTCCACCCGCGAGTGGATGGAGAACCTGATCATCGCCGCGTACAAGCAGGAGCTCCAGCGCGCCGAACGGGGCGAAGTGCCCATCCTCTCCGGCCGCCACGAGGACTCCGCCCTCGAGGAGAGCTTCTAGAGGTTCGTCTCGCTGGGGCGTCGTCAAGTGGTAAGACACAAGGTTTTGGTCCTTGCATTCGCAGGTTCGAATCCTGCCGCCCCAGCCATCCCCCCCCGCGCCCCCGATTCCCTGTTTACCGCGTCCGCCCCTTGTCCTATCTTTGCGCCGCGTTCACGGCGTCCCGGCCGTCCGTCCCGCGCCTCCGCCCCTCGAAAGGACCCCCGGCCATGAACGAACTCGTGCTGATCAGCGGCAACGCCCACCGCGGGATGGGGGAGAAGATCGCCGCCCACCTCGAGAAGTCCCTGCTCAGCGTCGAGGTCGCGCGCTTCTCCGACGGGGAGATCAACATCAAGATCAAGGAGAACATCCGCGGCACCGACGTGTTCATCATCCAGCCCACGCAGCCGCCGGCCGAGAACATGATGGAGCTGCTGCTGCTCATCGATGCGGTGCGGCGGGCCTCCTGCCGGCGGGTGACCGCGGTGCTGCCGTACTTCGGGTACGCGCGCCAGGACCGCAAGGACCAGCCGCGCGTGCCGATCGGGGCCCGCCTGATGGCCAACCTGATCACCACCGCGGGGGCGGACCGCGTGCTGACGATCGACCTGCACGCCCCCCAGATCCAGGGTTTCTTCGACATCCCGCTGGACCACCTCTACTCGGCGCCGGTCCTGCTCGACCACTTCAAGGACCGCTCGCGGGAGAACCTGGCCGTGGTGGCGCCCGACGTCGGCAGCATCAAGATGGCCCGCTCCTTCGCCAAGCGCCTCGAGGCGCCGCTGTCGGTGATCGACAAGCGGCGGCCGCGCCCCAACGAGGCGGTGGTGATGAACTTCATCGGCGACGTGCGCGGGATGGACGTCATCATCTTCGACGACATGATCGACACCGCGGGCACCATCACCCAGGCGGCCGACGTCTGCGTGCAGAACGGCGCCGCCTCGGTCACGGCCTGCGCCACGCACCCGATCTTCTCCGGCCAGGCCCTCGAGCGCCTGGCGGCCTCGAGCGTGTCCGAGGTCGTGGTGAGCAACACGCTGCCCTTCTCCCGGGGGGCCGAGTGCCCCAAGGTGAAGGTCCTGGACCTCTCCGGCCTGCTGGCCGACGCCATCGAGCGGATCCACCTGGAAAAGACCGTCAGCAAGCTCTTCGTCTGACGCCCGGTCCCGGTCCTTGACAATCCGCCGGGAAAATGCTTTATTTGGCGGTCTTTGAGGCGGAATGACCGCCGACCCCGTGCCGGGCCGCGGCGCGACGGCGAAAGCCGCGCGACCGGGCGTTCCGGCGTGTCCCCCGGGGATGGGCCGCGGCACCCGGTGCCCGCGGCCGACGCTGCACACGACATCTGGTGGAGGCTGCTGCCATGGCTCTGATCGACATGACCGTCTATTCCCGGACGACCGCCGGCAAGAACGCGAACCGCCGGACGCGCGCGTCCGGTCGCACGCCCGCCGTGGTCTACGGCAACAACCGCGAGCAGGCGAGCAACCTGGAGTTCGATACCGTCCAGTTCGAGCGCATCCTCGACACGCACGGCGGCCAGAACCTCATGTTCTCGCTGAAGGTCGAGGGTACCGGCGAGACCTTCGTGGCCGTGATGCGCGACCTGCAGCAGCACCCGGTGTCCGACATGGTCTACCACTGCGACCTGCTGGAGATCCCGCTGGACGTGCCCCTGACCCTCGAGGTGGGCCTGAACATCCACGGCGAGGCGAACAAGCTGGTGCGCGCGGGCGACGCCATCGTGGACGTGGTGCGGCGCACCGTCGAGATCGAATGCCTGCCGCGCGACGTGCCCGCGCACCTGGACGTCGACTACACCGAGCTGAAGATCGGCGACAAGCTGACCGTGCGGAACCTCGTCCTGGAGAAGGGCCGGATCCTCACCGACGCCGACGAGATCATCCTCAAGCTGAACACCCACACCTTCATCGAAGCCGTCGCGGCGCCCGCCGAGGGAGCCGCCGCCGCCGCCGTCGCCACCGAGAAGAAGGACGACGCGAAGTAGGCGCTTCCGGCCGACGCGCCGGTGCGGGATCACGGCGGGGCGGCTGCGGCCGCCTCGCCGTTCGCGTTGCGGCCCCGTCGCGCGCCCGAAGGAGGTCGGATTTGCAACTGGTCGTGGGCCTGGGCAATCCCGGCGAACGCTACGCCTGGACGCGGCACAACCTCGGCTTCCGCGTGCTGGACGCCTTGGCCGCCCGCGCGCGTCTGCGCTTCGGGCCCGTGCGCGACGGTTGCGCGACGGCGGCGGGCAGGCTCGGGGCGGGCGAGGTCGTCCTGGTCAAGCCGGTGCTCTACATGAACCGCAGCGGCGAGGCGCTGGCGGCTAGGGCCCGCGCCGAAGGCTGGCCGCTGCAGGCCGGAGCCCCGCCGCCGGAGTCGGCAGGGGACCCGGGGGCCGGGGAGACGGCGCCCGGACCGCCCCCGTCCGCAGGCCCGCCGCCCTCGCCCATGTTCCCGCCGCCTTTGGCGGTCTGCGACGACATCGCGCTGCCTTGGGGGTCGTTGCGCCTGCGCGCGGGCGGCAGCGACGGCGGCCACCGTGGTCTGGAGTCGCTGGGGCGGGCCCTCGGCGGCACGCGGTTCCCCCGGCTGCGGTTGGGCGTGGACGGCAGCGAAACGGGCATCCCGCCGCCGGAATGGGCGGATTACGTCCTCGCGGAGTTCGACGCCGCGGAACGGGCCGCTGCCGAGGATCTGGTCCAGGACGCCTGCGAGGTCCTGCTGACCTGGCTGGAGCACGGGCTCGAGACCGCCGCCGGCCGTCACAACCGCCGGGGCGGTCGTGCCTGATCCCGCAGCGCTGGTTCACGGGCTTGCGTCGGGAGGGGGGAACGGTTATCATTGGCGGCCGGTCGTTTCGGCGACCGACGGCGTCCTGCCCGCAGGCCGGGATCCGGACGTCACAGCACAGGGCGCGGCCAGCCCGCGCGATCCAACCCTGCCCGGAACACCGCCTTGGACCGGTTCCCGGTCCCCGGCGGAGCGATTTCGGGCCGTCAGTCCGAGGGGAGGTCCAAGCGTTGAAGAAGTATGAGATCATCTTCGTGTTGCAGGCCGACGAGCCCGAGGTCGAGCTCGAGGCGCGCGTGGCCAAGGTCCAGGCGTTCGTCGAGCAGCACGGGGGCGTCATCACCGAGCGCAACCACTGGGGCGTGCGCCAGCTGGCCTACCAGATCCAGCACGAGACCCGCGGGAACTACATGCACCTGCGGTTCCGGTGCGGCGGCGACGCCATCGCGCCGATGGACACGGAGTTCCGGCTCGATCACAAGATCCTGCGTCACCTGATCGTCGTGGACGAGGAGTGGAAGGAGCGCAACGAGGTCAGCATGGCCGAGAAGCGCCGGATCGCCTCCGCGGCGAACTCCCGTTCCCCCCGCTTCGCCGCCGTCGAGAGCCAGGAGACCGAGACGGCGGATGACTGAGACGATCGCCACCGCGGCCGGCCAGGGGCCGGCCCCGAGCAAGGAGAGTGACGCATGGCCAAGCGACCGGTGAAGGAAAAGAAGAAGCGTCCGCCGAAGAAGAAGAAGTGCTTCTTCTGCACGGAGGGCTACGTCGCCATCGACTACAAGGACGTGGACCTCATGCGCAAGATGACCACGGAGCGCGGCAAGATCTCGCCGCGCCGCAACACCGGGACCTGCCCCAAGCACCAGCGCATGCTGGCGGCGGCGGTGAAGCGGTCGCGTCAGATCGCCCTGGTCCCGTTCGTGAAGGAATACTTCCGCTAGGCCGCCCCGGCAGCGGGAGCGAGCCAGCGGGAACGAGTCAGCGGGAACGAGTCAGCGAGAGAGAGACACTGCCATGGACGTGATCCTGATCAAGAAAGCCGACAACCTCGGCGACGCCGGCGAGACCGTGAACGTGGCGCGCGGCTACGCGCGCAACTACCTGGTCCCGCGCGGCATCGCCGTCGTCGCCGACGACAGCAACCGTCGCCGCCTCGCCGAGGACGCGCGCTGGGACGACCAGCGCTCCGCCAAGGCCCGGCGCGCGGCCCAGGAGCTGGCGGCCGGCTTCGCCGACGTGTCCTGCACGATCGCCGTGCAGGCCTCCGAGGAGGAGCGCCTCTACGGCTCGGTCGGCGAGCGCGAGATCGCGCAGGCCCTGGCCGCCCAGGGCCGCGAGGTCGACCACAAGCAGATCCAGCTCGAGGAACCGATCAAGCAGCTCGGGGTTTACACGGTCCCGCTGCGGCTCCACGCCGAGGTCGAGGTCCCGATCAAGGTCTGGGTGGTGAAGGCGGAATCCTGACGGCCGCACGGCCCAGCCAGGTGAGGACGAGCATGCGGGAACCGTCCCTGCCCGATCGCACCGACGGAGCCTGAATCATCGAGGCGGGGGGCCGGGGCATGCGCTGCCGGCCCCCTTGTCCGTCGCGGTCGGCCCGGCCGCTCCAGAGCGACGGGCGCCGGCGCCTCGCCCCGCACGATGGCAACGCAACAGAACAGGAGCACGCGACCATGACCACCCCTTCGATCCTGCGCCGCGCCGTCGGTGTGGCCCTGCTGGCGGCGACCGCGCTGACGCTGGCGTCCTGCAGCGGCAACTCGTCCCCGGGCATCTCCGCGAAAGGCGACCTGTTCGGCAACGGGCAGAAGGACTCCTCGCCGGTCGTCGCCCGCGTGGGAGGCGTCGAGATCACGCAGAAAGATCTCGACCTCAGGCTGAAGGAGATGCCCGACGACCTCAAGGCGCAGTACGCCGACCCGGCCGAGCGGCGGCAGCTGTTGCGGCTGGTGGTCGGGGAACTGCTGCTGGCGCAGGGCGCGCTCGCCTCCGACGCGACGAAGCATCCGGACGTCGTGCAGCAGATGATCTCCCAGCGGCGCACGACCCTGATCAACGCCTTCAAGGAGAAGGTGCTCTGGAAGGACCTGGAGCCGACGCCGGAACAGATCCAGCAGGAGTACGAACTCAACAAGGCGATCTACTACCAGGTGGCGGCCACGGTGCTGGCCCGCCACATCCAGTGCAACACGAAAGCGGAAGCCGACGTCGCCTGGGCCCGCCTGCAGGCCGAGGGCAAGGCGCGGGCCTTCCCCTACGTCGTGGCCGAGATGTCGCGCAACCCGCTGTCGATCAAGGAAGAGGGCCTGCTGGGCTGGTTCAACCGCGGCGGGTACATCGGCGCGCTGTCGTACGGCAAGGAGTTCAGCGAGATCGTCTTCGACTGGGACTTCGGCCTGCACCCGCCCACGAAGATCGGCAGCCACTGGCACATCGTCGAGATCCTGGAGCGGCAGCCGGCGCGGACCCTCTCGCTCGCCGAGGTGAGGACCCGCATCGTCGACCAGCTCATGCCCGGGCTCCAGCAGGCGGCCAGGGACGAGTACCTGGCGAACAGCCTGAAGCAGGCGCCCGTCGAGTATTTCGGCGAGTACCGCCCCGGCAGCGGCCGCTCCGCCGGGGAGCTGCTGAAGCTCGCCATGCTTGCCGCGAAATTCGAGCGCAAGCTGGATCTCTACGACACGCTGCTCGAGGACTATCCGGACAGCAAGGAAGCGCCGATGGCGCTGTTCATGAAGGCCAACCTGTACCTCGACGCCACCGGCGACATGTACCGGTGCCGGCGCTACCTGCAGCAGACGATCGACCTATACCCGCAGAGCGAGGTGCGGGAGCAGGCCCAGTTCATGCTGGACAACCTGGGCAAGGTCGACTTCAAGGCGCCGCGCTCCATCCAGGAACTGAGCACGCAACCCCGCTGAGCGGCGGGCGGCGGACGGTGGACGGCGGGGGAGCGTTGCCAGCGCTCCCCCGCTGTGTTATGACTGCGCCGCAGCGGCAACGGCGCCGCGCGCGCGGCGCGGCCGCGGTCCTCGCCGGGAGGCATGTCGTGATGGAGTGCAGTCGTCGCTGGGGTCGGGTCCTGGTCTGGTGCCTGGTGATCGCGGCGGGCGCCTGCGCCGGCGGTGGCGGCGCCGACCGCACCGGGCGCTCCCTCACGAGCGCCGAGCGCGATCTCGCCGGGCGCCTGTTCGCGCGCCAGCAGGAGGAGCACGGCCTCGGCAACGACCGCGCCGCGCTTTCGCTGGGGCACGAACTGATCGACCGCTACCAGGGTTTTTCGCGTCTGGACGAAGCGACGCGGCTGGCCGCCCTGTCCGCGCGCCGCCTGCACGATCCCGGCGCAGCCCTCAAGCTGACGGGCGAATTCCTGGCGTCACACCCCGACGCGCCGGGAGCGGACGCGCTCCTGGACCTGCGGGCCGAACTCCTGCTGGAGGCGGGTGACGCCCCCCGCGCCGCCGAAGCCCTCGTCCTGCTCTACGATCGCGCCGACACGGCGTCCGCCCGCGAGGACGCTGGGTCGCGGCTGACCACCACGGCCGCCGCCCTGCCCGCCGACACCCTCGACGCCCTGCGCGCCGCCCACCCCGGTTCCGGGACCCGCCCGCTGCTGGGCTACCTCTGGACCGGCAAGTTGCTGGCCGAACGCCGCGACGGCGAGGCGCGCGACGCCGTGGCCGTCCTGCGCGGCGAAGCCCCCGCCGACGCCTGGACGGCGAAGGCCGAGGCCCTGCTGGGCGACCCCGAGGCGGCGGTGCTCGCCGAGCGCCCGCTGCGGCCCGGCCCCGCCGGCATCGACCCGCAGCACGTGGCCGTGCTCTGTCCGTTGACCGGCCGGCACACCGTCCTGGGCAACGCCTACTACGACGGGGTGCGTCTCGCGCGCGACGAGGCGGGACGGCGCGGCTGGCGCCAGTACACCTTGACCGCACACGACTCGGGGAACGACCCGGTCGCGGCCGCGCTCGCCGCGCGACGGCTGCTGACGGAGAAACCCCCGATCGCCCTGATCGGCGCCCTGCTGAGCTCCCCGACGGTGGCCGTGGCGCTGGTCGCCGGGGAAGCCGGATTGCCCCTGATCTCGCCCACGCCCACCGCGTCCGCGCTCGAGGACCTGGGGCCGTGGGTGTTCGCCACCGGTGACGACGGGGGCGCCGCAGCGCGGCTGGCGGCCCGCTTCGCGGTCGAGTCGCTGCACCTGCCGCGCGTGGCGGTGCTGTATCCGGACGACCCGGCCGGGCTGCGGCTCTACGAGCTGTTCGCGACCGAGGCGATCGAGCGCGGCGGGACCCTGGTCGCCGCCGAGGCCATCCCGGCCGCCGCCGCCGACGCCGCGGAACTCGTGCGCGGCCTCGCCGCGACCGGTCCGGAAGCCGTCTACGTGCCCGTGGACCCGTCGCGGCTGCCGCCCCTCGACGCGCTGGCGGACCTGGCCGCGACCGGTGTCCTGATCCTGGGCCCGCGCAGCTGGAACGCGCCCGCGTCGGCCGACGCACTCGGGGCCGCGCTGCCGCGACTCGCCTTCCCGGGCGAGGCGAACGACGGCGGAGACGGCTGGCCGGCGCGCTTCGACGCGCTCTGGGATGCGCAGGGGCGGCCGCAGGAAGCCACGGACGTGGCGCGCCAGGCCTTCCTGGGCGCGATGCTGCTGTTCGACACCCTCGGCGAAAGCGGGGCGACCACCCCGACCGATCTCGCCGCCGCGCTCCGCGCCCGCCTCACCAGACTGCGCGCCGCCGACTGGACGACCGAAGGACTGCCCGCCGCGATGCGCACCATTCAACACGGCGTGATCGTGCCCTACCCGACGCCCGACGCTCTCCTGAAGAACTGAACGTCGGCTCTGGCCTGAGCATGTCCCTCCCCAGCGCCTTGATGCTGTTCGACTCGGATCCACACATGCGGTCGTGAATGGGGTGTCTGCTGGTCTCCTGCGCCAGGAGGGCGCAGGAGACCGGAAGCCAAGCGCGCCGGGCACACGAGGTGCCCGGCGCGCGTCCCCATTCACGACCGCATGTGTGGATCCGAGTCGCATCACATCAAGCGTTGGGGGAGGGACAAGCTTCGAGCCAGAAGCTACGGCTCAGGGAGCAGCGGTTCGGGGGTTGTGGAAGGTCACGGTCAGGACGTTCCAGAACCCCGCGGGATCCGCGCAGGCGGCGAAGTCCGGGTCGTAGAGCCAGCGGTCGACGGCCCTCAGCACGACGGCGGCGAACTCCGGACCGGCGTCGGACTCCAGGACGTAGGAGCCCTGCACGGTGCCGTCGGGACCGACGAAAAAGGCCGCCTTGACCGTCAGCACCGGCGCCGACCGATCCAGGGGCGAGGCGTCGGCGGGGTAGCGCGGGTAGATCTGCCGCAGCAGGTGGAAGCAGGGGTTGGTCGGCGTGGGCAGGTTCAGCTCGACGGTGTCGCGCAGGTCGACGATCTCGGCCTCCACGTCGGCGTCGGGAGCGGGCGGGGCCGGCGCGACGGTGACCGGCCGCGTGCCCCGCTCGTCTGGCTCCACGACGTAGTCCGGGACCGGCGGCGTGGCGAGCCTGGCCAGGCGCGCGGCTTCCTGGTGCGCGGGATCGCTGCCGTCGTCGATCGAGATCTGCGGCATGATCTTCAGCGGTCCCGGCGCGCCAGCGAAGTCCCAGCGCTCGTGCACCCGTTCCCGGTCCGGCCCGATCAGGACCATCACCAGCAGCACGAGCACGGCCGCGACGGCCGCGGCGCCGTAGCGCCGCCGCAGGTCGTGGTCGCGCTCGCGGCGGCGCCGGTCCAGATCGGTCATCGCGACGACCCGGACCAGAGCGACCGCACGCTCGGCACGCCGGCCGTGTCGGCGCCCGCGACCAGGAACTCCCAGCCGCCGCCGCCGTGCACCTCGAAGGTGTGGTCGGGACCCGGCAGCGGCAGGCGCGCGGGCGGGTCGCCCGCCGCGGGCGGCAACCAGAGCCAGTTGCCGTCGATGCGCATCCAGGCCGCACCATCCGCGAGGCGCGCCGCCGACGGGTGGCCGCGCAGCAGATCGCGCGGGTCCTTCACGTCGGCGAGCAGTTCGTCGCCGGCGAACCAGGCGGCGACGGCGTCGAACACCGACGCGGCGGCGGACGCCTGGCGGGCGGGCGCGCGCCAGCGCTCCTCGTCGGCGATCGTCGCCGGCAGGGGCAGCGACACCTCCACGGCGGGGCAGGCGGTCTGCCGCAGCAGGTAGCCGTAGGACTCGGCGATCGTCGCGGGAAGGGCGACGTCCGGCGCGGTCAGCGTCGCCTGCAACAGGCGCGCGGCGCGGACGCCGCCGATGCTGCCGGGATGGTGGGTGAGGCTCCAGCCGCCGTCGGGGGAGCGGCGCAGGGTCAGGAACAGCTCGGCGTCCAGCGCGTTCGCCTGCAGGATCTTCGCCTCCGGCGGCACCCACCCCTCGCCGCGGCGGGTCAGGTGCGCCTCGGCGCCGGCGCCGCGCAGCAGGTCGGCCAATCGTTCCGCCACGGCCAGGTTCAGTTCCCGGCCCGTCGTGCCCAGGGGGCCCTGGCCGTCGGGCTCCGCCGCGTCGCCGTGCGGATCGATCAGGACCCGGCGGCCCGCGAGCGCGGGGAGCAAGGGCCGCCAGCGCAGCGTGTCCGGCGGGGGCGCGTGCGGCGGTTGCCAGGGCGTGCAGTGCCCCGCGTCCAGCAGCAGGGGCAGGCAGCCGGGCCTCTCCAGCCAGGCCGGTTCGCCGGCGGCGACGGGGAAGGCGGGGGCGCGGCGGTCCACGACGAAGGTGTCGTCGCGGCGTTCGTCCAGCGCGATGCCGGGCAGCAGGCGGGCGGTCCAGCCGCCGTCGCCGGTCCAGATCCAGCGCGCGCCCGGCGGCAGCGCGCGCGGCGCCGCGGCGCCGCCGATCGGCAGGGCGGCGGCGGGGCGCAGCAGCCAACCTTCCGACGCGCCGAGGGGGGACAGGGGAGGGGCGCCGGCGGCGCTGTCCGCGGCGTCGATCCAGGCCGGCGCGCGCAGCGGCGCGGGCGCGCCGCGGTCCAGGGCGCGCCAGTGGAGCAGGGCGCGGGGGGCGTCGACCGACTGCTCCGTGGTGGCGTCATGCTCGATCCGACGCTGCGTGGTGCGGCGGCGCAGCACGAAGGTCAGGTCGGCGCAGCGGCCGGCGAGGTTGCGGGCGCGCAGGTCGCAGCGGAAGTCGCCGTCGGCCAGGGGGCGGTCGGGGCGCCAGACCAGGACGTCGCCGGCCGGAGCCAGGGACGTCGCGGCCGCGACCCCGTCGACCAGCAGCGTGACCGACGCCGGGTCGAGCGGCGGCGCGTCGTCGGGGGCGACGCGGTCGGCCGTGAAGCGCCAGGCGACGTGTTCGCAGGTCCGCAGGGTGGTGTCGCTGACCACCGTCCAGAACGGCACGCCGCCGGCGAAGTAGTCGCACAGCCCTTCGTAGTAGGCCTCGGCCTCCAGCTGGCGGAAGCGGGGCTGGGCCAGCTTCGCCTCGACGCCGGGGTGCGACAGCATCGAGGGTTCGCCCAGGACCGCGGGCGCGGTCGCCGCGCGCAGGACGTGGAAGTTGCCGGCCATGATCCGCGCGGAGCCGATCCCCAACCGGAGCACCAGGCGCTTGTGGACGGCGCGGGCCAGGTCCAGATCGGTGCCCGTGCGCCCGGCCGGGTGGTAGGTCTGCGTCTCGTTGAGGGTGCGGTCGAGCTGCGCGTTGCTGTTGTGGTGCAGCGAGACGAAGACGTCGGGGCGCAGCGCCGCGCAGAGCGCCGCGCGCGCGGCGAGGTCGGCGTTGACCGTGGAGTCCGCGGGGGTGAGCAGGTCGACGTCGGCGGTGCGGGTCATGGCGACGTCGGCCCCTGCGGCCGACAGCAGGTCCCGCAGGCGCAGGGCGACGTCCAGGTTGACCGTCGCCTCCTCGAGGCCGTCGCGGCCGACCACGCCGCGGAACGCGCCGCCGTGGCCGGGGTCGAGCAGGACGAGTCGCCCCCGCAGCGGCGCGTCGTCCGCGACGGTGACGGGCCGGGCGGGCTCCGGGTAGCCCGTGTTCGCGGGCGGAGCCGTCCGGCGGGGTGCGCAGGAACCCAGCAAGGCGGCGGCGATCAGGGCGACCCACGGGGCCGGCCGGCGCGGAACGGTCATCGGAACCCTCCTCGGTGCATCGGTGAGGGTAAGGGCGGCGCGTCCGGGTGTCCAGCCGCGGTCGGGTCGACGGCCGCGGCTGGACACCGGGTGGGGCGTCTGGTATTTTGGACGGCCAGCGAACGCCGGCCGTCCCATCGGGCCGGCGTGATCGTCGTGTGCGGCACTGAACGGCAGGTCCATGAGCGAGAACGCGCTGCGCCAACTCCCCTCGGTCGGTCTGCTCCTGGAGCAGCCCGAGATCGCGGCTCTCGCGCAGGGGGATGCGCGGTCCTGGGTGACCCGGCTCGTGCAGCGCGTCGTCGAGGCGGAGCGGGCGCGCCTGCGCGCCGCCGACGACGCCACCGACGCCGGTCGCGAGGACCTGACGCGTCGCGCCGTCGCCGCCGTCCGGCTCGAACACGAACGCATCCTGCGGCCCTCGATGCGCCGCGTGATCAACGCCACGGGCATCCTCGTGCACACGAACCTGGGCCGGTCCCTGCATCCCGAACGCGCGATCGCCTGGGCCGCCGAGGCGGCGCGGCACAACCTCGACCTCGAGACGGACCTCGACGCCAACCGGCGCGGCCACCGCGGCCGCGGCGTCGAGACGAAGCTGTCGCTGCTGACCGGCGCCGCCGAGGCGCTGGTCGTCAACAACAACGCGGCCGCCCTGTGGCTGGCGATCCGCGCCTGCGCCGCCGCCAACCGGGTGGTGCTTTCCCGGGGCGAGATCGTGGCGATCGGCGGCTCGTTCCGGCTGGACGAGATCCTGCGCGAGACCGGCTGCGAACTCGTCGAGGTCGGCACCACCAACCGGACCCGCCCGCAGGACTACCGCGAGGCGCTGCGACCCGGCGCGGTGGTGCTGAAGGTCCACCGCAGCAACTTCGTCCAGCAGGGGTTCGTCGAGGAGGTCCCGCTGCGCGACCTCGCCGACCTGTGCCGCGACGCGGGCCACGTCCTGGTCTACGACGCCGGCAGCGGCCAGCTCGCCGACGTCGCCGGGGCGGGACTGGCCGGCCACCGCACGCTGGAGCAGGACCTCGCCGACGGTCCCGATCTGGTGACCTGCAGCGGCGACAAGCTGCTCGGCGGCGTCCAGGCCGGTCTGGTGCTGGGACGGGCCGACCTCGTCGGCCGCCTGCGCGACCACCCGCTGCGGCGGGCCCTGCGCGTCGACAAGACGACGCTCGCGGCCCTCGACGGCACGCTGACCCTCTACCTCGAAGGCGCGCACTTGCGGTCGGTGCCCACGCTGGCCTTCCTGTCGCGCACGGAGTCCGAACTGGAACGGATGGCGCACGACCTGCTCGCCCGGCTCGACGGCGCCGCGCCGGCCGGCTGGCGCGCGGAGGTCGTCGCGGGTCTCGCCCAGGTGGGGGGCGGCTGCTCGGCCGACGCCGCGCTGCCGACGCGCCTGGTGCAGTGGCGCGCTCCTCGCGCGGAGATCGAAGCCTGCCACCGGCGTCTGCGCACCGGGGATCCCGCGGTGCTGGCCCGCATCGGGCAGGAGGGCCTGGCCGTCGACCTGCGGTCGTTGCGCGACGACGACCTGCCGCTGGTCGCCGCGGCCGTGCGCACGGCCTGGGAACACCTGAGCGGGAACCGACGGGAGGCCACGTGAGCGATTCGGCCGTCCGCCACGGGCCCCTGGGGCTGCCGCTGTACCCGACCGGCTTCGCGGTCGAGGAGTTGCGGCTGGAGAGCGGCCCCATGTTCTGGGAGGAGGCGCAGCGGATCAGTGCGGGCGAAGCGCTCGCCGGCTTCGTCGTCGACCATCTCGAGGCGCCCGGCGCGCCCCGGGTCTGCGTGATCCTGGGCCCGCCCGACGCGACGGCGCCCCGCGCCGCCGCGGCGCTGATGACCGCCCGCGCCCTGAGCCGCCGCGGCCGCCGCGTCGCGGTGGTCGACGGCGACGACCTGTCGCCCGACCTCACCCGCTGGGCCGGTCGCGCCGACGTCGAGGGTTGGATCGACGTGGTGCGCTACGGGGTCTCTCCCGCCGCCGCGGCCGTCGCCCTGCCCTGGGGCGCGCCGGGCGGCCTGCTGCTGGGCGTGGGCTCGTACCAGCCCAGCCGCGCCTCGGGCGACGAGGTGAGCGCCCTGGTGGCGATCCTGCTCGCAGAATTCGACCACGTCCTGGTGAGCGCCTCGACGGGGGACCGCGGCGCGGTGTGGGCCACCGTGCCTTCGCTGCGCGTGCTGTGCTGGGACCAGGCCGCCCTCGACTCGTCCCTGTGCGAGGTCATGATCCGCGACGTCGGCCAGCTGGGCGACCCGCCGGCCGCCGCGCTGGTGTTCGTCCCCGCCCGGGCGGCGGTCGTCCCCCGGCACGAGCCCCCCGCGCGCGCGCCGCGCCGCGCCGGCAGGTGGCTGGCGGCGCTGGCCGTGCTGGCGGTGATCGCGGGCGTATGGTGGGTCGGCACGCAGCGGCGCCCCCGGGCCACGCCCGCGGCGCCGACCGCGAACCCCGACCTGCAGCAAGACATCAAACAGGAACCACAATCGATTGTGATCGATACAGATAGCGCATCTGTCGCGCTGCCGGACACGGTCGCGGCCGTCGAGAGCCCGCCCGCCGCTTCGCCGACGTCGTCGTCGTCGTCGGGCGATCCCTTCGCCGGACCGGTGGGCGCGGCCGGCTGGTGCCTCCACGTCTATTCCTTCGACGACAGCCTGCTGGCCCTGGAAGAGGTCGCGGTCATGGCCGGCCGGGGCGTCGTCGGGCTGATCCATGCCGAGGACTCCGGTCGCCGGCACCTGTTCCGGATCTACGCGGGGAACTTCCCCGACCGCGCCGCGGCTCACGCGGCGCAGGACGAACTCTTCGCGCGCCTGCGGACGGACTGGGCCCAGCCCGTCGCCGCGGAACGCCTGCGCTGACGCGGCCCGGCCGCGGCGAACCCAGAAGGACACGCACGTGAAACTGAAGCGGGTGGAACTGCAGGGATTCAAGTCGTTCGTCGACCGCACGGTGCTGGAATTCGACCAGGGCATCACCGCCATCCTGGGTCCCAACGGCTGCGGCAAGAGCAACATCGTCGACGCGATCCGCTGGGTGCTCGGCGAGCAGTCGGCGAAGCAGCTGCGCGGCACGGTGATGGAGGACATCATCTTCAAGGGCACGGCCCGGCGCAAGCCGGTCGGCCTGTGCGAGGTGGCGCTGACCTTCACCAACGACAACCGCGCCATGCGCATCGAGTACGACGAGGTGACGATCAAGCGCCGGGTCACGCGCGACGGCTTCTCCCAGTACTACCTGAACGACGCGCCGGTCCGGCTGAAGGACCTGCGCGACCTGTTCTTCGACACCGGCGTCAACAACACCGCCTACAGCGTCATCGAGCAGGAGAAGATCGGGCGCATCCTGAACGAGAACAGCCAGGAGGTCCGCCAGCTGGTCGAGGAGGGCGCCGGCATCGTGCGCTACAAGGCCCGCCGCAAGGAGGCCCAGCGCAAGCTCGACCAGACCGAGCAGGACCTGCTGCGGCTGCGCGACATCAGCGAGGAGATCGGCCGCGAGGTGCGCTCGCTGCAGCGGCAGGTCGGCAAGGCCCGCCGCTACCAGCGGCTCTACGCCCAGTCCCGCGCCCTGGACCTGCTGCTGGCCGGCCGCGCCGTGCGCCGCATGGACCAGCGCGAGCAGGAGCTCCGCGAGCGGCGCCAGGAGCTGGCCGTGCTCGCCGAGGCCGACAGCGGCGAGCTGGCCGAGCTGCGGGCGCGCATCGAGGCCACCCGGCCCGCCGTCGACGAGCGCGAGGCCGAGCGCCACGGCCTCGAGGAGTCGCTGCAGGCCTTCGAGGAGCAGCTGCGCGTGGTGGAGCAGAAGTCGCTGCTGCTCGAGCACCGCATCGGCGACCACCAGCGCCGGCTCCAGGAGAGCACCGAGTCGGTGGCCGACATCTGCCGCCGCCGCGAGACCGCGCACGCGGAGCTGCACGACCTCGGGGACCGCAAGCAGGGTCTGACGGCGCGCTCCGCGGACCTGGCCGCCGATCTCGCGCGACTGCAGGAGGACCTGCAGCTCATCGAGACGCGCTACGACGCCGACCGCGGCGCGCTGGAGAAGGCGTCCCAGCTGAACCTGGAGTTCATCGAGACGGACAACCGGCGCAAGTCCGAGCTGCGGGAGCTGGAGATCCGGCGCGAGAACCGCCACGAACGCCTGCGGGTCCTCGAGCAGGAGACCGCGCAGCAGCAGGAGGCGCGGCGACGCGAGGAGGTCCGGCTGCAGGAGACCGCCGCCCGCCAGACCGAGCTGGCCGAGACCCGCCGCGGGCTGCTCGGCGAGCTGTCGGATGCCGAGCGCCGGCTCCAGGAATCCCAGGCCGAGCGCGCCCGACTGCGCGACGAGGTCTCGCTGCGCGAGGCGCGCAGCGAGTCGCTCCGCTCGCGCCACGAGCTGCTCAAGCGCATCACCGAGAGCCTGCACGGCTACGGCGGCGCCGCCCGCGAGGTGCTGCAGACGCGGCGCGGGGATCCCGGGATCCTCGGCAGCCTCGCCGAGCAGCTGACCGTCGACGAGGGTTGGACCGCGGCCTTCGAGACGCTGCTCGGCGACGTCCTGGATTCGGTCGTGGTGAGCGACGACGGCAAGGCGCTCGACCTGGTGCGCCTGGTGCGCGAGGCGGAGAAGGGCCGCGCCAGCTTCCTGGTGGCCGACGCCCGCCCGGGCGTCGCCGGCCCGCCGCCCCCGCCGTCGGGGCGCCCCGCCACCGACCTGGTGCGCGGCGACGGCGCGGCCACGCCCCACCTGCGGCGGCTGCTGTCGCGGGTCTGGGCCTTCGAGACGGACGAGGCCGCGCTCGACGCGGCGGCCCGCCACGGCGCCGGCGATCCCGTCGCCTGCCTGTCCCGCACCGGCCTGCTGATCACCAGCGACGGCCTGGTGCGCGGCGGTCGCGGCAAGAGCGAGGAGGTGAGCCTGCTGGGCCGCGGCGAGAAGCTGGAGCGGCTGCAGGAGGACCTCGCCCGGCTCGCGCAGGAGATCGCGGAGCACACCGCGCGCGTCGCGGACGCCGTGCAGGCCGAGCAGGCGGCGCGGGAACTGATCCAGGCGGGCCGCGGGCGGATGGAGGACCTCGACCGCCGCCTCGGCCGCGTCCACGTCGACGAGGCGGAGGCGCGTTCGCGCATCGACGGCGCGCAGCAGCGACTGGCCGCCATCGCGCGCGACGCCGAGCTCGCCCGGGACGGCCTGCGCGAGCTGGCGCACCAGGAGGCCGGCCTGCGCGGCAACCTGGACGAGAGCGGGCGACTGCGCAGCGACAGCGGCGTGCGCGTCGACGAGCTGCGGTCGGCCGTGAAGCAGAGCGAGCAGGCGCGCGAGGCGGCGCGGGCCGAGGCCGGCGAGAAGAAGCTGCTGCAGTCGCGCCACCAGGGCGAGCTGCGCGAGCTGGAGGCGGCGCTGGCCCACCGCCGCGAGTCGGTGGCCGAGATGACGTCGGCCGAGGAGCGCCTGCGCCAGGAGATCGTCTCGCTGCGCGAGGAGCTGGCCGGGATGGAGGAGGAGATCGTCAGCCGGCGCGCCCAGCTGGAGGCCGGGTTCGACGAGCGCGAGCGTCGCCGCCTGCTGGTCCAGGCCAGCGCCGAGGCGATCTCGGGCCTGCACCAGGAGACCGCCGCCTGGCACGACCGCGTGCGGGGGATCGAGTCCCAGCGCACCGCCTGCCGCGACGAGTCCCACGGGCTGGAGACCGAGCAGGCCACGATGGAGGTCCGCCGCGCCAACCTCGTCGAGCGGATCGAGGAGCAGTACAAGGGCCGCTTCCGCGAGCTGGTGCGCGCGGTCGACCCCGAGGCCCTGCCGCCGGAGCTGGAGCGCGACGGCGACGTCTTCCAGGAGGAGCAGGCGCGGGCCCTGCTGGAGGACTCGCGCGCGAAGCTCGAGGAGCTCGGCGCGGTCAACCACCTGGCCGTCGAGGAGTTCGAGCAGAAGCGCGAGCGGCTGACCTTCCTCGAGGAGCAGGTCGCCGACGTGGAGGCCGCCCGCAAGGACCTCGCGCAGACCATCGACAAGATCAACCGCACGGCGCGCAAGCTCTTCCAGGAGACGTTCGAGGAGATCCGCCGCAACTACGTGGCCGTGTTCCAGACCCTGTTCGAGGGCGGCCGCGCCGACCTCGAGCTTGAACAGACGGACGACCCCCTGGAATCGAACATCAACATCGTGGCCCAGCCGCGCGGCAAGCGCGTCGACCACATCCGGCTGCTGTCGGGCGGCGAGCGCTGCCTGACCGCGCTGTCGCTGCTGTTCGCGGTCTACCTGGTGAAGCCGTCGCCCTTCTGCCTGCTGGACGAGGCCGACGCGCCGCTGGACGACGCGAACGTGCAGCGCTTCGTGCGCCTGCTGCGCGAGTTCGCCGCCAAGACCCAGTTCCTGGTCGTCACCCACAACAAGCTGACCATGGAGACCGCCAACCACCTCTACGGCGTGACGATGATGGAGGAGGGGGTCAGCAGCCTCGTCTCGGTCAGCTTCCGCGATGTCGCCGAGGCCGGCAGCGACGCCGACCTGGGCCAGGCGATCGCGGCGCGGCGCCGGCAGATCGACGAGTCCGCCGAGGAGCGCGCGGTGCTGGCGACGCCGTCCGGCACCGACGTCACCGCGAGCCGGTTCGTGCTCGACGCCGGTGACGACGCCGACGAGTTCGACGAGGACCTCGACGCCGACGACGGCACCGCAACCACGGCCGGCGCGACTTCTCCGCTCGCCATGGAGGCGGAGTAGATGTTCGGCGCCATCGACCGCCTGCGGCAGGGGCTGCGCAAGACGCGCGACAGCATCGTCGGCCGGCTCGGGGAGCTGTTCGTCGGCAAGGTCCGCCTCGACGCCGCGACCCTCGACGAGATCGAGGCGTTGCTGATCTCGGCGGACCTCGGGGTCAAGGCCAGCACGCGCATCGTCCAATCCATCGAGAAGCGCCTGAAGGAGACCGGCGGCGAAGCCACGCTCGAAGGCGTCACCCAGGTGATCCGCGCGGACATCGCCGCGATCCTGCGCGAGGCGCAGACCAGCGTGAAGGTGCGCAGCTGGGACGAGGCCGGCGAGGCGCCGGCGCGCGGGCGCAAGGCCCGGGCGGCCCGGACCGCGCCGGCGCCGCCGGACGGCGGGGCGGTCCCGAGCGGCCCGCGGGTCATCTTCGTGGTCGGCGTCAACGGCACGGGCAAGACCACCAGCATCGCCAAGCTGGCCCACCTGCACAAGCAGGCGGGCCGGCGCGTGCTGCTGGCGGCGGGCGACACCTTCCGCGCCGCCGCCGTGGAGCAGCTGCGCATCTGGGCCGACCGCGTCGGCGTGGACTTCGTGACCCAGGGCCAGGGGGCCGACGCCGCGGCCGTGGTCCACGACGCGCTCTCGGCGGCCGAGGCCCGGGGCCACGACCTGGTCATCGTCGACACCGCGGGGCGCCTGCACACGAAGTCCAACCTGATGGACGAGCTGGGCAAGGTCGCCCGGGTCATCCGCCGCAAGTGCGGCCGGGACCCCGAGACCCTGCTGGTGGTCGACGCCAACACCGGGCAGAACGGCCTGCAGCAGGCGAAGATCTTCGCCGAGACGGTGCCCGTCGACGGGCTGATCCTCACCAAGCTCGACGGCACGGCCAAGGGCGGCATCGTCGTCGCCATCGCCGAGACGCTCGGCCTGCCGGTCCGCTACGTGGGGCTGGGGGAGAAGGTCGGCGACTTGGAGGTCTTCGACCCCGAGGCCTTCGCCGAGGCCCTGTTCACCTTGTCCGGTCCGGAAGACGCGGCCGAGGGCGGGGGCGACCGGCCTTGACAGGCGTCCGGGCGCCGCATTAGCTTGTGCGGGCGGCCCTTGGGCCGCGACATTCACCGCGAATCTCAACTTCGGGGCGGGGTGGAATTCCCCACCGGCGGTCACAGCCCGCGACCCGGCGGCGCACCACGCGCAACCGGCTGATCCGGTGGAACTCCGGGGCCGACAGTCACAGTCTGGATGGGAGAAGTTGGGTCCGGCGCGCCCGTCGACACGGGCGGCCGCTTCCTGCCTGCCTCCCGCATCCCGAACAACCGTGTTCAGGATCATGGCGCACAACCGCGGCGACACCGAGTTCATGGCCGAGGCGCACCGCGTCGCGCAGCGCCTGCCCCGCCGTCCCTGGCCCAACCCGCCGGTGGGCGCGGTGGTGGTGCGCGACGGCGTGATCGTCGGCCGCGGTTCCCATCACGGCCCCGGCGCCGACCACGCCGAGATCGTCGCGCTGCGCGAGGCCGGCGAGGCGGCGCGGGGCGCGACGCTGTACGTGACCCTCGAACCCTGCAACCACCAGGGGCGCACGCCGCCCTGCGCGCCGCGGGTGATCGGGAGCGGCGTGGCGCGGGTCGTCGTCGGCGCGCGCGACCCGAACCCGCTGGTGGCGGGCGGCGGGATCGACCTGCTGCGCGGGGCGGGGCTCGACGTCGCGCTCGGCGTGCTCGGCCGCGGCTGCCTGGAACTGATCTGGCCCTACGTGGTGACGGACGCCTTCCGCCGCCCCTTCGTCACGCTCAAGACCGCGACCACGCTGGACGGGCGCTTCGCGCCGCCGGGGGCGCCCGAAGGATCGCCGATCTACTTCACCGGCGGGGAATCGCTGCAGGAGACGGCGCGGCTGCGCCGCTGGCACGACCTGGTGCTGGTGGGCGCGAACACCGTGCGCTGCGATCGGCCGCGTCTGGACGGCCGCCGCGCCGGTGCGGCCGTGCTGTGCCCCGAAGCCGAGCCCCTGCCGGCCTGCGCCGACGGCGACCTCGCCGAAGCGGTGGGCTGGCGCACCGGCCCGCACCTGGTCTTCACCACCGGAGCGGCCGACGCCGGCCGGGAGCGCGCGCTGCGCGAGGCCGGCGCCGAGGTCGTGCGCTGCCGGGACGACGGCGGCCGGATCGCGCCCGCGGACCTGCTGGCGCAGGCGGCGGCGCGCGGGCACTGGACGCTGATGCTCGAGGGCGGTCCCGCGCTCGCGGCGTCGTTCCTGGCCGCCGGCCTGGTCGACCGCTGGGTGCAGTTCGTGGCGCCGACGCTGGCCGGCGGCGGCCCCCGCTGGGCGGACCGCGGGTTCGCGGCGTCGGCGCGGGACTACAGCCTGACGCGCGCGGTGCGTTCCGGCGGCGACGCCTGCCTAACCTGGGACCGGACGGACTTCGCGCAGCGGCGCGCGGACCTCTGCGGCGGGAAGGACGGTGACTGACGTGTTCACCGGCCTGGTGCGCGAGATCGGGACCCTGACGGCCGTGGTCGCGCGCGGCGGCGTGACCGTCCTTACCCTGCGCGCGCCCGTCTGTGCCCCGGACCTCGTTGCGGGCGACAGCTTGGCGGTCGACGGGATCTGCCTGACGGTGACATCCGGAAGCGCTCGCGGACGCGCGGCCGACCGCGGCCCGCTGGTCACGGTCGAGGCGGTCGCCGAGACGCGCCGCAGCACCACGCTCGACGACTGGCGCCCCGGCCGCCGCCTCCACCTGGAACCCGCCCTGCGCGCAGGCGACCGCCTGGGCGGCCACCTCGTGCTCGGCCACGTCGACGGCGTCGGCCGCGTGCGGCGTCTGGAGCGCGCGGGGGACGCCGCGCGGTTGACCGTGCAGCCGCCGCCGGGCGTCGCGCGCTGGCTGTTGTCCAAAGGCTCGGTCGCGATCGACGGCGTGAGCCTGACCCTGGACGCGGACCCGGGCGAGACGGGTTTCATCGTGAGCTTGATCCCGCAGACCCTGGGCACGACACGCCTGGGCGAACTCGTTCCCGGCGACGGGGTCAACCTGGAGGCCGACGTGCTGGCCAAAGGAGCCGTGGCGCGGGGAACCGCGGCGGATCCCGCGGGCGCGTCGCCCCTGACCTACGAACGCATCCTGGCCCGCGGCTTCCGCGGCCGTCGAGGAGGACAGCGATGATCGACAACGAGCGCACCGCCGACCCCGCCGTGAGGCTGGACCGCATCGCCGACGCCGTGGCGGCGATCGCGGCGGGAGAGATGGTCATCGTCGTGGACGACGAGGACCGCGAGAACGAGGGCGACCTCATCCTCGCCGCCGCGAAGGCGACCCCGGCCGCGGTGAACTTCATGGCCAAGCACGCGCGCGGCCTGATCTGCGTGGCCATCACCGGCGAGCGGGCCCGCCAGCTGGACCTGCCCCAGATGGTCTCGCGCAACGAGGCCCGACTGCGCACCCACTTCACCGTCTCGGTCGACGCCGCCGCCGGCACCACCACGGGCATCTCGGCGCAGGACCGCGCCCGCACCGTGGCCGTGTTCACCGACCCCGCGGCCGGCCCCGCGGACCTGGTGCGCCCGGGCCACATCTTCCCGCTGGAGGCCCAGCCGGGCGGCGTGCTCAAGCGCGCCGGCCACACCGAGGCGGCCATCGACCTGGCCGTCACCGCGGGCCTGCACCCCAGCGGCATCCTCTGCGAGATCATGGACGAGGACGGCAGCATGGCCCGCCTGCCGCGCCTGCGCGAGATCGCCGACCAGCACGGGCTGAAGCTGGTCTCGATCGCCGACCTCATCGCCTACCGCCGCGCCCACGAGAACCTCGTGCGCCGCGAGGCCGAGGTCGCCCTGCCGACCCGCTACGGCGACTTCCGCCTCGTCGCCTACACCACCAGCGTCGACGACTCCCAGCACGTGGCCCTGGTCAAGGGCGAGCCGAGCCCGGACCGCCCCACGCTGGTGCGCGTCCACAGCGAGTGCATGACCGGCGACCTGTTCCACTCCCTGCGCTGCGACTGCGGCGAGCAGCTCGAGACCGCGCTCGCGGCCATCGACGCCCAGGGCGAGGGCGTCCTGCTCTACATGCGGCAGGAGGGGCGCGGCATCGGGCTCATCAACAAGCTGCGCGCCTACCGCCTGCAGGACGAGGGCGCGGACACCGTCGAGGCCAACCACCGCCTCGGCTTCGGCGCCGACCTGCGCGAGTACGGCATCGGCGCGCAGATCCTGCGCGACCTCGGGGTGCGACGCCTGCGCCTGATGACCAACAACCCGCGCAAGCTCGTGGGGCTCGAGGGCCACGGGCTCGAGCTGACCGGCCGCGTGCCGCTGGAGACGCGGCCGAACCGGAGCAACCGCCAGTACCTGACGACCAAGAGGGACAAGCTCGGCCATCTGCTGCGCCTGGACGACGCGGGGACCGCCGAGGCCAACGACTGAAGGAGGAGACCATGGGCAAGACGTACGCGGGGAACTTCCGCGCCGGCGAGCAGCGTCTGGTGATCGTCGCCAGCCGCTTCAACGATTTCCTGGTCCGGGAGCTGCTGGACGGCGCCCAGGACTGCCTGACCCGTCACGGGGTCGACCCCGAGCGCGTCGACGTGGCCTGGGTGCCGGGCAGCTTCGAGCTGCCGCTGGCCGCCGCGAAGCTCGCCGACAGCGGCCGCTACGCCGCGATCATCTGCCTGGGCTGCCTGATCCAGGGCGACACGCCGCACTTCTCGTACATCGCGGCCGAGGTGACCAAGGGGATCGCCCAGGTGGCGCTGGACACCGGCATCCCGGTCTCCTTCGGCGTCATCACGGCCGACACCCTCGACCAGGCCATCGAGCGGGCCGGCACCAAGGCCGGCAACAAGGGCTTCGACGCGGCGCTCTCCGCGCTCGAGATGATCGACCTCTGGCGCGCGATCGACGAAGGGTAGGAACGTGGGCAAGCGACGCAAGGGCAGGGAACTGCTCGTCCAGGCCCTCTACGCGGCCGCCCTCAGCGGCCAGGACCTGCAGGTCTGCGTGGACGACCAGCTGGAGAGGCGCGACGCGCCGGGGGACACGGCCGATTTCGCCCGGTCGCTCGCGGCGCTGATCGCGCAGCACCGGGCGAGCCTCGACGCGACCCTGGACGGGCTGCTGCAGAACTGGGACCCCGAGCGCGTCGGCCAGGTGGAGCGCGCGATCTGCCGGCTGGCGCTGGCCGAGCTGCGCTACTGCCCCGAGGTGCCGGTCCGCGTCGCGATCAACGAGGCCTGCGAACTGGCGCGGCTGTACTGCGGGGACGAGGCCGTGGGCTTCATCAACGGCCTGCTCGACCGTGCGGCGCGGGACCTCGCTGCCGCGCGCGGTCCCGCGGGCGACGGCGGGGGAGGCCCGCGGTGAGGGTCTCGACCCGGCGCCACTGGCAGGACTTCTGGGACGAGGCCGACCGCCTCAGCCTGGACGACGTCTACGGCAACGACGGCCGCATCGTGCGCGAGCTGTTCGCCCTGGGCGATCCCGCGGGCAAGCGGGTCCTCGAGGTGGGGGCCGGCAGCGGCCGCGACGCCGTGGCGCTGGCCCGCGCCGGCGCGGAGGTCTGGACGCTGGACTACGTGCCGGGGTCGCTGGCGCTGACCGCGCGGGCCGCCGCACAGGCCGGCGTCCGCGTGCAGGCGGTGAACGGCGACGCCCTGTGCAAGCCCTTCGCCGACGGGACCTTCGACCTGGTCTACCACCAGGGCCTGCTCGAGCACTTCCGCGACCCGCTGCCCCTGCTGCGCGAGGACCTGCGCGTGCTGAAGCCGGGCGGGCGGCTGCTGGTCGACGTGCCGCAGACCTGGCACTACTACACCCTGGGCAAGCAGCTGCTGATCGCCCTGGACCGCTGGTTCGCGGGCTGGGAGACGCAGTTCACGCCGGCCGGGCTCGAGGGCGCCGTCCGGCGCGCCGGCGGCGAGGTGGTGCGCACCTACGGCGACTGGATGGTGCCCGGGCTCTGGTACCGCGCGCTGCGCAAGACGCTGCTGTCCCGGCTCGGCCTGCGGCTGCCGATGTACCCGGATCCGGTGCCGCCGCTCGGGCGGCTGCTGGCGCGCTGGCGCGAGCGGCACCGCGGGCGTCGCTGGGCCCTGCACACCGCGATGACCATCGGGGTGATCGTGCGCCGCGACGACGCGGGAGGCGGCGCGTGAGGATCCTGGCCCTGAATTGGCGCGACGTCGGCGACCCCCTGGGGGGCGGCGCCGAGCTGCACCTGCACGAGATCCTCAAGGGGGCCGTGGCCGCGGGCCACGAGGTGGACCTGGTGACGTCCGGCTACCGCGGCGCGCCGCCGCAGGCGACGCTGGACGGCGTGTGCGTGCACCGCCGCGGCCACTGGGCCGTGGCCAACTTCGTGCTGCCGGGCGTCTGCCGCCGCCTGCTGCGCACGGGCCGTTACGACCTGCTGGTCGAGGACATCAACAAGGTCCCGTTCTACTCCCCGCTGTTCGCCGGCCGCGTGCCCGTGCTCGCGGTCGTGCCGCACCTGTTCGGGGCCACGGTCTTCCGCGAGGCCAACCCCCTGGTGGCGTCCTACGTCTGGGCGGCGGAACGCCTGCTGCCGCTGGCCTACCGCGGCCGGGACTTCGAGGTCATCAGCCCCTCGACCCGCGACGACCTCGCGCGCCGCGGCCTGGACGCCGCGCGGATCCGCACCGTGTACTGCGGCAACGACGCGCGGCGCCTGGAGCTGCCCGCCCCGCCGCCGCGCGACGATCCCCCGCTGCTCGTCTCGTGGAGCCGCCTGCGCCGCTACAAGAGCGTGGACGTGGCGCTGCGCGCCTTCGCGCACGTGCGCCGCGCGGTGCCGGGTTCGCGGCTCGTCGTGATGGGCCGCGGACCGGACGAGGCCCGGCTGCGTCGCATGGCGGCTGGCCTGGGCCTCGGCGGGGATGTCGTGTTCGCCGGCTACCTGCCGGACGCGGAGCTGGCGGCGACCCTGCACCGGGCCCGCCTGTTCCTGAACCCCAGCCCCAAGGAGGGGTGGGGGCTGACCGTCATCGAAGCCGCCGCCTGCGGCCTGCCGACGATCGCGAGCGACCGTCCCGGGCTGCGCGACTCGGTGCGCGACGGCGAGACGGGCCTGCTGGTGCCCTACGGCGACGACCGGGCCATGGCCGCCGCCGCCGTCGCCCTGCTGCGCGACGAGGCGCGCTGGCGGACGATGAGCGCGGCCGCCCGCGCCTGGGCCGGCACCTTCAGCTGGGAGCGCTGCGTGCGCGAGTCCCTGGACGTCTTCGCGGACGTCGCGGCGCGGCGGGGTCGGCCGTGAGGCGCCCCCGGCAGACGACGATCCTGAAGGCGGGGATCAGCCTCGCGCTGGTGGTGTTCCTGTTCGCCTACCGCCCCCTGTCCTGGTCGGCCCTGCGCACGGCCGTGGCGGCTCCGCACTGGCCCTGGTTCGCCCTGTCGGGTTGCGTGTTCGCGCTGTCGGCGGTGTGCGGCGCGCTGCAGTGGGCCTGGATCCTGCGCTGTTCGGGGCTGAGGGTGACCGTCGGCGAGGCGGTCCGGCTGAGCTTCGTCGGGCTCTTCTTCAACAACTTCCTGCTGGGCAACGTGGGCGGCGACGCCTACAAGGTCGTCGACCTCGGCCGTCGCGAGGGGCGCACCGCCGCGGTGCTGGGGGCGACGCTGCTGGACCGGCTGCTGGGCCTGCTGGCGTTGACCGTGCTGGCCCTGCTGGCGGTCCCGACCGCGGCGGCGGCGGGCGTGCGCGTGCCGCCGACGCTGCCGCTGTGGCTGGCGCTCGCGGCCTGGTCGCTGGCGATCGCCGTCCTGTTCTCGCGCCGCGTCTCGGCGCTGGCGGTCCGCGCGCTGACGGCCGCGCGCTGGGGCCGGGCTGCCGACGGCCTCGGCACGATGTTGGCGGAGTTCAAGACCTACCGGGAGCGGCCCGTCTGGCTGGCCCGCTTGCTCGCCTGGTCCCTGTTCGTGCAGGCCATGCGCGTGTCGACCCACCTGCTGGTGGCGCTCGGCCTGGGCCTCGCCCTGGACGCGGGCCGTGTCCTGCAGCTGTTCGTGCTGGTCCCCCTGCTGGGCATCCTGGTTTCGCTGCCGGTGAGCATCAACGGGCTGGGCGTGCGCGAGCTGGCCGCCGCGGAGCTGTTCGTGGCCGCCGGCGTGGTGCCGACCGAGGCCGACGCGGTGGCCATGGAGTTCCTGGCCTACGCGCTGATGGTCGCGGTCAGTCTGGCGGGCGGCGCGCTCTTCCTGGCCGGTCCGCGACGCCGCCGCGGCGCCGCCTGAACGCCGCCGCGGCGGGCGGGGAACCCCGGTCGCCGCGGGGTTGTTGCCCCCCGGACCGTGTGCTAGATTGGCGAGTCGTCCGCGCCGGAACCCGAATCCGAGGAATCCCATGCTGGCACCCGACTGGTACCGCCGCCCGACGTTCCTGATCGCGGCGGGCGTCTTCGTCCTCGCGACGATCGTCTACTGCCTGACGCTGTCGCCGACGCTGAGCTTCTGGGACTGCGGCGAGTACATCACCACCGCGCACACCATGGGCGTCCCGCACCAGCCGGGCACGCCGCTCTACGTGCTGGTCGGCCGCTTCTTCGACATCCTGCTCGCGCCGCTGGCCGGCACCGCGGCGGCGGTCAACTTCATGTCGGCGTTCTTCAGCGCCCTGGCCCTGGTCTTCGTCTACCTCACGATCCAGGAGATCGCCCGGCGCGCCGATCCCGACAGCGGGTGGCTCCCCCACGCCGGGGGCGTGGTGGGCGCGCTGTTCCTGCTGTTCAGCGAGACCTACTGGAGCAACGCGATCGAGGCCGAGGTGTACGGGCTGGCGGCCTTCGTCGTCGCCTTCCTGACCTGGCTGGGGCTGAAGTGGTACGACCTGCGGGCCGAACCGCACAGCGACCGCCTGCTCTACCTCGTCATCTACCTGCTGGGCCTGGGGGTCGGCTTCCACCTGGGCACGCTGCTGGTCTTCCCGGGCATCTTCCTGCTGATCCTGCTGGCGGGCGGGCGCAAGCTCGCCCTGGCGGACCTGCTGGGCGTCAGCGTCGGTCTCGGCCTGTTCCTGCTCTCGACCATGGTCAAGGACGACTTCGTGATCGTCGGCGGCCTGGTCCTGCTGCTGATCTACGCGCTGTCGCGCGCCTTCGGCGGCAAGCCCTTCATCCTGATCGGCTGCGGCGTGTTCCTGCTCGGCCTGAGCGTCCACCTGATCCTGCTGATCCGCGCCGGACTCGACCCGGCGCTCAACAACACGCAGCCCGACAACTTCCAGACCCTGATGTCGGTGCTGCGGCGCGAGCAGTACCCGCCCATCGACCCGCTGGTGCGCAAGGCCGACCTCTGGTGGCAGATCCGCTACTACTACGGCTTCCTGCTGGACCAGTTCAGCTTCCTGGACCTCGGCTCGCTCCGCCCGACGCGCCTGCTGACGATCCTGGTGCCGGTGTTCCTGGGCCTGCTCGGGGCGATCCACGGCTTCTTCCGCGCCCGCCCCTGGTACTGGATGCTGCTGGTGAACTACGTGATCAACGCCGACATCCTGAACCTCTACCTCAACTTCTCGGACAACGAGGTCCGCGAGCGCGACTACTTCTTCTCCACCGCCTTCATGTTCTTCGCCCTGTTCATCGGCCTGGGCGCCGCGGCGCTGCTGCGCTACCTCTCGGGGCCGCTCGCGGCGCGCGGCGCCCGCCTCGCCAAGCCGGCCAGGATCGGCCGGGCGGCGGCGGGGACGGCGGCGGCGCTGATCCTGGTCGCGGCCCTGCCTGCGCTCGCCCCCGGCAGCGCGAAGTGGTACCGCCACGACCGCACGCAGAACCGCACGGCGCACGAGTACGCCTGGAACCTCCTGTCGGGCCTGGATCCCGGCGCCATCGTCTTCACCAACGGGGACAACGACACCTACCCGCTGTGGTACCTGCAGGAGGTGGAGGGCTTCCGGCGCGACGTGACCGTGGTCAACCTGGCGCTGATCAACCTGCCCTGGTACGTCAAGCAGATGAAGCGGCGCTCCCCGCCGATGCCCGTCTCCTACGACGACACGCAGCTGGAGCAGCTGCGCCCCGTGCTGTACCAGGACCCCGACACCGGGAAGCAGGAGGTCGTGTACGTGCGCGACTACATCGTGCACGACATCATCCAGAACCGCGGCCAGCGCCCGGTCTTCTTCGCGGTGACGATCCCCCAGGAGAACATGGCCCGCTACTTCACCATGCTCCAGATGGAGGGGCTGGCCTACCGCTTCACCGGCGTCAAGGGGCCGGACGGCATGCCCACGGTCGACAGCGACCGCCTGCTGGCGAACTGCTACGGGGTCTACGACTTCAGCGCCACCCTGGACGGCGATTCCGAGCGCCGCCGGTCCGAGTTCCGCACCCTGAACAACCTGCCGCAGAACCCGAGCCCCGAGGGCGAGGTCCGCGAGCTCCTGGGCGAGCGGGACTGGCGGTTCGAGGGGTTGTGGCGGTACAACGGTCGCCACCGCGAGGATGTCCACTTCGACCGCAACGCCGAGAACCTGCTGGGCAACTACCCGGCGGGCCTGATCCGCGCCGGCTACGACTTCATCATGCGGGCGCAGGCGCCCGACGCCACCGACGCCGTCTACGACGAGATGATCGCCAAGGCGGAGACCGCGTTCGAGCTGGCCAGCAGCTTCGACCCCACGTTCCCGATGGTGACCGACATCTACCCCATGGTGCTGGTCGAGCGCGGGCGGGCCCGGGACGCGGCGGCCCACGTGCAGCGCCTCCACGGGGCGATCCCGCCCCGGGACGAGCAGGCCCTGATCCCGCAGCTGGTCCAGGCCATGGTGCAGCGGGGAGAGGACGCCGTGGCGGTCGCCTGGATGCAGGAGCGCCTGCGCGACGATCCCCAAGACGCCGTGGCGCGCCAGCAGCTCGACGCCCTGCTCGCCGCGGGCGCCGCGGGGAGCGCCCCATGACCGCCCTGGCGGCCGGGGCGCGCGTCGTGGTCACCGGCTGCGCCGGGTTCATCGGCAGCCACCTCGCCGAGGCCCTGCTGGACCGGGGCTGCGAGGTCGTCGGCATCGACGCGCTGACCGACTACTACGACCCGGCGCTCAAGCGCGAGAACCTGGCGCCGCTGCTGGGCCGGCCCGGCTTCGTCTTCCACCACGCCGATCTGAACGACGTCGACGCGGTTGCGCTGCTCGCCGGCAGCCGCGCCGTGTTCCACCTCGCCGCCCAGGCCGGCGTGCGCGCCAGCTGGGGGCACCTGTTCGGCGACTACCTGGCGTGCAACCTGGCCGCCACCCAGCGCCTGCTGGAAGCCTGCCGCGACCCGCGGGTGGCGCCGGGGCTCGTCCGGTTCGTCTACTCCAGCTCCAGCTCGGTGTACGGCGACCGCCTCGACCTGCCGGTGACCGAGCGCGCGCTGCCGCAGCCCTTCTCGCCGTACGGCGTGACCAAGCTGGCGGCCGAGCACCTCTGCGTGCTCTACGGCGCCAACCACGGCGTGCCCACCACGTCCCTGCGCTACTTCACGGTCTACGGGCCGCGCCAGCGGCCCGACATGGCCTTCCGCAAGTTCCTCGAGGCGGCCTTCGACGGGAAGCCCTGGATCGTCTTCGGCGACGGTTCGCAGACGCGGGATTTCACCTACGTGTCCGACGCGGTGGACGCGAACCTGCGCGCGGTCGAGGCGCCCGGAACGTGGGCGGTGTACAACGTCGGCGGCGGCGCGCGCGTCCCGCTGGCCGCGGCCCTGGCGGCCATGCGCGACCTGCTGCGCGAGGCGGCGCCCGAGGTCCGCGTCGGGTCGAGCACGTGCCGGTCGAGAAGGGCGACGTGCGCGACACCTGGGCCGATCCCGGCCTCATCCGTGACGAGATCGGCTACGTCGCGCGGGTCCCGTTCGGCGAGGGACTGCGCCGCGAGGTGCTCTGGGTCGCCGCGCGCAGGAGGGGACATGCCTGACGTCCGGCCCGACCTCTCGGTGGTGGTGCCAGCGCTGAACGAGGCGGCCTCGCTGCCCGAGCTGACGGCGCGCATCGCGGCCGCGGCGGCCGCGGCGGGACTGTCGCACGAGGTGTGGATCATCGACGACGGCAGCACCGACGACACGCCCGCCGTGCTCGAGCGGCTCCACGCCGCCGACGCCCGCGTCCGCGGTCTGGAGTTCACGCGCAACCACGGCAAGGCCGCCGCCCTGGCCGCCGGTTTCGCGGCCGCCGCGGGGCGCTACGTGATCACCATGGACGCCGACCTGCAGGACGACCCCGACGAGATCCCGCACCTCGTGGCGAAGCTGGAGGAGGGCTTCGACCTCGTCTCCGGCTGGAAGCAGGACCGCAAGGACGGCTTCGTCAAGAACACCACGTCGCGGTTCTTCAACGAGGTCACCAGCCGCGCCGTGGGGTTGCGGCTGCACGACTACAACTGCGGGCTGAAGGCCTACCGCCGCGAGGTCGTCGAGGCGGTGCGCCTCTACGGCGAGATGCACCGCTACATCCCGGCGCAGGCCTACCGCGAGGGGTTCCGGGTGACCGAGATCCCCGTGCGCCACCACCGCCGCCGCCACGGCGTCACCAAGTACGGTCCGGCCCGCTTCCTCAACGGCTTCCTGGACCTGCTGACCCTGATGTTCCTCAGCTCGCGCTCCGCCTCGCCCCTGCACCTGTTCGGGCGCATCGGCGCGGCCAGCTTCGCGGTCGGCGGCGCGATCCTGGCCTGGTTCGTCGTGCAGTGGGCGCTGGGTCACGGCTTGCGGGTGCGGCCGCTGATGCTGCTGGGCGCCGGTCTGGTCATCGTCGCCGTCCAGTTCGTCAGCCTCGGCCTGATCGCCGAGCTGGTGGTGGCGGGCAACCATCCCGAGACGGGGTACCGTGTCCGCCGCCGCCACTGACGCCCCTGGGTCAGACGGGAGGTCCGGGACGACCGGGACGCCGCCGCCGTCCCTGGCCGTGGTCGTCGTCAACTGGAACGGGCGCGACCACCTGCCCGAGTGCATCGGCTCCCTGCTCGCCGACGGCTACGACCCCCTGCGCATCGTCGTCGTCGACAACGCGTCGGACGACGACTCGGTCCGGTTCTGCCGCGACGCCTTCCCCTCGGTCGAACTCGTCATCGCGGACCGCAACCGCTACTGGGCGGGCGGCAACAACCTCGGGCTGCGGCACCTGCGCGCGACCGGGGGCGCGGATCACACGCTGCTGCTGAACAACGACACCATCGTGCCGCAAGGGAGCCTCGCCCGTCTGGTGGAGGCGATCGCCCGCGAGCCGGGCGCCTGGGCGGCGACGCCGCGCATCTGCTTCGCGGACGAGCCCTGGCGCATCTGGTACGACGGCGGGCGGGTCGGGCGCTTTTCGGGCTGGGTGGGGCACCAGGGCATCCGGCAGGCCGCCGGGCGCCGTGCGCTCGACGAGCGGTTCGTGGAGTACGGCACGGGGTGCGCGCTGCTGCTGTCGCGCCGGGCCCTCGAAACGGTGCCGGAACTGGACGAGGCCTACACCTTCTACGGCGAGGACACCGACTACTGCCTGCGCCTGCGGGCGGCGGGCGGCCGCATCCTGCACGTCCCGCGCTCGTTGATCCTGCACAAGGTGAGCGCATCGGTCGGCGCGTGGTCGCCGCGCAAGGCCTACCTGCGCAGCCGCAGCCACGTCCGCCTGCTGGGGCGCCACTGGCGGGGGGCGGCGCGCGCGGCGCTCTGGCCGTGCCAGGTGGCGTACTTCGCCGGGCACGCGGCCTGGCACCTGTGGCAGGGGAGGCCCGCCGTCGCGCGCGCCGTCCTGGCGGGCGCCCTGGACGAACTGGCGGGGCGGCCCGCGGAACCCCCTGTCGCTCCTCGGGTTTGACCGTCTCTCGGGAGTGGACGCCCGCGGCCGCCGGATGATATCCTCGGCCGGCTGGAAGCCGCGGCCACGCCGCATCCGAAAGGGAATCACGTGCGCGTCAACCACGACCGTCCCGGCGCCGGGACCGGCCCGCGTCGTCGCCTGCTGCATGCCGGCGGGATCGCCCTGGCCCTGCTGGTCCTGCTGGGGCTCGTCTACCCCGAAGCGCTGCTGCAGGGCCGGGTGTTCGGCAGCAGCGACGCCGAGAACGCCGCGCTGTTCACCATCGTCGGCGACGCTTCGCTCGCCCGCGGCGTCTACCCGCAGTGGAACCCCTACCTGTTCGCCGGGATGCCGACCTTCGGCTCGGTGTCCTACACCCGCTTCGTCTACCCGCCCGGGGAAGTGCTGACCTTCCTGCAGGACCGCCTCGGTTTTCCGCCGCTGACCTGGATGCTGGCGCACCTGCTGTTGGGCGGCGCCGGGATGGTCTGGCTGCTGGATCGCTGGCGATTGCCGCTGCCGACGCGGCTGCTGGGGGCGGCCGTGTGGCTCTTGCAGCCCAACGTCGTGGCCTGGGGCGTGCACGGCCACGGCAGCAAGCTGGTGACGGCCATGTACCTGCCCTGGGTCGTGGGCGCCTGCCTGGACCTGCTGGAGGGGAAGGGCCGCCGACGCGCCGCGCTGCTCGCGCTGGCCGTCGGGTTGCAGGTGCTGCGCGGGCACCCCCAGATCCTCTACTACACGTTGCTGTGCGTGGGCGTCCTGCTGCTGGGCAAATGGATCGCCGTGCTGGCGGCCCGCCGCCGCCGCGCCGCCGGCGCGCAGCTCTGGCCCTGGCGGCCGACCGCCGCGATCGGCGCCGCCCTCGCGACGGCGTTCCTGATCGGCGCCGTCCAGCTGCTGCCGGTGCGCGATTACGCCGGCTGGTCGGTGCGCGGGTCCGCCGAGGGCGGGGGCGCCAGCTACGAGTACGCCACCGGCTGGAGCCTGCACCCGCGGGAGTTCCCGACCCTGGTCCAACCCGCGGCTGCCGGTTTCGGGCTGGGCACCTACCAGGGCTTCATGCCGTTCACGGACTACCCCAACTACTTCGGCTGGCTGCTGCTGACGCTGGCGGCGCTCGGCGCCTGGACCGTCCCGCGCTGGCCCCAACGCGCGCTGGCGGCGATCGTGGTGCTGTCGCTGCTGGTCGCCTGCGGGCGCTTCTTCCCGGTGCTGTACGGCCCGCTCTACCACCTGCTGCCGTACTTCAACAAGTTCCGCATCCCGGTGATGATCCTGGCGGTGACGGGGTTCGCGCTGGCGGTCCTGGCGGCGCACGGCCTGGCCGCCCTGCACGGCGCCGCCGCCGGCGCTCGCGCGCCGCGCCGTCTGGCCTGGGTCTGGCTGGGGCTCGGCGCCGCCTCGCTCCTGGGCGCGCTGGGGCCGGGCAAGGGCCTGCACGCCTCGCAGCTCGCGAGCCTGGCCGCCGCGGTGGGCCGCAGCGCACCCGCGCCGGAGGTGCTGGCCGCGGCTTGGAGCCTGCAGCAGGTCGACCTGCTGCGCATCGGCCTGCTGCTCGTCGCCGCCGGCGCCGCCACCGTGTTCGCGACGCGTCGGACGCCCGCCCGGCGCGCCTGGCTGCCCTGGCTCCTGCTGGCGCTCGTGGCGGTGGACCTGCTCGGCGTGGCGGGGCGGATCACCCATCCCGAGCGCGGGATGCATCAACTCGCCCGCGGGGCCGACGGCGGCGCGTCCCTGGTACCGGCCGGCGATCTCGTCCGACAGGCCGCGCCGCGCGCGACGTTCCGCGCGGACCCCTTCCTGGTCGAGGTGGCGCAGTTCGTCGGCCACGAGCGGGTCTGGCCGCTCGGCTCCCTGGCGCAGCACAACGGCGGGATGCCGGCGGGCCTGCGTTCCCTGGGCGGGTACCACCCGGCGAAGCTGGCCGCCGCCGAGGCCGTGCGGGAGCGGATCCTGAATCCGTCGCGCCCCGCCGGCCGCATCGCCGCCTGGCTCGGCGGGGGCTACCTGATGCTCGACGGGCTCCTGCCGCCGCAGGCCGTGCCGGCGCTGGCGGAACTGGGCGCCGAACTCGAGGCGAGCCCCGTGATGTCCGGCGAGTCCACGCTCTACCGCAACCTCAGCGCGCTGCCGCGCGCCCGCCTGGTGGGCGAGTGGGCGCCGGTCTCCGGCGACCTGGCCGGGTTCCTGGACCGCCTGCAGGCCGGCCGCGAACCCGTCGCGCGCCGCGTGCTGCTGGATCGCGCGCCGTCGCCCGCGCCGGCGGCCGCCGCGCAGCCGCTGCCGGCGGTCGCGTACGTGCGCGACGACCTGAACGAGGTGGTGCTGCGGGCCGCGCCGCCCGCGCCGGCGGTGCTCGTGCTGGCCGACCTGTGGATGCCCGGCTGGTCGGTGACCGTCGACGGGACGCCGGCGCCGCTGCTCGTCGCCGACCACATGCTGCGGGCGGTCGCCCTGCCGGCCGGCGAGCACGAGATCCGTTTCGTCTACCGGGATCCGTTCTTGCGTCGCGGCCTCGCGTTGACGGTCTGCGGCGTGGTCCTGCTCCTGGTCCTGGCGTTCGCCGGTGCGGTGCCCGCGCTGCGGCGCCGTTTCGCGGGCGGGACCGCAGGCGAGGTTTGATGAGCAGCGAGGTGGCGTCGTGAAGTGCGTGGTCGTGATCCCGACCTACAACGAGGCCGATAACATCGGCCGCATCGTGCCGGCGGTCCTGGCCAGGGATCCCGGCCTCTCGGTCCTGGTCGTCGACGACAACTCGCCGGACGGGACCGCGGCCGTGGTCAAGGCCCTGCCCGACTACGGCGGGCGCGTCCGCATGCTCGAGCGGCCGGGCAAGGCGGGGCTGGGCGCGGCCTACATCGCCGGCTTCCAGTGGGTCCTGGCCAACACCGACGCCGAGGCCGTCTTCGAGATGGATGCCGACTTCAGCCACGACCCCGCGGCCATCGACACCTTCCTGCAGGAGATCCGGGACCACGACGTCGTGCTCGGCAGCCGCTACCTCTACGGCATCACGGTCGTCAACTGGCCGCTGCGCCGGGTGATCCTGAGCGTCGGCGCGAACATCTACGCCCGCCGGGTCACGGGCATGCCCATCAAGGACTCCACGGGCGGCTTCAAGTGCTTCCGGCGGGAGGTGCTCGCGGCCCTGCCGCTGGCGAGCATCAAGAGCGACGGCTACTCCTTCCAGATCGAGATGAACTACCACTGCTGGCGGCGGCGCTTCCGCATCAAGGAGATCCCGATCATGTTCGTCGACCGCCAGGTCGGCGTCTCGAAGATGTCCAAACGGATCGTCTGGGAAGCGATGTGGATGGTCTGGGCCCTGCGGCTGCGGCGCGAACCGCGCGGCCCCGGAGGAGCGGCTTGAAGCTCTCGGTCGTCATCGTCCATTTCAACACCAGCGACGACCTCGGCCGCTGCCTGGACGCGCTGGCGCGCTGCCCGCCGACCTGCGACCACGCGGTGACGGTCGTGGACAACGCCTCGACCGACCCGGGCCTCGCCGCGGTCCGCGAGGCGCACCCGGGCGTGCGCTGGCTCGTGAACGCGCGCAACGAGGGCTACGCCCGCGGCTGCAACCGCGGCCTGCGGGCCGCCGACGCCGACTTCACCCTGCTGCTCAATCCGGACGTGGTGGTGCAGCCGGGCGCGATCGACGCGCTGCTGCGCGCCGCCGAGGCGCACCCCCGGGCCGGCCTGCTCGGCCCTCAGCTGCTGAACGAGGACGGCACGATCCAGGAATCGTGCCGGCGCTTCTACACGCTCGGCACCCTGCTGATGCGGCGCACGGTCCTGGGACGCCTGGCGCCGAACTCCCGTGCCGTGGCCCGCCACCTCATGCGCGACTTCGACCACCTGGCGACGCGGCCCGTGGACTGGGTCATCGGCGGCTGCGTGCTCGTGCGCCGCGAGGCCGTGGCCCGCGTCGGCGCCATGGACGAACGCTTCTTCCTCTATTTCGAGGACGTCGACTGGTGCTACCGCATGGGCCAGGCCGGCTACGACGTGCTCTACGTCGCGGAGTCCCGCTTCGTCCACCGCCACCGCCGCGACAGCGCGCGCGGCCCGATGCGCCGCAGCTTCTGGCTGCACCTGACGAGCCTGATCTCCTTCTACGAGAAGTGGGGCCTGCTGGTCTACCTGCTCAAGCGCTGGCGCGACCCCCTCGGCACCTTCGCGTTCTGGTTGACCGATCTGGCGGCGCTGAACGCGTCGCTGCTGGCCGCCTACGCCCTGCGCGGCGCGCTGAACCCCTTCTTCGACGACCCGCTGCTGCCGCTCGCCTGGTACCAGCCCCTGTTCGTGTTCGCCAACCTGCTGACGAGCCTCGGCTTCCTGCTGCTGGGCCGCTACCGGCGCGGCGCCCGCGGCCGTTCCCCGCGGGCCGGGGACCGGATGCAGCAGGTCGCCGCCGTCACCTTGCTGCTGTGGGCGAGCACCTACATGAGCCATCAGCACGTCTACAGCCGCGTGGTGCTGCTGCTGTTCTGGCCGCTGCTGCTCGGGACGCTCCTGCTGAGCGAAACCGCGTTCCTGGCCTTGCGACGCCGCATGGAACGCGGTTACCTGTCGCTGGAGCGCACGCTGCTGGTGGGGGCCGACGCCGGGGTCAGGGACTGGCTGGAGCGCGGGCCGGACCCTCGCGGCTGCGGGCTGGACGTGGTGGGCTACCTGGCCGCCGACGTGGCCGAAGAGGGGACCGCGCGCAGCGGTCCTGACGTGCCCCGCCTCGGCGCGCCCGCGGACCTCGTCGACATCGTCGACCGCTACCGCATCGCCCAGGTCGTGTTCTGGCAATGGCCGACGGGCGCGGCTCCCGAATGCGGGCGCTGGCGTTGCTGCGCCGGCGCCGGGTCCGGTTGCGTTGGCGGGTGGACTCCGCGGCGCTGCTGCAGGCCGGCGCCCGCGCCGAGGAATTCGGCGGCGCCGCGAGCGCCGTGCTCGATCCCGGGCCGGCGCGGCCCGGCCGGGACCTCGCCGGCCGCCTCGCCGCCGCGTCCCTGGGCCTGCTGCTGCTGCCGGTGTGCCTGCCGGCGGCTTCGCTGGCGAGGTTGCGGCGCGGCTGGGAGAACCGGGACTTCCTGGCGGCGCCCGCCGGCGAGGAGTCGCTGGCCCGCACCTGGCGCCTGCTCTGCGGTCGCGATGGCCGACCCTGCGGCCTGCTGCGGCAACCCACCCTGGCCCGGGCCCTGATCACCGGCCGCCTGGCCCTGGCGGGGGCGCCGCTCGTTCCCTGCGGGCCCCACGGCGCGCCGCCGCCGCCCGGCGCCCTCGCGGATCCGTGGCGGCTCGAACCCCCCGCCGCCGGTCTCGGCGGCGTCTGGGCCGGACGCGGGGCGGCCCGCTTCCGACGCGCCCTGCACGACCCGGCCGGGATTTCCCGGCTCGAACGTGGGAACACCGAACAGGAGAACCCGTGAAGCGCATCCACCGGACCGCGAGCGCGCTCGCGCCCTTGATCTTCGTCTTGGCGCTGCTCGCCGCCGGCGCCGTCGCGCCCCGGGCGGTCGCCCAGGCGGTCCGCCTCGAAACCGTCCTGAGCGCCCAGGACTGCGTGGCCCTGCTGGCGGCCGACGGCCGGCTGTTCGGCGGCCTCGCCGAGGGGGGCGTGCTGGTGATGGACGCCGACGGCGGCATCGTCGGGCGCTGGGGGGCGGTCGACGGGCTCGCCGGCGACCGCGTCGTCGACCTGGCCTGGAGCGGCACCCACCTGTGGGTGGCCTGCCAGGGCGCGGGCCTGACCCGCGTCGATCCCGAGCCGCTCGGCCCCGTGTTCCGGCAGGTGACCAACCTCGGCTCGGACCTCGAGATCACGGCCGTGGCCGCCGGCACCGAGCGCGTCTACTACGGTCTGCTGGACGGCGGCGTGGGCGTGATCAGCGGCGGCCTGCCCGGCGGCGTGATGACCACCGCGAACACGCCCGGCCTGGTGAGCGACATCATCCTGGACCTGCTGCTGGACGGCGGGGACCTGTGGATCGCGACCGCCGCCGGCGTGTCGCTGCAGCGCAACAACGCGGTGAGCGACGCGAGCACCGGCATCGGTCCGCAGGCCGTGTTCGCGCTGCGGCTCGTCCCGGGGCTGGGGCTCCTGGCGGGCGCGGGCGACGGCGTCTGGTCGTGGGACGGGAGCGCGGGCGCGTGGTCCCGCCTGGGCGACCTCGCGCTGCCGGTGAGCGACCTCGCGAACGTCGGCGCCGAGCCCTGGGCCCTGGTCGTGGCGGACGGCGTCGCCGACCGCCTGCGTCGCTGGGACGGCGCGGCCTGGCAACCCGTCGACGCGCCTGCAACCGACGTGCACGCGCTCGAAGGCACCGACCGGCTCTGGTGCGCCGGCCTGCGGCGTCCCGAGCCGGCGAACCTGAAGGCGGCCCGCGCCTTCGTCGCCGCCCGCGACGGCGACGGCTGGACCCTGAACCAGACGGACGAGCTGCTGTTCACCTCCGTGGACGGCGTCGCCTTCGACGCCGCGGGCGTGCCCTGGTTCGGCTCGCGGCAGGGGGGCGGCATCGCGCGGCGCGACGGCGGCGTCTGGACGCAGGTCGCGAACCTCGCCGCGACGGCCGCGGATTCGGTCGGGCTCTACAATTTCGACGGCGGCATGCTCGCGCTCACGGCCCGCGCCGACGGCGAGATCTGGTTCACGCAGTTCCAGACCGGCGTGATCCGCTACCGCCCCGGAATCCCCGACATGGACCACCTGACGCCCGACACGTCGCCGCTGTCGACGCGCCGCATCGTGCGGATCGTGCACCACCCCGACGGCCCCGTGCTGCTGCTGAGCGACCGCGACGGCGTCGACGTGCTGGTCGATCCCGATCACTGGCGGGACCCGGCGTCCTGGATCCGCCTGCCGACCGACAACACCGGCCTGGGCGGCGGCGTCGTCTTCGACGCCGTGGTCGACGGCCGCGACCGCGTCTGGTTCGCGGTGACCGGCGTGGGCCTGGTGCTCTGGGACCTCAACGGCATCGGCGGCGCCGACGACGCGCTGACCTGGCACGACGCGGGCGACGACGTCTGGACGCCCCCGGCGACGTTGACGGCGGGCGTCTTCGACCTCACCAGCGCGCGCGCGGTGGACGTCGGCGCGGACGGGACGATCTGGGTCGGCGGCGGCAGCGGCCTGGCGCAGCTCTCCTACCGGTCGTACGACGACAACACGCTGGACATGACCCTGGTGCGCTCGCTGCGGGCGAAGGTCGACAGCGCGACGCCCGGCCTGCTCCAGGGCACGCTCCTGGACGTGGAGGTCGACGGCAACGGCGACGTGTGGGTCGGCCACGACGCCGGGTTCGAGCGTGTGCGGATCCGCGACGACGAGGTGCTGGTCGATCCCTTCACCAACGCCGCCGAGTATGCGAGCTACGGGCTGTCCGCCTACTACACGGCGGACATCGTGGCCGGCACCCCGCAGGGCCCGGTGCGCGAGCTGACGACCGACGCCACGGGACTGCGGTTGCTGGCCGGCGCCGCGGGCGGCGCCGTGCTGGTGACCATCGCCCGCGACCGCGTCGAGGGGGAGGGGCCGCTCGCACCGCTCTTCCTCTACCCCAACCCGCTGCTGGTGGGCGAGCACGACGGCCTGCGCCTCGGCGGCATCGACGCCGAGACCGTCGCGACCTCCCTCGAGATCACCGGCGGCGCCCTGGTGGAGATCTTCACCGTCGACGGCCAGCTGGTGTACCGCGATCGCCACGTCGCGAACGACGCGGTGTTCTGGAACGGGATCAACCTCACGGGCGAGGTCGTGGCTTCCGGGACGTACCTCGCGCGCGTGGAGCTGTCGGGACAGGTGCGCGTGCTGCCGCTGGCCCTGGTCCGCTGAGGGGCGGCATGACGCATCGCGCTGCCAACCTCGAACTCGTCCGCGGCGCGCGTCCGGGACCGCACTGGCGACGCCTGCACGCGCGCTGCGGCGGCGGTTTCGCCGGCGCCGACGTCTGGACCGCGACGCTCTGCGCCAACCTGCCGCGCCGCTCGGGCGCCTGGGCGACCGCGACGTCGGCGGGGGAGACCGTCGGCGGGCTCGCCTGGCTCGAGACCGTGCGCGGCCCCTTCCGCACGCTGGAAGCGCACCACGCCGGCCTGCCCTGCGACCTGCTGCTGGATCCGGCTCTCGAACCCGCGCACCGTCGCGCCGCCGCCGCCGCCCTGCTGGGCGCCTGGACCGCGGCCGCGCGCTCGCCCCTGACCCTGGTCGCGACGCTCCACGCCGAGGGCCCCACCGACGACGAGGTGGCGGCGCCGCTGTCCGCGAGCGGGTTCCGCCGCACGGCGGTGCCCGTGGCCTACTTCCCGCTGGCGCAGGGCCTCGACCACGTGGAGGCGCACCTGCTGAAGAAGAACCGGCGCAACGAACGCAACCGCTCGCTGCGGCGCGGCTGCACGACGCAGGTCACGTCCGACCCCGCGGTGATCGACGAGTTCCTGCCGATCTACGCCGCGGCGATCCGGCGTTGGGGCTCGCCGCCCATCCCGTCCGGCTTGCTGCGGGGACTGCTCGCCGACGGCGACGGCGGCGCCTACTGCACCACGGTCCGTCGCGACGGCGCCCTGCTGGGCGCCCATCTCTGCCTGCAGGCCGGCGGCACGGTGACCGCCTGGGTCGGGGCCACGGTCGACAGTACCCGCGACGGCACCGACGACGTCTTCCCGGCGACCATGCTGGTCTGGGCGGATCTCGTGGAGGCCTGCCGGCGCGGCGCGTCGCGCCTGGACCTCGGCGGCCACGGCGGCCAGCGGGGGGTGGCGCAGTTCAAGGAACTGCTCGGCGCCCTCACGCTGGAACGCGCGATGTGGCGGCGGACGTCGCGCCTCGGTGCGGCGGCGCTGGCGGCGCGACGGGGAGGGGGCCGTTGAAGCTCCTGCGCGAGGGTGCGGCGGTGCTGGGTCTGCGGCTCGGCCAGGCCGCGGCCGGGGCGGGCGCCGGGTTGGTGGTCGCACGCGCGCTCGGCCCCGACGGGCAGGGCCGTTACGCGCTGGGGATCACGCTGCTGTTGTTCGCGGCCGCGGCCGTCAACGGCGGCGTGGGCCTGGCCGCCGTCCCGGCGATCCGGGGCCGGCCGGCCTCGGCGCGGTCCCTGATGCGGACCCAGGCGCTCTGGACGGGCGCCGCGTCGTTGGCGGCCGCCGCGCTGGGGGCGCTGGCCTGGCGGACGGAGGCGGGCGCGTCGCTCGCCGCCCGCCTCGGCTGGAGCGGCGCGACCGCCGCGGCGATGGTCGGCGCGCTCGCCGCCCTGGTGCTGTGCGACATCCTCGCCTACGACCTGCTGGCCTTGGGCCGCCTGCGGACGGGCACCGCCGTGAACCTCGGCAGGGGGCTGCTGCAACTGGCCCTGCTGGGGGCGGCGCTCGCCTCCGGCGCCTTCGGCCTCACGGCAGCCCTGGTCATCTTCTGCGTCAGCCAGGTGGCCGGCGTCGTGGTGTTCGCGGTCCTGGCCGTGCGCCACGCACGCCACGCGGGCTGCGCGACCGAGGCGGCGCCGGTCCGTCACGCCGTCGGTTGGGCGGGGCTCGTGCGGGCCGGTTGGCAGGGCCAGTTGTCCGCGGTCGTGTCGCTGCTCCACATGCGCCTGGCCCTGGCCCTGGTCGCGGCCTGGCACGGCGCGACGGCGGTGGGGATCTACTCGGTGGCGGTGATGATCGGCGAGGTGCTCTGGCTGCTGCCGAGCGCGCTGCAACCCCTGCTGGTCTGGTCCGCCGCGGCGCCGGACCGGGCGACGGGCGACGACACCTCGGCGCGCGCCGTGCGGGTCGCGCTCGCGGCCACGACGATCGCCGCCTGCCTGACGGCGGTCGCCGCGCCGCTGCTGCTCGCCCCGCTCTTCGGGGCGCAGTACCGCGCGGCGGTGCCGGTCCTGTGGGCGCTGCTGCCCGGCATCGTGGCCTGCGCGCCGGGCGCCGTGCTGGCGGGCGACTTCATCGGCCGCGGCCGTTCCGCCTGGAACACCCAGGCCAGTCTCGTCACCCTGGCGGTCAACGCCGGAGCGGGCCTGGCGCTGATCCCGGATCACGGTCTGCAGGGCGCCGCGCTGGCCACCTCCCTGGCCTACACCGTGGGCAGCGCGGTCATGCTGGCCCGCTTCCGCCGGGTCGCCTCGCTGCCCTGGCGACGGCTGCTCCTGCCCGGAAGGGATGATTTTTCGCTCCGCGCCTGATTCCTGCCGGCCCCCCGCCCTCCTTTTCGATCAACCCATTGCCATTCAACGAGTTGACGATTTTCAAGAAAATCGATCTTACCCCCTTGACACCACGATTGGTGAAGGATTAAGGTGCCTTGGCATTGATTGGTGATGAATGGTTTCGAGTGGTGAACAAAGGAACGCCCCCCCCAGCGACGGGATCCAGAACGGCCATGAGCGACCGGACCCACGACGACGGCAGGAAGAGGCCCCCGTTCACGGGCGCGCAGGAGCGCGTCGTGGACGGCAAGGGCCGTTTCAACCTGCCGGCGCGCTTCAGGTCCGGGGGCGCCACGGTCGAGGACGAGCGGTACGTGGTGACGATCGCGTCGGAGAAGTGCCTCGCCCTCTACCCGCGGGAAGAGTGGGACGCTTCGTTCACCGCGACCCTGCTGCAGGGCGGCGACGAGCAGTGGCGCGATCAGATCCGGCGGCTCAGCGCCCAGAGCCTGGACGTCGTGCCGGACCAGCAGGGCCGTGTCACGGTCCCCGTCGAGATCCTCCGGAAGGTCGGCATCTCGGAGCGCATCGTCCTGGTCGGCATGGGCCAGTACCTCGAGCTGTGGGACAAGCAGTCCTACGGCGAAACCAATCCGGCGCAGGAGGCGCCGTCGAAGGATTTCATGGACACGTTCCTGCGCTTCCGGCGCTGAGCCGCGGAAGCAGGGTCGCCGACGGACCGGCGGCCCCGAGGTCGGAGGGAGCCTGGGCTCGCCACGGAGGGCGGGCCGACGAAGGGAAGGGAAGCCCATGCCGGGAGAGTCGACCCGACGGCCGCCGCGCCTGTACGTTCTTGAGGGCGGCCTAGGCTTCGAGATCCGCGAACGCGATGGTGACGTTCGGGTCACTCTCTCCGGCGTCCTGGACCGCCCCATGCTCCAGCGGCTCGTCGCTGCGGTCAGGCCGCGCCTGCGCAGCCGGGACTGCCGCATCGTCCTGGACGGGCGCGGGCTGGACCACCTCGACTTCCGGGCGGTGCGCGACCTCGTGGCCTGGCACCGCGGCCTGCGCGACTACGGCCATACCCTGCTGCTCGCAGGCTGGCGCCCCTACCACCGGGCGATCCTGATCCTCGGCGACCAGTACGGCGAAGCGGCGGCGCTGCGCGTCGCCCCGCCGGCCGCGGCCGGCAGGACCGGTGTCTCGTGAACGCTCCCGCCCACATCCCCGTGCTGCGCGACGAATCGGTGCGGCTGCTGGCCGCCGGCCCGGGCCGGCGCATCATCGACGGCACCTTCGGCCAGGGCGGCCACGCGCGGGCGCTGCTGGCGACGGGGGCCGAGGTGTTGGGCCTCGACCTGGATCCCGACGCCGGCCTCGTCGGGCAGGCGCTGGCGGCCGACGAGTCGCGTTTCCACTTCCAGCACCGCTCGTTCCGCGACCTGGCCGGCGCGCTGGCCGCCGCCGGCTGGGAGCGGGCGGACGGGCTGCTGCTCGACCTCGGCGTCAGCTCCCTGCAGATCGACGCGCCGGCCAAGGGCTTCACCTACCGCGTCGACGCTCCCCTGGACCTGCGCTTCGACCCGGCCGGCGGGCCGTCGGCGGCGGACCTGCTGGCCCGGTTGGACGAGGCCGCGCTGGCCACGCTGCTGTGGACCTACGGGGAGGAGCGCCGCTCCCGACGCATCGCCGCCGTCATGATCGCCGCGCGCCGCGAGGCGCCGTTGACCACCACCGGCGCGCTGCGGGAGATCGTGGCCTCGGCCGTGGGCCGCGGCCCCGTGCTCACCCCGACGCTCAGCCGCGTGTTCCAGGCCCTGCGCATCGCGGTGAACGACGAACTGGGCGCCCTGCAGGACGCCCTCGAGCAGGCGCCGGCGCGGCTGGCCGCGGGCGGACGCCTGGTCGTGATCTCCTACCACTCGCTGGAGGACCGCGCCGTGAAGCAGTGGCTCGCGCGCGAGAGCCGCGATTGCCTGTGCCCGCCGCGCACGCCGGCCTGCTTCTGCGGGCACCGGCGCACGCTGACGCTCCTGACCCGCCGGCCTGAGGTGCCATCGGCGGCCGAGGTCGGGACCAACCCGAGGGCGCGCAGCGCGAAGCTGCGGGCCGCGGAAAGGCTGTGACCATGCACATGACGATCCGGGTTCCCGGCCGCGGCTGTCGTCGCCAGCCCTCCCTGCGCCGCCAGGCGGGACCGATGGCCTGTCGCCGCGAACTGCGCGGCCGCACGCCGCTGGTCACCGCGATGATCTGCGTGGGGAGCCTGGCCGTGCTGTCCTCGCTGATCACGTTGTCCAACGGGATCGTGACCGGGCGGCGGGCGATGCGGGCGCTGCTGGCCGACAAGGCCTACCTCGAAACGCAGCTCGGCCTGCTCGAGCAGCAGTGGAACGACGAGACCTCACGCGCCTGCATCCTCGACCGCGCGCAGCGCGAACTCGGGCTGCAGCGCACCGATGCCCCGGGCCTGATCGTCGTCATGGCCGACCAGGCGGGTGCCGACGAGCAGCCCCTGTGGCAGCGCGTCGTGGCGGTGGTCGGCAGCGGCGACCGCGTCGCGGCGGCCGCCGCTGCCGATCGCTCGCGATGATGCGGCGGGGAGCGGACCGCGCCCGACTGCGGCTCCTGCAGCGACTGGCGGTCGTCCCCTTCCTGATCCTGGCGCTGCGCCTGGTCCAGGTGCAGGTCTACCAGCACGACCACTACCTCGCC
>PNOJ01000002.1 GCA_013824755.1 Gemmatimonas sp.
CGTGGCGAAGCGGACCGTGGCGAAGAAGGCCGCCGCCAGGAAGCCGGTCGTGAAGGGGAAGGTCGCGAAGCGGAAGGCCGCCGGCAAGGCGACCCTCGAATCGGTCGTCGCCGGTCTCATCCGCGCCAACGGCGGCAAGATGTCCGTCCAGGACATCCTGGCCGCCATCGACAAGGGCAAGCTGGTCAAGAGCAAGAGCGGCAATTTCGCGAACGTGCTGCGGCGGACGCTGTCCACGAGCGCGATCCTGGTCAGCGCCGGGCGCGGACTGTACAAGGTGAAGTGAGCGCGGCCGGCGGCCCCCGTCAGCCCGGAGGCCAGCCGAGTTCGCGCCCGCCCAGCACGTGCAGGTGGAGGTGGGGGACGGTCTGGCCCCCGTCGGCGCCGGAATTCAGCACCCAGCGGAACCCCGTGGCGTCGAGGCCGAGCTCGCGCGCGATCCGCGCCGCGGCGACCAGCAGCCGCCCGGCCAGGGCGGCGTCGCCGTCGCCGAGGTCGCCCGGCGACGGGATGTGGCGGCGGGGGATCAGCAGGACGTGGACCGGGGCGCGGGGCGCGATGTCCCGGAACGCGACGAACTCCTCGTCCGCGTGGACGATGTCGGCGGGGATCGCGCCGGCGGCGATCTTGCAGAACAGGCAGTCAGCCATCTCGCGCCACCTCTCGGCTGGAGTAGCCGGGTCCGGGTGCCGCCGGGATCCCGGAAGCGACGGTTCTCCCCGCCCCGACATCCCGGGAACCTACCACGCGCCCGGCACGCCCGACAAGCTCCCCGCGTCTCCCGCCGGTCGCCGGTTGACGCCCCGCCTCCCCGCCGCTAGCATGCGGTGGGTCAACGCCCAAGGAGGCCCGCCATGATCACGACGGAACACCGCGCGGCCGAGGATCCCGGTCCTGTGGACGACATCTTCGAGATCCTGGTCACGACCCACGCCCGCGGGCTGGGGCGGGTGCCCCTGGACGACGACCTGACCTGGCGGCCGGCCACCGACGCCTACGAGACCGAGGATGCCTTCGTCGTGCAGATGGACCTGGCGGGCATGGACCCCGCCGCGATCGAGGTCTTCACCGACGGCGGGAGCCTGACCGTGCGCGGCACGCGCCAGGACATCGCGCCGGCCGGCAAAAAGCACTATTCGAAGATGGAGATCAGCGTGGGGCCGTTCGCCCGGCGCATCGCCGTGCCGGTGCCGGTGCAGCCGGAGACCGCGGTCGCCCGCTACCGCAACGGATTCCTCTACGTCACGTTCCGCAAGGGACCGGCGGCGGCCGGCGGCCGGCGGCGCGTGGACGTCGGCAACGGGAAGTGACCGGCGTCGGGGCCCGACGGACCAGGAAGGGAAGGAACCCATGAACGTCGACGAGCGACAGCGACGGTCGAGCGATGCGCCCGAGGCCCTGGTGCCCGCGGTGCTGCCCGTCCTGCCCATCAGCGACGCGGTGATCTTCCCCTACATGATGGTCCCGCTCGTGCTGAGCGACGAGAACCTCATCCGCCTGGCGGACGACTGCCTCGCCGGCGACAAGATGCTCGGCGCGGTCTCGCAGCGCGAGCCGGGCGAGGGCGAGGACCACCCCTCCGAGAAGGACCTGCTGTACCGCGTCGGCACGGCCGTGAAGATCCAGAAGATGCTGCGCTTCCCCGACGGCAGCATGCGGCTGCTGGGCCAGGGCGTGGCCCGCGTGCGCATCGGCGAGTTCGTGTCCGAGCAACCCTACCTCAAGGCGAAGGTGGAGGGGCTGCCGGAGTCGAAGGCCACCGACCCGCGCACGCTGGCCTACATGCGGGGCGTCGCCAACAACTTCCTGAAGATCGTCGACGCCAGTGAGAGCCTGTCCGACGAGCTGAAGGTCGTCGTGATGAACATCGACGACCCCGGCCGCCTCGCCGACCTCATCGCCACCAACCTCGACATCGAGATCGCCGAGAAGCAGCAGGTGCTGGAGGCCGTCGCTCCGCTGGAGCGCCTGCAGATCCTGGCCAAGATCGTCGTGCGCGAGCTGGAGGTGGCGGAGCTGGGGCAGAAGCTGCAGTCCAAGGTGCGCAAGAGCATCGACAAGGACCAGCGCGAGTACTACCTGCGCCAGCAGCTCAAGGCGATCCAGCGCGAGCTGGGCGACACCGACGACGGCACCGTCGAGATCGAGGAGCTGCAGGAGCGCCTGGCCAACGCCCAGCTGCCGGAGCACGTGCGCGCCGTCGCCGAGAAGGAGGCCGACCGCCTGGCCCGCATGTCGCCGGGCGCCAGCGAGTACACGGTCAGCAAGACCTACATCGACTGGCTGTTGGACCTGCCCTGGCTCGTCGCCAGCGAGGACAAGCTGGACATCAAGCGCGCCGAGGCGGTCCTCGAGCGGGACCACTACGGCCTCGCGGACGTCAAGGAGCGGATCCTGGAATTCCTGTCCGTGCGCAAGCTCAAGGGCGACCACCGCGGCCCCATCATCTGCCTGGTCGGCCCGCCCGGCGTCGGCAAGACCTCGCTGGGCCGCAGCATCGCCGAGGCGATCGGCCGCAAGTTCTTCCGCTTCTCGCTCGGCGGCATGCGCGACGAGGCCGAGATCCGGGGGCACCGCCGCACCTACGTCGGCGCCATGCCGGGGCGCATCATCGCCGGTCTCAAGGACTGCGGCACCAACAACCCGCTGATCATGCTCGACGAGATCGACAAGCTCGGCCAGGACTTCCGCGGCGACCCCGCCAGCGCCCTGCTCGAGGTCCTCGACCCCGAGCAGAACTTCAGCTTCACCGACCACTACCTGTCGCTGCCGTTCGACCTCTCGCACACCCTGTTCATCACCACCGCCAACATGATGGACACCATCCCGCGCCCCCTGCTGGACCGCATGGAGGTCATCCAGCTGCCCGGCTACACGAACCTCGAGAAGCTGGAGATCGCCAAGCGCTACCTGGTGCCGCGGCAGCTCGAGGAGAACGGCCTGACCACCAAGCACGTGGGCTTCACCGACGCGGGCTTGCGCGCCCTGATCAACGGCTACACCCGCGAGGCCGGCGTGCGCGGCCTCGAGCGCAAGATCGGCGCCGTGTGCCGCAAGGTCGCCAAGACCGTGGCGCGCGGCCGCCGGCGGCGCCACGCGATCACCGCCCAGAGCCTGCCCGAGTACCTGGGACAGCCCGACTACGATCCGGACCGGCTGCGCAGCCGCGCCCGCGTCGGCGTCGCCACGGGCCTGGCCTGGACCTCGGCCGGCGGCAAGATCCTCTACCTCGAGGGCGTGGCCCTGCCGGCGGGTTCCGGGCAGTTGCGGCTCACCGGCCAGTTGGGCAGCGTCATGCAGGAGTCGGCGGCGGCGGCCTACTCCTACCTGCGCGCCCGTTTCGGCGACCGCGAGCAGCACCGCGCCTTCTTCCGCGAGCACGACCTGCACATCCACATCCCGGCCGGAGCGGTGCCCAAAGACGGACCCAGCGCCGGCATCACCATGGCGACGGTGCTGTTCTCCCTGATGGTGGGGCGCCCGGTCGACCGCCGCACGGCCATGACGGGCGAGATCACGCTGACGGGCGACGTGCTGCCCATCGGCGGGCTGCTGGAAAAGGTCCTGGCCGCGCACCGCGCCGGGATCCGCCGCATCCTGCTGCCCAAGGAGAACGAGCACGACCTCGAGGAGATCCCCGACGAGGTGTCCCGCGACATCGGGTTCGTCTGCGTGAAGCGGGTCGAGGAGGTCTGGGCGGAACTCTTCCCCGAGGAGTTCACCCCGTGAGCGACGGCCGGGCATGAGCTTCGCCGAGGGCAGGCTGGTCAGGGGACTCGTCGATCGTCTCTTCCTGCGGGGCGGCGGCGAGGGCTTCACGCTGCCGGGCGCCCTGGGGGACGAGCCCCTGCTGCTGGCCATCGACACCGGCGACCTGTCCGACCTGCTGTTCCACCTGCCGCTGCTGCAGGCGGTCCGCGAGCGCCACCCGCGCGCCCGCGTGGACTTCCTGCTGCCGCAATCGCACGTGTCCCTGGTCGCCCCCAGCGGGATCGCGCGCCAGTGCCTCGTGTACCAGCCGCGGCAGCTGAAACTGTGGAGCCCCTCCTGCCACGCCCTGCTCAAGAGCGTGCGCAGGGAAGGGTACGACCTCAGCCTCGTGATGTCCTGCGACCCGCACCCCGCCCTCGAGACCGTGTCGCTGGCGACCGGGGCGCCGCTGCGCATGGGGCCCTCGCACCCGACCGCGTACCCGGCGGTCAATTTCGAGATCCGCAGCCGCGGGGGCGGCGCGCGCTACCGCGGCGATCGACTGGCCGCGGCGGCCCCGTTCCTGGGGCTGCCGCGTCTCGCGGCGCACCGCGGTTGGCCCCTACCCGACGAGAAGCTGCGCCGGACGCGCCAGCTCGTGCACTTCAACAAGCCGCGGCAGGACGAGGTCCTGGTGGGCCTCGACCCGACGCCGGGCAAGTCGGGCCACGCGCTGGCGGCGCCGAATTTCCACCACCTGCTGCGCCAGCTCGAGGGCCGCTACCCGTGCCGGGTGCTGCCCCTGACCCTGTCCGCGGATGCCGAGCGCGTCGCGTCGCTGGTGGCCGGCCTGGGCGCGACCCCCATGACCCTGCCCTGCGAATCGCTCTTCGACGCGGTGCTGCTGGCCGCCGTCTGCGACGTGGTGATCGCCGGCAACACCGACCTCTTCCACTTCGCGGCGGCGGCGGGCGTGCCCACCCTGGGCCTGTTCCTGGAGCAGGACGCGAACGAGTGGGAGCCAGCGGATCAGCCTCACGTGCGGATCCTGCGCGTCAAGGACGGGCAGAGGATCGACCCCGACGCCCTGCTGGGCGCGTTCGCGGCCGTCAGCGCCGCCCGTTGACCCGAAAGGAATCCATGCCCCGCCGGCCGCGCCTGCTCGTGGTGGCCCCGAACTGGCTCGGGGACCTCGTGATGTCCACCTCGCTGCTGGCTTCCCTGGCCGCGGCAGGTGAGGACGAGGCGCCGCCCGAGATCCACGTCGCGGTGCGCGACCGCTGGGCGCCGCTGCTGGCGGGCGACCCCCGCGTCGGCCGGTTGCTGATCTACGAGCGCGAAGGCGTCCATGCGGGCTGGCGCGGCGCGCTGCGCCTGGCGCAGCAATGGCGCGACGGCGGCTACGACGCCGTCTTCGTGCTGCCGCCGTCGTTGCGCGCGGCGGTGGTGGCGCGGCTGGCCCGCATCCCGCGCCGCCTGGGCTTCCGCGGCGAGCTGCGCGGCATCCTGCTCACCGACGCCCTGCCGCGGCCGCCGCGGTGCTCGCGCCACTACACCGAGGAACTGGCCCTGCTGGCCCGCGCCTGGCGCGGGGGCGTCGGCCCCGCGCCGCCGCCGTCGCCCTCCCTGGCGATCGACGCCGTTCCCGCGGCGGGTCCCGTCATCCCTGCGGGCCCTCCCGTCTGGGTCGTGTCCGTGGGCACCACGTACGGGGATGCGAAGAGCTGGCCTCCGGCCGCCGTCGCCGGCTTCGTCGATCTGGCCGTCGCCGAGGCCGGGGTGCGCGTCGTGCTGGTCGGCGACCCGCCGGCGCAGCCCCTGGCCGCGCGCGTGCGCGCCGCCTGCGATGATGCGGGCTCGCAAGTCCCCTGGTCCGAGTCGCCCGCCGCCGCGCCTGGCTGTTGCGATCTGGTCGGCCGCACCGATCTGCCCGGACTCGTCGCGCTGTTGCGCGGCGCGGACCTCTTCGTCGGCAACGACAGCGGCCCGATGCACCTGGCGTCAGCCCTCGGCACGCCGACGGTGGGGATCTTCGGCTCGTCGAGCCCCATCTGGACCGGTCCGCGCGGCGCGCACGCCACGGTCGTGGCGGTGGAGGGGTTCCGTTGCCACCCCTGCTTCCTGCGCTCGTGCCCCGAACCCCGCTTCTGCCTCGAGACGATCACCCCGTGCCGCGTCATGACCGCGGCCCGCTCCCTGTTCCCCGACCGCGATCCGGGGGAGGTGGGGATCTGGAAGCCGATCGGCGTGACCGCACCGCAACCGGCGCGACCGACCCTCTTCCTCGATCGCGACGGGGTGGTCATCAACGACGGCGACTACCTTCGCGATCCCCGGGCCGTGGCGTTGACCGCGAGCGCCGGCGCGGCCCTGCGCAAGGCGCAGACGGCCGGGTTCCGCCTGATCGTGCTCACCAACCAGTCGGGCCTGGGTCGCGGCTACTACACGCGCGACGAGTTCGCCGCCGTGCAGAAGCGCGTCGACGCCCTGCTGGCCGCGGACGACGTGTACCTCGACGGCGTCTACTACTGCCCGCACGCGCCCGACGCGGACTGCCACTGCCGCAAACCGCGCCCCGGCCTGCTGCAGACCGCCGCGCGCCACTTCGCCTGGGATCCCGCGCGCGCCTGGATGGTGGGCGACAAGATTTCCGACGTGCTGCTGGCGCGGCACGCCGGCCTGGACGCGCTGCTGGTGCGCACTGGCCAGGGCAACCTCGCCGCCCGCGAGCTCGACCCCGCCTGGCGCGTGCCGGTCGTGATGGACCTGGCCAGAGCCGTCGAGCACATCCTGCGGGAGGCGAAGGCGTGAGCTGGAGTCTCGACGGCGCGCCGCTCGGCGCGATCCTGGTCAGCCGCCTGCGCTTCCTCGGCGACGTGGCGATGTCGACCGTCGTGCTCGAGGCGTTGCGGCGCGGCGATCCGGACCTGCGCCTGGGCTACCTCTGCGAATCGCCGGCCGCGCCCCTGCTGGCCGGCGACCCGCGGTTGCGGCGGCTGCACGTGCTGGCGCGGGGAACGCGCGGCGGCGGCGCGGCGGCGCGGCCGACGGCGCCCGGCGACGGTGCGGGCGGGGGCAGCAGCACCGCAACGATCGCCGAGCTGCGTCGCGCCCGCTACGACCTTTCCGTGGACCTCTTCGGCAACCCGCGCAGCGCGCTGCTGCTGCGCCTGGCCGGCGCGCCGCGTCGCATCGGCGGCGACCACGGCTGGCGCCGCCGCCTCGCCACGCACCCCGTCGCCGTCGTCGCCGCGTCAGGACCCGGTCTTCCGCGCCGCCGCGCCCGGCGGGCTCGGCGAGCTCCTCGGCCGCCTGTGGCCGCTGGTGCACCTCCCGAGCGGGTTGCCGTTCCGGGACTGGTACCTGCGCGAGTACCCGCGCGGCCTGACGCCCCGGTTGCACCCGTCGCCCTCGGCGCGGTCCGACGCGGCGCTGGCGGCGCTGGGCGTCGATGCGGCGCGGCCGTACCTGCTCTTCGCGCCCGGCGCCACCTGGCCGTCCAAGGCCTGGCCCCGCGCGTCGTGGGACGAACTGCGCGTCCGCTTGGCGGGGACGGACCCGCGTCCCGTCGTCGAGCTCTCCGCGCCAGGCACGGCGTTGGCGGTCGGCGCGTGGGTCGGGGGCGAGACGGGCGGCGGCTGCCAGCGATGGGCCTGGCCGACGTCATGGCCGTCGTCGCCGGCGCGGACGCCGTCGTGACCGTCGACGGCGGCATCGCCCACGTCGCGGTGGCCTGCGGCCGTCCCACGCTGGCGCTCATCGGCCCGACGGACCCCGCGATCTGGTTCCCCTACGAGAGCTTCGGACCGTTCCGCGCGATGTGCGCCCGACCCGCCTGCCACCCCTGCGACCGGCACTTCTGCCCGCCGCAGGAGTTCGTCTGCCTGCCCGCGCTGACGGCCGCCGCCGTCGTCGAGGCGCTGCCGCTCCTGGGCGGATCGGGGGCCGGACGATGAACCCCTCCTTCGTCGACGACCTGCCGCGGCTGCGCCGGGTCCTGGTGATCCGCCGCCGCGCCCTCGGCGACGCCGTGGTCACGCTGCCGGCGGTGCACGCCCTGGCGGCGGCCTGCCCGCAGGCGCGGGTCGACCTGCTCGTGGACCGTCCCTTCGTCCCCCTGCTGCGGGAACTCGCCGACCGTGTCCGAGTGGTGAGCTGGCCGCCGTCGCGGGCGGAGGCGCCATCGGGTTGGCTCCCGCACCTGCGCGCCCAGCGGTACGACCTCGTGGTCGACATCCTGAGCACGCCCCGCACGGCCCTGTGGACCGCCCTGAGCGGCGCCCGCTGGCGCGCCGGCTACGCCCTGCGCTGGCGACGCTGGGCCTACAACCTGCCGGTGCCGCGCGATCGCCAGGACGGCCGACGGTTGCGGCAGTTCGCCGCCGAAGGCTTCCTGGAACTGGCGCGCACGCTGGGTGCCGATACCGCGCCGTGGCGGCCCGGCGGTTTCGCGGGCGGGATCGCTCGCACGGACGACGATCCGACGCGCGACGCCGATGCCTGGCCGGGCGACGGCGGTCGTCCGCGGGTCGGCCTGATCCTGAGCGCGACCTGGCCGGTGAAGTCCTGGCCGGTCGCCGAAGCCGTGCGCCTGATGCGGGCGCTCGCGGCGCGCGGCGCCGCGGTGCTGCTGATCCCGGGGCCGGGCGACCGGGACATCGCGGCGGCCGTCGCGGCGGCGGCGCCCGAGCTGCGGATCGCTCCGGCCACGGACCTGCTGGAGCTGACCGGGCTGCTGGGGCGGCTCGACGTGCTGGTGGCGACCGACTGCGGCCCGCGCCACATCGCCGCCGGGCTGGGCGTGCCGACGGTGACCCTGTTCGGCCCGACCGACCCGCGGGGCTGGAACCCGGAACATCCTTTGCATATCATGGTACGGACCGGGGAACCTTGTTCCCCTTGCGACCTGTTGACATGTCCGGTGGCCGGTCATCCCTGCATGACGGGTCTGCGGGCCGAACACGTGCTGGCGGCGTTGGACGCTCTGACGGCGCGCCTGCGGACCGCGACGAGGGGGATCTCATGAACCAGCGACGACACCGGGCGGGAACCGCGCCGGCGTTCTGGGCCGCGGCGGCGCTCGCCGCGCTGGCGGCGGGGGCCGCCGGCCGCGTCCTCGCCGACCCGATCGCCGTCGCACCCGCCGCTGGTTCGGAAACGACCGCCGCCGCACCGGATCCTGCCGCCCCGTTCGCGCCGGTGCCGTACGGGCCGGGCGAGATGCTGGTCTTCTCGATCGACTACGGTCCCGTCAACGCCGGCGAGGCCTCCCTGGAGGTCGGGGAGGTCGTCGACTCCGGCGGCCGCCCCTGCTACCCCGTGGAGAGCAAGGCGGCGTCGAACCGCTTCTTCTCGGCGTTCTACCTCGTGCGGGACAAGGTCGTCACCCACATCGACGTGCAGACGCTCGCGACGCGCTACTTCAGCAAGCGGCTGCGCGAGGGCGACTACCGCAAGAACGTGGCGATCCGCTACGACCAGGAAGCCGGCAAGGCGCGCCACCTCGACGGTCGCGACGAGGACGTCCCCACCGGGGTGCAGGACATCCTGTCGGCCTTCTACTTCGTCCGCACCCTGCCGCTGGTGCCCGGACAGCCGGCCCTGGTGGCCACGCACAGTTCGCGCAAGACCTACGACCTCGTGGTCAACGTCCACGGCCGCGAACGGATCACCGTCCCGGCCGGCACGTTCGACTGCCTCGTCGTGCAGCCGGTCATCCAGGGCGAAGGGCTCTTCCAGTTCGAGGGCGACCTCACGATCTGGCTGACGGACGACGAGCGCCGCCTGCCCGTGCTCATGAAGACGAAGGTGAAGGTCGGGGCCATCGACGCCTCGCTGAAGTCGTACCGGCCCGGCCGTCCCCTGCACCCGGAGGTCCGGCCGTGAACCAGCGCCCGCACGACTCGTTCACCCGCCTCGGCGCCATGCCCGCGCTCGATCCCGCCGGCCGGCGCAGCGAGCGCCTGTTGTTCGTGATCCTGGTGACGGCCGCGGCGGCGATCCTGCGCGGGTACCACCTCGGCGCTTCGCCGCTGTGGATCGATGAGTACCAGACCTGGCGCAACCTCCATCCCGGTGCCGGGCACGGTCTGTGGGAGCAGTTCCGCGACAACATCCAGGGCCCGCTGTACCTGCTGTTGAGTTGGCGCCCCGGCCAGCCGGCGTCACCCGAGTGGCTCCTGCGGCTGCCGGCGGCGCTGGCCGGCATCCTGGCCGTCCCGGTGATGTACAAGCTCGGCAGCGAGTGGCGCGACCGCTCGACCGGCGCCTGGGCGGCCCTGCTGCTGGCGCTCAACCCCTTCCACGTCTGGTACGGGCAGGAGGCGCGCGGCTATTCGCTGATGATCCTGCTCGCCATGGCGGCGTCCCTGCAGCTGCTGCGCATGCAACGCCACGGCGCCTCGACGCGGGGCGGCTTGACCTACGGCCTGCTCGCCGGCCTGGCCGTGCTGAGCAACATGTCGGCGCTGTTCCTGGTCGCGGCCCACGCGCTGGGCGTGCTGCTGCTGCACCGGCCGCGGGACGGGCGGGGCTGGCGCGGGTGGGCGGTCGCCTTCGGGCTGACCGGCCTGATCGCCCTGCCGTGGCTGCTGCAGGCGACGGGCTTCTGGTATCCCGGGCGGCTGGCAGCGGGGGGAGGCGGCGGGCTGCTGCCCGAGGGACAGGAACGCCTGACGCCCCTGGCCGTGCCGTACGCCCTCTACACCTTCTTCTACGGCTTCAGCCTCGGGCCGACGCTCGAGGAATTGCACCGGCCCGATCGCCTGGAGATCGTCCGCCGCTACCTGCCGCTGCTGGCGGCGGGCGCGCTCGCCGCCGCGTTCCCGACGTTCACGGGCTGGTGGCGCAGCCGGCGGCGCCTCGAGACGGTGTTGTGGGTGGCGGTGCCGTTCGTCGCGCTGGTCGCGATGCGTCTGCTGGACGTGAAGACCTTCACGCCCCGCTACCTGGCGGTGACGGCTCCCTTCCTGCTGCTCGCGGCCGGTCACGGCCTCAGCACGCTGCACGGTTGGACGGTGCGGGCGGCGAGTCTGGCCCTGCTCGGGCTGACCCTGTGGTCGTCGGCCAGCTACCACGTCGATCCGCGATACGCCAAGGACGACGTGCGGTCGGCCGCGGTCTGGATCGCGAACCAGGACGCCGCGGGCGAACCGGTGCTCGTGCCCGTGGTCACCGACCTGTTCCGCCTCTACTACGACGGCCGCGGCGAGGTGCGCGACTTCTGGGGTCTGGGCGCGCTCGGCAGCCGCGCCGACGCGACCCGGGCGCTGTCCGAGAGGATCGGCGGGGCCGACCAGGCCTGGCTGGTTCTGTGCCGCAGCGGGACGCTCGACCCGGGACATCACTTCCCCGCGGCGCTCGACGACCTGGGCGACGTGGTCGCCGTGCGCGAGTTCCCCGGCGTGACCGCCCTGCGCTGGCGGCGCGCGCCGTCGGCGGGCGGGGAGGCAGGCCGGTGAGCCCGCGCGCCCCCGCCACGGACGTCTTCGCCGCCGCCGGCGGCTACGACGCCTTCATCGCGCGCGATCCCGACGGGCCGGTGCCCGCCGCCGATCCGGCCGGCGCGGTGTTCAAGCGCCTGGTCGACCTGCTGGGCGCCGCCTGCGGCCTGCTGCTCGTGCTGCCGGTGTTCCCGCTGATCGTGCTGCTGATCCGGCTCGACTCCCCGGGGCCGGTGTTCTTCCGCCAGCGGCGCGTCGGCCTGCGGGGCCGTGTCTTCGACTGCTACAAGTTCCGGTCCATGGTCGCGGACGCCGAGGTGCGCAAGGAGGAGCTCACCCATCTGAACGAGGCCAGCGGCGCCGCCTTCAAGATCGAACGCGACCCGCGCATCACCGGCGTCGGCCGCTTCCTGCGGCGCAGCAGCCTCGACGAGTTCCCGCAGCTGTACAACGTGCTGCGCGGCGAGATGTCGGTGGTGGGCCCGCGCCCCCAGATCCCCAGCGAGGTGGCCGCCTACACGCCGGCCCAGGCGCGCCGGCTCCAGGTCAGACCCGGGCTGACCTGCCTGTGGCAGGTGTCGGGCCGCAGCCATCTCGACTTCGAGGACTGGATGGAACTGGACCTCGAGTACGTGCGCCGGCGCAGCCCGGCCTTCGACCTGCACATCCTCTCGCGCACGATTCCGGCCGTCATCGAGCGCAAGGGGGCTTACTGATGCTCGGGATCGGCAGCGACATCGTCGAGGTCGCGCGCATCCGCCTCGCGGTCGAGCGCCACGGCGACCGCTTCCTGCAGCGCTGCTTCCGGCCCGACGAGATCGCCCTGGCGGCGCGTCGCGGCGCCCAGGGGGCGGCCACGCTCGCCTCGCGGTGGGCCGCGAAGGAGGCCTTCGTCAAGGCGCTCGGCGCCGCCGGCCCCGTCGCCTACCGGGACGTCGAGGTCGTCCATTGCGACGGGGGGCCGGCGGTCCTGCGCCTGCACGGCCGCGCGGCCGAGGCCCTGCGCGAGCGCGGGGGAGGGCGCGTCCTGCTCTCCCTGAGCCACGAGCGCGAGGTCGCCCTGGCCGTCGTGGTCCTCGACTGACGGCAGCCGCCCCGTCATCCCCTGCTTGCACCACCGCGGGCCAGCGGTTAGGATGCCCGCGACGTCGCCGAGTCCCCCTGCCACCATGGGGTCCCGCTTGTTCGAACGCGAATTCATGCACCTGGACCTGTACACCCGCGCGCCCTTCGGCGGCAGCCGCTTGACGCTGTTCCCCGACGCGACCGGCCTGCCGACGGCCCTGCTGCAGGTCATCGCGCGGGAGATGGGCACCGGGGAGACCGCCTTCGCGGAGCCCGCTCTCGGCGAGGGCAACCGCGCGCGCCTGCGGATCTTCACGCCCAAGGGGGAGGTCCCCCTGTCCGGGCTCTCGATCATGGGCGCCACCTGCGGTCTGGACGCCTGCGGCCTGGTCGCGCGGGGCGAGGACGAGACCCGCTTCCACTGGCGCACCGAGGCCGGCGAGTTCCCGGTCGTGCTGTCGGAGGTCGACGGCGCGACGCTCTACTCGCTGGTGCACGAGCCCGCGGAATTCATCGGGCAGTACTACCAGCGGGGCAAGGTGGCCCGGGCGCTCGGCGTGGAGGAGACCGACCTCGCCATCACGGGCCTGCCCTGCGAGATCGTCTCGGCGGGGTTGCCCATCCACATCGTCCCGATGGGTTCGCTCGCGGCGGTGCAGTCCATCAGCTTCGACCGGACGGCGGCGCGGGAGATCTCCCGCGACCTGGGTTTCGGCGACCTCTTCGTCTTCACCTGCGAAGCCGAGGGCGCCGGGGTCGACGTGCACTGCCGCATGTTCGCCCAGGATTTCGGCATCCCCGAGGACGCGGCGACCGGCAGCGCGGCGGGCGCCCTGATCGCCTACATGATCAAGCACCGCCTGGTGCCGCCGTCGCCCCGCGTCCGCATCGTCTGCGAGCAAGGCCTGGAAATGAAGCGGCCCAGCCGCCTCTACGCCGAGGCCGAGATCCGCGACGGCCGCTGCGGCGCCATCCGCGTCGGCGGACACGGCGTCCTGATCGCGCAGGGACGCCTGCGCTTCGACCAGGGATCGGTCGCCTGAGGCCGTCCCCGCATCCGAACACCGTCTCCAGGAGAGAATCATGACCCAGTCCGCCGGCCTGTCGACCGAGATGCGTGAGATGATGGTCCAGACGCTGCGCCAGGTCGTGCAGCGCGACCTGCCCGACGCCGCCCTGCTCGGCCTCGATGCGCGCGACGAGTTTCCCGTCGCCTTCATCCGGCAGCTGCTGTCGCCCGACGTCGGCCTGCACCTGATCTTCCTGCCCGAGGACGTCGGCGGGCTCGGCGGCGGCGCCCTGGACATCTGCCGCGTGAGCGAGGAGATGGCCGCCATCGACCTCGGCGTGGCGACCGCCTTCCTGGCGATCTGCCTGGGCACCGACCCGATCATCGTCGGCGGCACCCCGGAGCAGAAGTCGCACTGGCTGGGCCGCATCGCCGCCGAGGGTCTGATCGTCGCCTACGGCGTGACCGAACCGGCCGCCGGCAGCAACGTGGCCGCGCTGCAGACGCGTGCCGACCGCGTGACCGACGCCGACGGCAACGTCACCGGCTACCGGCTCAACGGCACCAAGCAGTTCATCACCAACGGCGGCGTGGCCGAGCTCTACACCATCCTGGCCAAGACGCCCGACGGCCCCTCCTTCTTCGTGGTGGAGCGGTCGGCCCCGGGCCTCAGCTCCGGCAAGCACGAGGACAAGCACGGCATCCGGGCCTCGGACACCAGCGGCGTCGTGCTGGAGGACGTGGTGGTCCCGGCCTCCCAGCTGATCGGCGGCGTGGAGGGGCAGGGCCTCAAGCAGGCCAACGCCGTGTTCGGCTACACGCGCGTGATGGTCGGGGCCTTCGGTCTCGGCGCCGGCCAGGCGGCGCTCGACCGGGCCGTGCGCTACGCCCGCGAGCGCATCCAGTTCGGCTCGCCCCTGATCGAGAAGGAGGGCTACGGCAGCAAGCTCATCGCGCCCCACTGGATCGCGCTGGCCGCCGGCCGCGCCTACGTGGAGGAGATCGCCGGGCGCCTGGACGGCGGCGAACCCGACCTGCAGGTCGAGGGCTCGATCGCCAAGTACTGGTCCACCGAAGCGGGCAACCGGGCGGCCGAGGCGGCCATCCAGGCCCTCGGCGGCTACGGCTACGCTCGCGAGTACATGGTCGAGAAGATCAAGCGCGACGTGCGCATCACCACGATCTACGAGGGCACCAGCGAGATCCAGCAGAGCATCATCTTCATGTTCCGCTGGAAGGCGACCGTGCGCGGCAAGGGCGCCTGGTACGAGGAATTGGCCGCGGGGCTCGCGGCGCTCCACGCCGTGCACGACGGGCTGGGCGCCGGGATCGCGGCGGCGGCGGTCCGCGACCTCAACGCGACGATCCTGCACGCGCACGCCCGCAAGACGACGAGCCGCCAGTCGCTGCAGTTCCGGCTGGCCGACATGATGACCGCCTGCGAGGTGGCCGGCGCCTTCTGCCGCCGGGCGGCCGCGCTGGCCGCCGCCGGCGACCCCGACGCCGCGGCCGTCGCCGCGATGAGCCGGGTGAACGCCCGCCTGGCGCTGACGGCCGTGCGCGAGGGCGCCGCGGTCTGCGCCTTCGGCTGCGCGGGCGACGGGACGGCGCCCGACGGGGAGTCCCCGCGGGACTTCCTGGCGCGGCTGGCCTGCAGCGATCCGCAGGCCTGCTGCGAGGGACTGCTGGACGACCTGGCGGCCGTGACCGACCACGTGAAGTCGAAGGTGACATGAGCGACGGGGGCCGTCCGCCGAGCCTGGACCCCGCCGACGACGCGTTCCTCGCCGACCTGGCGGCGCGCGTGCGGGGCGCGGGCCTGGCGACGCCGGCCCTGCTGTGGCTGGCGAGTTCCCGACCGCTGTCGTTCCTGGGATCCCAGGCCCTGCACGTCGCGAGCCCGCTCTGCGACCTCGCGGTGCCGGGAGGGGGCACGGCCCGCCTGGCGCGCATCCTGGAGCGGCGCAGCCACTTCGACCGCCTGCTGGACCACCTGGAAGGGCCGCGTCCGGAGGCGGGCCCGTGAACGGCTGGCTGGCGCCCGGGACCTGGAACATCGCGCTGGTCGGCGCGACGGTCTGCACCCTGATCGTGGTCTCGGTGGTCCGGGCCCGCCGCGGCGCGCACGTGCCGGTGCGGTCCTTCCCGCCGCTGCTCGCCCTGGACCGCGCCGTCGCCGACGCCGTCGCGCAGGGGCGTCCCGTCTACTTCGTGGCCGGTTCCCAGGATCTCGACAACATGCAGACGGTCGCGGCGCTGGCCGTCCTGCGTCCGCTGGCGCGCAAGGTCGCCGAAGCCGGCGGCCGCCTCTTCGTGCCGACCAACCGCAGCCTGGTCATGGACAACGCGCGGGAGATCTGCCGCCGCGCCTACGACGACGCCGGCCGCGGGGATCTCTGGCGCGACGACTGGGTCGCCTACATCTCGGACGACCACCTCGGCTTCGTGGCGCGGGTGGACGGGCTGATCGCCCGCGAGCGCCCCGGCCTCTGCGTCCTGATGGGCTTCTTCGCTTCGGAGTCGCTGCTGCTCGCCGAGGGCGGGCACCAGGTCGGGGCCGTGCAGATCGCCGGCACCGCCAGCGCGGTCCAGCTGCCCTTCCTGGTGGCGTCGTGCGACCACGTGCTGATCGGCGAGGAACTCTTCGCCGCGGGGGCTTCCCTGGAAGGCGACGCCGCCCGCCTCGGCAGCCTGCGGGGCCAGGACCTCTGCAAGCTGGCGGCCGCGGCCTGCCTCGTCGCGGGCAGCCTCGTGGCGACCCTCGCGGACGTGACCGGGGCGCAGCCGTGGCTGTTCCTGCGCGACGCCTTCCTCAACGTCTTCAGGGCGGGGTGAGCGGCGTGAAGCAGCGCGTGCCGCAGATCATCCTGACCGTCGTGGCGCTGCTGCTGATCGCCTCGGCCTTCGTCGCGCGGCCCGAGGGGAGCGAGGCGCCGTTCGGGCAGCGGCTGCTGGCCTTCGCCGACCAGGAGTTCGCCACCTGGTTCAGCATCCTCGCGGTCTTCGCCTTCCTGCTGGGCGGACTGAACCTCGTCGCGACGCACCTGGTGAAGGTCCGGGACCGCGGCCCGGACCGGTACTACTCGCTGGTCACCCTGGTCTCGTTCCTGATCGTGCTGGTGATCGGCACGGCCAAGCTGGGCGGCCCCCCGGGCCTGCAGGGGGACGTCACCGCGCCCGGCAGCTGGCTGACCGCGGTGTTCGACGCCGTGCTCAGCCCCCTGCACGCGACGCTCTACAGCCTGCTGGCCTTCTACATCGCCTCGGCGTCGTACCGCGCCTTCCGCGCGCGCTCCCTGGAGTCGAGCCTGCTGCTGGCCTCGGCCCTGATCGTCCTGCTCGGCCGCATCCCCGCCGGGCGCCACCTGACGGCCTGGGTCCCGGAACCGCTGGCCTTCCTGCGGGTCGAGGAACTGTCCCTCTGGATCCTGCGCGTGCCCAACACCGCCGGGCAGCGGGCCCTGATGATCGGGATCGCCCTGGGCGTCATCGCCCTGGCGGTGCGCATGATCGCCGGCGTGGAGAAGGACCCCCGTTCCGGAGGCGACGGCTCATGAACGACCGCTGCGACCGGATCGCCTCCTGGCTCGAGACCCTGGACCGGCGCTGGATCTTCCTGGTGCTGGCGGTGGTGGTGGTGGCCGCGCTGCTCTCGGGCGTGAGCACGCCCGACCGGGCCACCTCCGTCGTCCAGCCGATCTACGACCGCATCGAGAACCTGCCGGACGGCGCGCCGATCCTGCTGTCGCTGGACTACTCGCCCAGCTCGGCGCCCGAGTTGGAGCCCATGGCCGACGCCCTCACGCAGCACGCGTTGCTGACCGGACACCCGATCTGCTACATGTCGCTGTACCCCACGGGCAACAACATGATCTCGCGCGTGGAGGAGCGCGTCATCGCGCGGGAGTTCCCGCAGGCCGTCCCCGCCCGCGACTGGGTCTCGCTCGGCTTCCAGGTCGGCGGGGAGATGCTCATCAACAGCCTGCGCGATTCGCTGACCGCGCGCTACCCCACGGACGTGACCGGCCGGCCGCTGCGGGACGTCCCGGCTGCGCGGCGTGAGGGGCCTCGGCGACTTCGGCTTGATCGTCAGCCTGTCGGCGGGCCAGCCGGGTCTCAAGGAGTGGATCCTGTACGCCGGCGACGTGCTCGACGTGCCGCTCGCGGGCGGCTGCACCGGCGTCGGCGCGCCGCAGTTCTTCCCCTACTACCCCCTGCAGATCCTCGGCCTGATGAGCGCCCTGAAAGGGGCGGCCGAATACGAGGCCGCGCTCGCCCGGGGCCACCCCGAGTTCACGGCCGCCAACCAGGCGGCCACCCGCGGGATGGGGCCCCAGTCGGCCGCGCATCTGGTGATCGTCGCCTTCATCCTGCTGGGCAACGCGGGCCTGGTGTTGCGCCGCCTCGCGCGGCGGAGGTCGCCGTGATCGCCGCCATCCACCTCAGCGGGGACCTGCAGGTCTGGATCGGCGCGCTGCTGACCCTGATGGTCTTCTCCTTCCTCTGGCGGGACAACCCGTTCTACAAGTTCGCCGAACACGTGTTCGTCGGCGTGTCGGCGGCCTACTGGATGGTGATGGGCTTCTGGACGACCCTCTGGCCGGCGCTGGTGCTGAAGCTCTTCCCGGCCGCGGGCCGCTGGTCCAGCCCCGAGGCGCCGGTGGGCGCCTGGGATCCCGTGGCCCTGATCCCCGCGGCGCTGGGCCTGCTGATGCTGGCGCGCCTGTGGCCGCGGCTGGCCTGGCTCGGCAAGTGGCCCACCGCGTTCGCCCTCGGCACCACGGCCGGCTATTCCCTGGTGCGCTACCTGAGGTCGGATTTCCTCTACCAGATCGAGGCCACCATCGGCACGGGGCTGGCCCCGACGTCGGCCGGCCGCTGGCTCTGGCAGGAGAGCCTGGCCCAACTGCTGGTGCTGGCCGGCACGGTCAGCGGCCTGATCTACTTCGTCAACACGCGCGAACAGCGGGGCGCCTACGGGCGGGTGGCCCGCTGGGGCCTGCTGGTGCTGATGATCACCTTCGGGGCCTCGTTCGGTTCGGCCGTCATGGGGCGCGTGGCGCTGCTGGTCGGCAGGTTCCAGGAACTGCTGGGCCCCTGGTTGGGTATCTTGTGAACGATTCCCGGGGGGCGGCTTGACGGGGGGCCGGGCGGGTGCCTAGACTGGTCGACCGACCGACAGTCGGTCCGCAGGCGAGGTTCCCGGGCGGCGGAAGGACACGGCGTTGACCCACGATCGCATGATCCGCTACTTCGAGATGCAGCAGGATCGCCGGCCCCGTGGCCGGTTCTTCATCCCGTTGGCCGACCTCTACCGCGCGACGGGTCGCCTGGAAGCCGCCTCGGCCCTGCTGGAGGAGGGGATCGGCCGGTGCGCCGACTCCCTGTCGGCGCGGGTCGTCCTGGCCCGCGTGCGGCGGGACCAGGGACGGGCGGCCGACGCGCGCGACCTCGCCCGCGAGGTGCTCGACCGGGATCCCGGCCACCGCGAGGCGCCGCTGCTGCTGGCGCTTCCGGATCGCGCGCCCGTCGCCGACGAGGTCGCGGCGAGCGGGGCGGCGGCCGGCGACGACCCCGCGGCTGACACGGTCGTCGCTGCCGCGGCCGAGCCCGACACGACCCTCGCCGACGGGGACGCCGGCGACGCGCCCGCCGCCGAAGCGGCGGCCCCACGGGACGGCACGCCGTGGACCCCGCCCGGGGAGAGCGGGCCGGCGACGGCGCCGCCCGCACCCGCGGCGGACATCGGTGCGACCCCACGCTTCCTGACCCAGACCCTGGCCGAGATCTACCTGGCCCAGGGGCATCGCCAGAAGGCGCTCGCGATCCTGCGCCGGCTGCTGGCCGAGCACCCGGAGCGCGAGGACGTGGCCCGCGAGATCGCCGCCCTGGAGGCGGTCGACGCGACGGCCGAGACGCCGGTCGAGGCGAAGGCGGCCGCGGTGCAGGAAGCGGCGCGGGATGCGGCGCCGACCGGCATCTTCGCGGGCGGCGCCATCGCCGAGACGCCCCCGCGCGATCCCAACCGCGCCCGCTTCGATGCCTGGCTCGACCGGCAGCGGGACGGCCCGGCGTGAGCGCGCACCTGGTCGCGATCCTCAACGGTCCGAACCTGAGCCGGCTCGGCCGGCGCGAGGCGGAGCACTACCCGGCCCTCACGCTCGCGCAGCTCGACGCCGTCTGCGCGGCCGAAGGCGAGGCGCTGGGCCTGCGCGTCGTCTGCCACCAGACCGAGGCCGAGGGAGAGCTCGTGGCCCTGATCCACCGCTGGGGTGACGAGGCCGACGCGCTGGTGGTCAACGCCGCCGCCTACACCCACACCTCGGTGGCGGTGCGCGACGCGCTGCTCAGCGTCGCCGTGCCGGTGGTCGAGGTCCACCTATCCAATCCCGACGCCCGCGAACCCTTCCGCCGCCAGAACCTGCTGCGGGACGTCGTACGGGCTTCGATCTGCGGTTTCGGCGTCGACAGCTACCGCCTCGCGTTGCGGGGCGTGCGGGGGCTGCTGGGCGACGGCAACGCCTGATTGCCTTCCCGCGGAACAGATGTTATCAATGGTGGGCTTTTTCACGCTGCCCGACGGGGCGCAACCCGTACAGGAGAGACCGAGTTGGCTGACACCAGCGATTTTCGCAACGGCATGGTCCTGAACTACAAGAACAGCCTCTGGGCCATCGTCGATTTCCAGCACGTCAAGCCGGGCAAGGGCTCGGCCTTCGTGCGCACGAAGCTGAAGAACGTCGCCACCGGGAAGGTCGTCGAGGATACCTTCCGTTCCGGCGAGAGGTTCGAGGAGGTCCGGCTCGAACGCCGCGACTTCCAGTTCCTCTACGTCGACGGCGATTTCCTGACTTTCATGAGCCTCGAGACCTTCGAGCAGATCTCGCTGCCCCGGGACACGCTGGGCGACGTGGCCAAGTACGTCAAGGAGAGCGAGACTGTCAGCATGCTGCTGCGCGACGGCGTGCCGGTGACCGTCGAGGCACCCAACACCGTCGAACTGAAGGTGGCCCAGACCGATCCCGGACTGCGCGGCGACACCGCCCAGGGCGCCTCCAAGCCGGCGACCCTCGAGACGGGGCTCGTCGTCCAGGTGCCGCTGTTCATCGAGGAGGGCGAGATCCTCAAGATCGACACCCGCACGGGCAAGTACCTCGGGCGCGTCTGACGCCCCCGGCCGGAAGGGGAGACCATGGATCTCAACAAGGTGCGCGAGCTGGTCAAGCTGGTCGAGGACAGCCGCATCGACGAACTCGAAGTGATCGACAAGGACACGACCATCCGCATCCAGAAGCACGCGGCGCCGTCGGCCCACGTGGCCTACGCCGCCTCGCTGCCCCCGGCCCCGGCCCAGCCGCAGGCAACCGTGGACACCGCGGCCCCCGCCGTCGCCGCCGCCAATCCCGAACGGGCGAAATGGCGCGAGATCCGCTCGCCCATCGTCGGCACCCTCTACCGGGCCCCGTCACCCGACGCGCCGAACTTCGTCAGCGCGGGCGACGTCATCAAGCAGGGCCAGACCCTGTGCATCATCGAGGCCATGAAGGTCATGAACGAGATCGAGGCGGAATTCGGCGGGACCATCAAGGAGATCCTGGTCGAGAACGCCACGCCGGTGGAAGCCGAGGCGATCCTCTTCCTCGTGGACCCCGCCTGACCCGACCCCGAGCGGCGGCGCGCGTTCCCGCGGGGGCGCGCGCCGCTCCCGTCCCGCTTCCAGGCTTGCCATTTTCCGGCCCCGGCCGGACAATCATCCGGCGGCCGCCGCGCCCGTTACCGCACCCCGCCACGACAGGAGAGACGCGGATGTTCGAGAAGATCCTCATCGCCAACCGCGGCGAGATCGCCCTGCGCATCATGCGGGCCTGCCGCGAGATGGACATCCAGTGCGTCGCCGTGCATTCCAGCGCCGACGCCGAGAGCCTGCATGTGAAGTACGCCGACGAGTCGGTCTGCGTCGGCCAGAAGACCAGCGCCGAGAGCTACCTGAACATCCCCAACATCATCGCGGCGGCCGAGATCACCGGGGCGGACGCCATCCATCCCGGCTACGGCTTCCTGGCCGAGAACGCCGGCTTCGCCGAGATCTGCATCGAGAACGACTTCGTGTGGATCGGCCCCACCGCCGACGTCATCCGCAGCATGGGCGACAAGGCCCAGGCCAAGCGCACGGCGACCGAGGCCGGCGTGCCCACGGTGCCGGGCAGCCCCGGCCTGCTGGAGAGCGCCGACGAGGCGGCCGCGTTCGCCGCGCAGGCGGGCTACCCGGTGATCATCAAGGCCACCGCCGGCGGCGGCGGCAAGGGCATGCGCGTCGCGCGCAACGACGAGGAGCTGCGCTCGAGCTACGCCACGGCCCGCGCCGAGGCCGGCGCGTCCTTCGGCAACGACGGCGTCTACGTCGAGAAGTACCTCGAGAACCCGCGGCACATCGAGATCCAGGTGCTCGGGGACAAGCACGGCCACATCGTCCACCTGGGCGAGCGCGACTGCTCGGTGCAGCGCCGCCACCAGAAGCTCATCGAGGAGGCGCCGTCGCCCGCCGTGTCGCCCGATCTGCGCCGGCGCATGGGGGAGGCCGCGGTCCAGCTGGCCGCCCGCGTCGGCTACGATTCGACCGGCACCGTGGAGTTCCTGCTGGACGAGGACGGCTCCTTCTACTTCATGGAGATGAACACCCGCATCCAGGTCGAGCACCCCGTCACCGAGATGATCACCGGCATCGACCTGGTGAAGTGGCAGATCGCGGTGGCCGCCGGCGTGCCGCTGGATTTCGGCCAGGACGACGTCGTGCTGCGCGGCCACGCCCTGGAATGCCGCCTCAACGCGGAGAACCCGTCGCGCGACTTCATGCCCTGCCCGGGCCGCATCTTCTTCTTCCACGCCCCCGGCGGCCCCGGCGTGCGGGTCGACAGCCACATCTACAGCGAGTACCAGGTGCCGCCCTACTACGACTCGCTGCTGGCCAAGCTGATCACCTTCGGGAAGGACCGCGACGAGGCCGTCCGCCGGATGTCCCGCGCGCTGCAGGAGTGCGTCATCGAGGGCGTGCCCACCTCGATCCCCTTCCACCGCGAGGTCCTGCGCAACCCCATCTTCCTGCAGGGGAAGGCCACCACCAAGTTCCTCGACACGGAGATGTCAGGTCTCAAGGAGGCGATCGAAGCCCGTGTCGTCGCGGAAGAAGCGTAACCCACCCGATCCCGGCGGCTGGTGGCGGTCCCCCCGCCTGGCCGGCCTGCTGCACCTGGCGCTGGCCGTGTACGCGGCGATCGCCCTGGCCGGGCCGTCGGCCGCCTGGTGGTCGCTGGCCAACGGGTTGCCAGGCGCCGCCCCGGTGGCGCCCGGCAATCCCGGCGGACCGGTCGGCGCGCTGGTCGCGCTGACGGTGCGCGCGGCTCTGGGCGATCTGTGGTGCTGGGCCCTGCCGGCGCTGCTGGCCATCCGCGGCCTGGCCCTGCTGGCGCGCGGCGAGGCGTCGCGGTTGTTCCTGGGCAGCCGGCTGGTCCCGCTGTGGCTGGCCTCGGCCGCCTGGCTGGGGCAGTCCGGCTGGCCCCTGCCGACGCCGCTGGCCGCGGCGTGGGGAGGGGCGCCCGGGTACGGTCTCGCCTACGGCTTCGGCGCCCTGTTCGGGCGCTGGGGCGCCGGCATCTTCCTGTCGTTCCTGCTGCTGACCGCCCTGCTGCGGGCCACCCACCCCTGGCTGCCGGCGCTCCTGGGCCGTCTGGGACCCTGGGGCGCGGCCCTGGGCACGGGGCTGGCGGCCGCCTGGCGGGGGCTGGCCTGGCTCCTGCTCTCGCCCTGGCGCCTGCTGAGGGGCATCGCCCGTACGTGGCGGGGCGCGGCCGCGACGGTCCAGGACGAGGCCGGGCGACGCGCCGTCGTTCCCGCCGTCGCGCCGGCGGCGCTCGCGACCGCCAAGGCCCCGGCCGAACCGGCGGCCGCCGCGACGCCGCGCATCGTGCACGCCCCCCCTGCTCCCGAGCGGTCGGCGGCGGGGGACGAGGACTGGACGCCGCCGGCGACGGCGGGCCGCCGCGCCGCGGCGGGCGGCGAGGCCGAAGCGTTCCCCGAGGTCACCTCGGGGCTGGTGGACCCGGCGATGTCGCTGCCGCTGCCCGACCTCTCGGTGCTGCGCGAGCCGCCGACCGACCGCGTGGCCGTCGCCGAGGAGCTGCTGCACGCCGCCGCCGACCTGCTCGAGGAGACGCTGCGCTCCTTCGGCGTCGAGGGCGCCGTCAAGGACGTGCGGCCCGGACCCGTGGTGACCACCTACGAGTACCAGCCCGCGTCCGGGATCAAGGTCAACGCCATCGTGCAGCGCTCGGACGATCTGGCCCTGGCGATGAAGGCCCGCTCCATCCGCATGGAGGCCCCCATCCCCGGCAAGGCGGCCGTCGGCATCGAGATCCCCAACCCGACGCAGCAGATCGTCTCGATGAAGGAGGTCTTCGTCCAGGCCGCCGACCGCATGCGCACCCCGCTGAGCGTGGTGCTGGGCCGCGACGTCTTCGGCGAGGCGGTGACGATCGACCTCGCCGACCAGCCCCACCTGCTGGTGGCCGGCTCGACCGGCAGCGGCAAGAGCGTCTGCGTCAACGCCATGATCAGCTCGCTGCTGCTGCGCTGCGACCCCTCCCTGGTCCGACTGCTGCTCATCGATCCCAAGATGCTGGAGCTGAACGTCTACAACGACATCCCGCACCTGCTGCTGCCGGTGGTGACCGACCCCAAGGACGCGTTGCGGGCCCTGAAGTGGATGGAAGCCCAGATGGACCACCGCTACCGGCGCCTCTCGCGCCACAGCGTGCGCAACATCGAGGGCTACAACCGCAAGGTGGCCGCCGGCGAGATCGCGGGCGACGACGGCGTCGCGGTCACCGAGCCGATGCCCTACTACGTGTGCATCGTCGACGAGCTGGCGGACCTCATGATCCAGCTCGGCCAGGAGATCGAGATGCCGATCACCCGGATCGCCCAGAAGGCGCGCGCCGTGGGCATCCACCTGGTGCTGGCCACGCAGCGCCCGAGCGTCGACGTGCTGACCGGCGTGATCAAGGCCAACATCCCCTGCCGCATCGCCTTCCGGGTCATCCAGAAGAACGACTCGCGCACCATCCTGGACGCGAACGGGGCCGAGAAGCTCCTGGGCAAGGGCGACATGCTCTACCTGCAGCCGGGCCGGGCCACGCCGGTGCGCGTCCACGGCGCCTTCATCGACATCGAGGAGTGCGAGGCCCTGGCCGCCCACTGGCGCCAGTTCAAGGACGTGACGCGTCCCATCACCCTGGACGAGGAGCGCGAGGAGGCCGTCGGGCTGGACCTCGAGGACGACCCCCTGTTCGAGAAGGCGCGCGAGATCATCGTGCTGTCCCAGCACGGCTCGACCTCCATGCTGCAGCGCAAGCTGCAGGTCGGCTACGCCCGCGCCGGCCGGCTCATGGACCTGCTGGAGCAGGCCGGCGTGGTGGGGCCCTTCATCGGCAGCAAGGCCCGCGAGGTCGTCATGAAACCCGACGACCTCAACGCCCTGCGCGAGTTCGAGGAGGACCGCCTCACATGAGCCGCCGCGCCGTCCACTGCCGCACCCTCGGCTGCGACAAGAACCTGGTGGACAGCGAGGCGCTGCTCGGCCGCTTCGCCGCGCGGGGCATCCCCGTCGCGGCCGACCCCGCCGACGCCGACATCTGGGTGCTGAACACCTGCGGCTTCATCGAGGCGGCCCGGCTCGACAGCTACGCGGCCATCGCCGAGATGTGCGCCGCCAAGGGCGCCCGCACCCTGGTGGTGACGGGCTGCCTGACCCAGGAGCACGGCGAGCGCCTCGCGCGCGAGCACCCGGCGATCGACCTGGTCAACGGCGTCGGCAACTTCGACCGCCTGCTCGACGCCCTCGAGCTCGGCCAGGACCGGGTTCCCGTCGCGAGGCCCGAGGACGTGCGTTACGACGGGATGGCCGACCGGCCCCTGCTGACGCCGCCGCACCTGGCCTTCATGAAGGTGTCCGAGGGGTGCAACTTCCGCTGCTCGTTCTGCCGCATCCCGCTGATCCGCGGCGACCAGCGCTCGCGGCCCGTGGCCGAGCTCGCCGACGAGGCCCGCCGCCTGGCGGCGCGCGGGGTGCGCGAGCTGATGCTGGTGTCCCAGAACACCAGCGACTACGGCCGCGGCGCCGGCGAGGACCTGTACGACCTCGCGGCGGCGCTGGGGGAGGTCGACGGCCTGCGCTGGCTGCGGCTGCACTACCTCTACCCGGGCCTGATCGGCCTGGACCGCTTCCGGCGCCTGCTCGACCTGCCCAAGGTCCTGCCCTACGTGGACATGCCCGTCCAGCACGCGTCGCCGGCGGTGCTGCGCCGCATGAACCGGCCCTTCGACACCGAGAAGCTGGCGCGCTTCTTCGAGGAGCTGCGCCGCGAGCGACCCGACCTGGTGCTGCGCACCACGCTGCTGCTGGGCTTCCCCGGCGAGCAGGAAGAGGACGTCGAGGCCGCGGCCGATTTCCTCGAGCGCATCCGGTTTGACCACGTGGGCACCTACCGCTATTCTCCCGAGGCGGGGACCGCCGGCGCGGACTTCGACGACGCGCCGGACCCCGAAGAGGTCGCCGACCGCGAGGCCCGCCTGACGGACCTCCAGGTGGACATCGCCCGCGAGCGGCAGCTGTCCAGGCTGGGTGGCGAGTTCGAGCTCGTCGTGGACGGCGTCGGCGACGGCGCCGAGTGGGGCGACCTGCTGGCCGACCTCGCCGCGGGTGATCTGGAAGAAGGGGATCCCGAAGATCGGGAACCCCGCACCGCCGATCCGCGTTCGCTGGCCGCGGGGCCGGTCGCCGTCGCCCGCAGCCGCCACTTCGCGTACGACACGGACGGGGTCGTGCTGCTCGACGGGCGCGGCCTCTCGGCCGGGGACTGGCTCACGGCCCGCTTCGCCGCCGTCACGCCCTTCGACGTCCTGGGCGTGCGCGCCGCGCCGCGGGGAAAGGAAGCCTGATGAGACTGATCGCCGCCGTCGCGACGTCCCTGATCCTGAGCCTGGCCCTGTGCCCGGCCGCGGCCGGCGCCGCCGCGGGCCAGGAGGGTTCGTCGTTCGCCGCCGCCGGGCCCGACACCGTGCAGACGAACCTGTGGCTGGCCCGCGCCCTGTTCGCGGACATCGTGCGGGAGGCCGCCGCGGTCCTGCCGCCCGACAGCGCCAGCGTCGCGCTGCGCCCCCGCTCCAAGCACACCGCGCAGCCGCTGTTCGACACGGCCGTGTTCGCCGAACTGACGGCCGCCGGGCACGAGGTCCTGCTCGACGAATCGGATGTGGCGGCGACCAAGACCGCGCCCGAGGTCCGGGCGGACTACGAGTTCCGCTACTACATCGAAGACGTGGACTTGAGCTACCCGCGCGTCGGCCGCCGCTTCGGCCTCTGGCGCCGCTGGCTGGACCGGGAGTTCCAGGCGGTCGTGCAGGTGACGGTGCTGGAGAAATCGACCGGACGCCTGCTGCTCGACCGGCGCCTGACCCGCGGCTACGCCGACCGGATCGCGGCGCGGCACTTCGCCGCCGTGGACGCGCCCGCCTACGACTTCACCACCGCGGAGCCGGCCGAGGGCGGGATGCGCGCGATCCTCGAGGAACTCGTCGTCATGGGAGCCCTGACCGGCCTCGTGGCGGTCTACTTCGCCAACTCCGGCAACTGATCCGGCGCCGGAACCCGGGAGGACTCGTGCAGGCAACCCGTCTGACGCCGAGATGGCCGCTGCTGATCCTGGCGGCAGGCCTGGCCGCCGCGCTCGCCGGCTGCGGCTACACCAACCCCCACCCCGCCGGCTCCTACGAGCGCGCGCTGGCCTACGCCGACCGCGGCAAGCACCGCGAGGCCGTCGACGCCTACACCGCGTTCCTGCGCCGCAGCCCGACCGACAGCCTGGCCGCGCGCGCCCAGCTGGAGAAGGCCAGGTCCTACGTCGCCACCGAGGAGTACCCCCTCGCCACGGTCGAGCTGCAGATCCTGCGCCAGGAGTACCCCAACAGCGAGCTGGTGGAAGAAGCCCTGTTCGAGGAGGCCCGCTCGCACCTGCTCCAGGTGGGCGGCGTGGAGCGCGACGTCACGCCGGCCCGCGAGGCCCGGGTGCTGTTCCGCAGCTTCCTGCAGATCTACCCCGCCTCGACGCGGGCCGACGCGGCCCGCGCCCACCTCGTGGAGATCAGCGACATGCTGGCGCTCAAGCAGCTCGGCATGGTCGAGGTCTACAGCCAGCTGCACAAGCCCGACGCGATGGCGGTCACCCTCGACCGGCTCATCGTCGAGGAGCCGGAGACGCGGCACCGCGATCGGATCCTGTTGGACCGCGCCCGCCTCGCGCTGCGCCGGGACGAGGCGCCGCGGGCCCGCGCCGTCCTGGAGATGCTGCTGAGCGAGCTCCCGGACAGCCGGCACGCGGCCGAGGCGCGCCGGTTGCTGGACGGGTTGCCGGCCGCCGCGCCGTGAAGCCGGCGGTGACATGAGGCTCGCGGTATTCGGCGGCGCCTTCGACCCCTTCCACCGCGGCCACCTGGCCGTGATCCGCGAACTGTTGTCCCACGACCTTTGCGACCGGGTGCTGGTGGTGCCCGCGGGTCGCTCGCCCCTGAAGCCGCCGCCGCAGGCGACGGGCGCCGACCGTCTGGCCATGGTGCGCCTCGGCGTCGCGGGTCTCGACGGCGTCGAGGTCTGGGACGGCGAGCTGGGACGGGACGGCCCGAGCTGGACCGTGGACACGCTCGAGACGCTCGCCGGGCTCCACCCGCACGACCGGCTGCTCCTCGTGCTGGGGGAGGACGCCTGGCGCGGCCTGTCGGGCTGGCGCCGGCCGCAGCGCGTGTTGGAGCTGGCCAGCCCGCTCGTGATCGCCCGCGACGGGCGGGCTCCGGATCCGGCGACGCTGCCGCCGGGGTCGACGGTGCTGCCGGACTTCGCGGCGCCGGCCGCGAGCCGCGAGATCCGCGACCGCCTGCGGCGCGGCGAGCCGGCCGCGGACCTGCTGCCGCCGGCCGTCGCGACCTACGTCCGCGAGCGTCGTCTGTACGGCGGCGGAAAGGACCTCCCGTGTCGCTGATCCTGGTCGACGGCTCGGCCCTGGTCTACCGGGCGCACTTCGCGTTCGCGGGCCGGCCGCTGTCCTCGCCGGCCGGGGAGCCGACGTCCGTCGCCTTCGGGTTCTGCATGGGCGTGCTGCGCGTGATCGAGGAGCGGCGGCCGGAACACCTGGCCGTGGTCTTCGACCGCCCCGGTCCCGTCTTCCGCACGCGATGTACCCCGCCTACAAGGCCAACCGCAAGCCCATGCCCCCGGAACTCGCCGCCCAGCTGCCGCGGCTGCGGGAGGTGCTGTCCGCCTGGGGCGTCGCGGTGCTGGAGCAGGACGGCTTCGAGGCGGACGACCTCATGGGGACGTTGGCCCGCCTCAGCGCCGACGTGGCCGAACGGGTGTGGTTCTACACCGGCGACAAGGATTTCCAGCAGCTGCTGGACGAACGGACGGGCATGCTCAAGCCCGGGGCGCGCGGCGCCGAGATCGTCGAGGTCGGGCCGCGGGAGGTGCAACGCGAGTTCGGCGTGGCGCCGCGCACGCTGGTCGACGTCTTCGCCCTCTGCGGCGACAGCAGCGACAACATCCCCGGCGCCCCCGGCATCGGCATCAAGACCGCGGCCAAGCTCGTGGCCGAAGCCGGCTCGCTCGACGAGCTGTACCGGGATCTCGGGCGGCCCGGCGTCACCGCGCGCCTGCGCCGCATCCTGCTGGAGAACCGCGATCAGGTCGAGCTCTCGCGCCGCCTGTTCACCATCGACGAGCACGTCCCCATGACGCCGGACTGGGCGGCGATGCGCACGGTGCTGCCCGCGAACGAGGCCTCGCGCGCGCTGTTCGCGGATCTGGGCCTGCGGCAGGTCCAGGCGCTGAGCGACCGTCTGGCCGCGCGCGGGTACGGCGGGCCCGTCCCTCGGGACGCCCCGGACGTCGTTGCACCGTCCTTCGCCGCACCTGCCGACGCCGCACCTGCCGACGCCGCACCTGCCGACGTCGCGCCCGCGCCGACGTTGCCGGGTGCGTCGGACGGACCGGACTACCGCCTGCTGGCGACGCCGGCTGACCTGGCGGCCTGGCTGGCGGCGCTGCCCCCGGGCGCGCCCCTGGCCGTCGACACCGAGACCGACGGGCTGCGCACCGACCGCGCCCGCCTGGTGGGGATCTCGCTGGCCTGCCGCCCCGGCGCCGCGGTCTACGTCCCGGCGCTGGAGCGGCGCGGCGAGGCCCAGGGCTCCCTCTTCGCCGCCGCCGCCGAGATCGACCACCTGGCGTGGATCCGCCCCCTGCTCGCCCCGGTCCTGGCGGACCCGACGCGCGAGAAGGTGGGCCAGAACCTGAAATTCGACGAGTGGATCCTGGCCCGCCACGGCCTGCCCCTGGACGGCCCCCGCTTCGACACCATGGTGGCCGCCTACGTGCTGGACCCGTCGCGCCTGAGCTTCGGTCTCGACGAACTGTCCAAGGACCGGCTCGGCATGACGCCGATCCCCTACGCCGGCCTCTTCGCCGACAACGACCGCGTGCGCGACATCCTGGGCGTGCCCCTGGACCGCCTCTGCACCTACGCGGCGGAGGACGCCGACCTGACCCTGCGCCTGCGCGAGGTCTTCGCGGCGGAACTCGCGGCGGCGCCCGACCTGCAGCGGCTGTTCCACGACCTGGAGATGCCGCTCTCGGAGGTCCTCTACCGGATGGAGCGCCGCGGCATCCGCATCGACACGGGTTTCCTGGCCACGGTCGGCGACCGGTTCCGCGCCGAGCTCGCCGAGCTCGAGGTGCGCATCCACGAGCTGGCCGGCGGCCCGTTCAACGTGCAGAGCCCGAAGCAGCTGGCCGACGTCCTGTTCGAGCGCCTGAAGCTGAAACCGTCCAAGAAGACCTCCTCGGGCTGGAGCACCGACGTTTCGGTCCTGGAGGACCTCGCGTCGGCGCACCCGCTGCCGCCCTGGTGCTCGAACATCGACAACTAGCAAAACTCATGGGCACTTACGTCGATGCCCTCGTGCAGCTCGTGAACCGGGACGACGGCCTGGTCCACACCTCGTTCAACCAGGCGGTGGCGGCGACGGGGCGCCTGTCGTCCTCGGACCCGAACCTGCAGAACATCCCGGTGCGCACGGAGAACGGCCGCCTGATCCGGCGCGCCTTCGTGCCGCGCGACCCGGGCGCGGTCTTCCTCTCGGCCGACTACTCGCAGATCGAGCTGCGGCTGCTGGCCCACCTCAGCGGCGACGCGGAGCTGATCGCCACCTTCCACGCCGCCGGCGACGTGCACCGCCGCACGGCGGCCCTGATCAACGGCCTGCCCGAGGCCGAGGTGACGACGCAGATGCGTTCGCGCGCCAAGGCCATCAACTTCGGGGTGATCTACGGGATGGGCGCCCGCGCCCTGGCCCGCCGGATCACGGTGAGCGTGCGCGAGGCGGCCGCCTTCATCGACGCCTACTTCCGGACGTATCCGGGCGTCCGCGACTACGTGGCGGCGACGCGCGAGGCCGCCCGCCGCGACGGCTTCGTCACGACCATGTCGGGCCGGCGGCGGCCGCTGCCGGACATCGCGTCCGACGACCCGCGCCGGCGCAGCCTGGCCGAACGCATGGCGGTCAACACGCCGATCCAGGGCGCCGCCGCCGACCTCATCAAGCAGGCGATGCTGCGCGTCGACCGCGAGCTGCGCCACGGCGGCTCGCGCGCGCTGCTGCTGCTGCAGGTCCACGACGAGTTGCTGCTGGAAGTCCCGCGCGACGAGCTCGCGGACGTCTCCGCCCTGGTGCGCGCGGCCATGGAGCGGGTCGCGACGCTCGCCGTGCCCCTGGTCGTGGACGTGCACGACGGCGCCGACTGGGCGGAAGCCCATGGCTGAGCGTCCCCGCCCGGACGGACGACTCCTGCGGCGCTGGGTGGTGACCGGTCCCATCGGCGCGGGCAAGTCGCTGGCCGTCGCCGAGCTGGCCGCGCTGGGGGCGAGGGTCGTCGACGCCGACGCCGAGGGCCGGGCCCTGCTCGCGGAACCGGGGATGCCGGCGGCCCTGGCGGCCGTCCTGGGACCCGCCGTGCTGCGCGGGGGGGAGGTGGACCGCGCCGCGGTCGCCGCGCTGGTCTTCGCCGATCCCGGCGCCCTGGCGCGCCTGAACGACCTGACGCACCCGCGCCTGGCGGCGCGCCTCGAGGCGCGACTGCGCGAGCACGAGGCGGCGGCCAGGGAGCCGGGTCTTGCGGTCGTGGAGGCCGCCGTGTACTTTCTGCTTCCGCCGTTCGGACCGGTGGATCTGGTGGTGGCGGTCGACGCCCCGCCCGAACTCAGGGTGAGCCGCCTGGCCGCCTCGGGCCGGTTCGACGCCGCGGCGGCCCGCGTCCGCGCCGAGGCCCAGCGTTCCCTGCTGGACGCCTTCTCCCGCGCCGACGTCGTCTTGAGGAACGAGGGCGGACCCGAAGACCTGCGACGCGCGGTGCGCGCGCTGGTCGCCGCCCGCGCGCCGGAGCTGACCAGCCCGGACGCGCCACCCCGGGAGGGGCCATGAAGGAGCAGTTCGACGAACTCCGCGCCCAGCAGGACCGGCTCGCGCGCCTGAAGGAGGGTCTTTGACCTCCCGCAGCTGCAATCGGAATTCGCGTCCCTGCAGGCGCGCCAGTCCGAGCCGGGCTTCTGGCAGGACCGGGCGGCCGCCGAGCAGGTGACCCGCCGCCAGCGCGTGCTGAAGAGTTGGCTGGACCCGGTCGCGGCCGCCGAGTCGTCGGCCGCCGACCTCGGGGTGCTGGCCGAACTGGCCCAGCAGGAGCAGGACGAGGGCGCGGCCGCGGAGGTGCGCGACGGCGTCGACGAGCTGGTCCGGCAGCTGGACCGCCTCGAATCCCAGTTCCTGCTCAGCGGGCCGGACGACGCGCGCGGCGCCCTGCTGGAGATCCACCCCGGCGCCGGCGGCACCGAGAGCCAGGACTGGGCGGAGATGCTGCTGCGCATGTACCGCCGCTACCTCGAGCGCAACAAGCTCGCCTTCGAGGTCCTGGACCTGCAGGCGGGCGACGAGGCCGGGATCAAGAGCGCCATCCTGGAGATCAAATCCGAGTTCGCCTACGGCTACCTCAAGAGCGAGTCCGGCGTGCACCGCCTGGTGCGCATCTCGCCCTTCGACGCGCAGAGCCGGCGCCACACCTCGTTCGCCTCGGTGTTCGTCTTCCCGCTCATCGAGGACGAGGTCGAGGTGGAGATCAACGAGCAGGACCTGCGCATCGACACCTTCCGCGCCAGCGGGGCGGGCGGCCAGCACGTCAACAAGACCGACAGCGCCGTGCGCATGACCCACCTGCCGACCGGCCTGGTGGTCCAGTGCCAGAGCGAGCGCTCCCAGCTGCGCAACCGCGAGAGCGCCCTGACGATGATGCGCGCGAAGCTGTACATGCGGAAGCTGGAGGAGGAGCGCCAGAAGCGGGCGGCCATCGAGGACGAGAAGATGGAGATCGCCTGGGGCAGCCAGATCCGTTCCTACGTGCTGCAGCCCTACACCAAGGTCAAGGACCACCGCACCGAGCAGGAGACGGGCAACGCCGTCGGCGTCCTGGACGGCGATCTCGAGCCCTTCATCGACGCGTACCTGCGCCAGACCAGCCGCGCCGCCCGCTGAGCGGCCGAGGAGGCCCCGTGTCCGAGCACGAGCCGCAGCCCCTGCACCGCCTGGTCGAGGAGCGCCTGCGCAAGCTGGAGGCCCTCGCCGAGCGCGGCGAGCCCTACCCGTACCGCTACGACCGCACGCACACCAGCGCCGGCCTGATCGCGGACGAGGCCGCCCTCACGGCCGCCGGCGCCGAGGTCCGCATCGCCGGCCGCATCATGGCCAAGCGCAGCGCCGGCAAGACGATCTTCCTGCCGCTGCAGGACGGCGAGGGGCGCATCCAGATCTACGCCCGGCGCGACGACCTGGGCGAAGAGGACTACGAGGCCTTCAAGAAGCTGCTGGACCTGGGCGACCTGATCGGCGTTTCGGGGAAGCTCTTCTGGACCAACACCGGCGAGCTGACGGTGCACGTCGCCGCCTGGCAGCTGCTGGCGAAGTCCCTGCGCCCCCTGCCCGAGAAGTTCCACGACATGAGCCTGGAGCTGCGCAGCCGCAAGCGCCACCTCGACCTGATCATGAACCCCGAGTCCCGCGTCCGCTTCCGCCGGCGCTCGGCGCTGCTGGACCACGTGCGCCGCTTCCTGATCGACCGGGACTTCCTGGAGGTCGAGACGCCCGTCCTGCAGCCCCTGTACGGCGGCGCCACGGCGCGCCCCTTCACGACGCACCACAACGCGCTGGACCAGCGCCTCTACCTGCGCATCGCCGACGAGCTGTACCTCAAGCGGCTGATCGTGGGCGGCCTGGAGCGGGTCTTCGAGTTCTGCAAGGACTTCCGCAACGAGGGGATGGACCGCACCCACAACCCCGAGTTCACGATGATGGAGTGCTACGCGGCCTACTGGGACTACCACGACATGATGGACCTGGTCGAGGAGCTCATGCGGCAGCTCGCCGCGAAGTTCGGCCGCGACGGCCGGATCGCGTACGGGGACCACGAGCTGGACTTCTCCGGCGGCTTCCGGCGCCTGCGCTTCCTGGACGGCCTGCAGGAGCGCACCGGGGTCGACTTCCGCGGCCTCGGCCGCGAGGAGGTGCGGGCCCACGCCGAACGCCTGGGCGTGCCGGTGCGGCCGGAGATGGGCGCCGACAAGATCCTCGACGCGCTGTTCGGCGAACTGGTCGAGCCGACCCTCATCCAGCCGACCTTCGTGATGGACCACCCCAAGGAGCTGTCGCCGCTGGCCAAGGGGCACCGCGACGACCCGGCCCTGGTCGAGCGCTTCGAGGGCTTCGTGGCCGGCTTCGAGATCTGCAACTCGTTCTCCGAGCTGAACGACCCGCGCGAGCAGCGCCGCCGCTTCGCCGACCAGATGGACCTGCGGGCCAAGGGGGACGACGAGGCCCAGGTCATGGACGAGGACTACCTGGAGGCCCTGGAGATCGGCATGCCGCCGACCGGCGGCCTGGGCGTCGGCCTCGACCGCCTGGTGATGCTGTTCACGGACTGCAACGCGATCCGCGACGTGCTGCTGTTCCCCGCCATGCGACCGGAGGAGTGAGCGGCCCATGCGCTTCGCCGCCTACATCGCCCGTCGGCACCTGCGCAGCCGCCGCCGTTCCCGGTTCGTCAGCCGGGTCACGGCGACGGCCATCGCCGGCATCACGATCGGCGTCATGGTCCTGGACCTGACGCTGGCGATCATGAACGGGCTGCACGTCGAACTGCGCCGCACCTTCGTCGACAACATGCCCATGGTGACGATCGTCTCGACGCGCCCCGAGGGCCTGCGGGACGTGGGCGCGGTCATGGACCGCATCGGCGCCGTGCCCGGCGTGGAGGGCGTGGCCCCCTTCGTGCGCCAGGAGGTGGTCGCCAGCTTCGGCCGCCGCGGCGTGCCGGCCCAGCACCGCGCCGCCGTGGTCTGGGGCGTCGAGCCCGACCTGCAGGAGGCGGTGACCCCGCTGTCGCGGCACCTGCTGCCGCCCGAAGGCAGCCTGCGCGCCCTGCGCGGCGCCGCCGGCGCGCCGGCGGTGGTGGTGGGCGCCGAGCTGGCCGCCTCGCTCTACGCGGGCCTCGGCGACACCCTGGTGATCACCACGCCCCGCGGCGAACTCGACCTGCAGAACCTGGCCTCGGAGAGCCGGCGTTTCGTGGTCGCCGGCTTCCTGGACACCGGCCTCTACGACTTCGACGCCCGCTTCGTCTACATGCCGCTGGCGGCGGCGCAGGAGTTCTTCGGCTACGCGCCCGGCGGGGTCACGGCGGTCGGCGTGCGCGCCCGCGACATGATGGCGGCGCCCGCGCTCGGCGAGGCCATCCGCCGCGAGCTGGGCCCCTTCGACTACGCCGCCAACGACTGGATCGAGCTGAACCGCAACCTCTTCGACTGGGTCCGCTACGAGAAGGTCATGATGTTCCTGCTGCTGGGGCTGGTGATCCTGGTCGCGGCCTTCAACATCGTGGGCATCCTGACCATGATGGTGGGAGAGCGGCGGCGCGAGATCGGCATCCTGCTGTCCATGGGCGCGCGGCGCCGCCAGATCCAGACGATCTTCCTGATCGAGGGGTGCTACGTCGGCTTCTGGGGCACGGCGCTCGGCACGCTGCTGGGCTGGCTGGGCACCGTGTACCTCGACAAGGTCGGCATCCGCATCCCCGGCGACGTCTACTTCATGGACCACGTGCCGGTCGTGGCCCAGGCGGGGGATTTCCTGGGCGTGGCCGCGGCCGCGCTGGTCATCACCCTGCTGGCGACGCTGCTGCCCAGCGGCGAGGCCGCGCGCCTGCGGCCCATGGACATCATCCGCTACACCTAGAGAGGCGACGGTGGCACCCATCCTCGAAGCCCGCCGGCTGGACAAGAGCTTCCCCCGCGCCGGGGGGGCCGTGACCGTCCTGCAGGGCTGCGACTTCGCGCTGGCGGCCGGAGAACGTCGCCATCATCGGCCCCAGCGGCGCCGGCAAGAGCACCTTCCTGAACCTGGTCAGCGGCCTGGACGCCCCGACCGCCGGCGAGATCCTCTACGAGGAGAGGCCGCTGACCGGCCTGGGCGCCGACGGCTGGGCCGACTGGCGCCGCGCCTGCGTCGGCTTCGTCTTCCAGTTCCACTTCCTGCTGCCGGACTTCTCCGCCCTGGAGAACGTCCTGCTGCCGGCGCGGCTGCGCGGCGAGGCCGGGCCGGCGGCGCGTGCGCGGGCGCTGATGCTGCTGGACCGGATGGGCCTGGGCGACCGGGCCGGCCACCTCCCCGGCGAGCTGTCCGGCGGCGAGCAGCAGCGCGTCGCGGTGGCCCGCGCCTACATGAACGCGCCGCGGCTCGTGCTCGCCGACGAGCCCTTCGGCAACCTCGACCTGCAGAAGGGCCGCGAGCTGGCCGACCTGCTGCTGTCCCTGGGCCGGGACGAGGGCAGCTCCCTGATCGTGGTGACCCACGACCTGACCCTGGCCGCCCGCACCGACCGCATCCTGGAGCTGCGCGACGGCCGCCTGGCCGCGGCTCCCGCCGGCCTGGGATGACCATCGCGCGCTCAAGCCGTTCCGACGCCGACCGATAACCTCGGGGAGCACCCCCGCCGGTGGTCCCGGCGGGCGACCTGCTGTATATTGAGCGCGGCGACGGCAAGATCCCCGCCACGCGGCGGCCAGCACGGCGAACGGAGGCGCGAGAGCATGAACGACCGCTTCACCCAGAGAGTGCGCAAGGTCCTGTTCCTGGCCCGCGACGAGGCCGGCCGGATGCAGCACGACTACATCGGCACCGAGCACCTGCTGCTGGGGATCATCCGCGAGGGCGAGGGCATCGCCGCGCGGGTCCTGCAGCGCCTCGGCGTCGACTTCGTGCAGATCCAGCAGTCGATCGAGGAGATCGTCAACCCGCAGAGCGGGACGATCACCATCGGCGAGATCCCGTTCACGCCGCGCGCCAAGCGCGTGCTGGAGATCTCCATCGACGAGGCCCGCATCCACAACCACAACTACGTGGGCACCGAGCACCTCCTGCTGGCCCTGATCAAGGAGGGGGAGGGCGTCGCCGCGCGCGTCCTGCAGGAGCTGGGCGCCGACCACGAGAAGGTCCGCCGCGAGGTCCTGAAGATGCTGGGCACGGTCGAGCGGCCCGCCGACGCCGACAAGGCGGTCAAGAAGCAGGAGACGCCGGTCCTCGACCAGTTCGGCCGCAACCTCACCGACATGGCCCGCGACGGCAAGCTCGACCCGACCATCGGCCGCAACCGCGAGATCGAGCGCGTGATCCAGATCCTGTCGCGCCGCAAGAAGAACAACCCGGTGCTGATCGGCGATCCGGGCGTGGGCAAGACCGCCATCGCCGAGGGCCTCGCCTCGCGCATCGTCGAAGGCAAGGTGCCGGGCACCCTGCGCGACAAGGAGATCGTCACCCTCGACCTCGCCAGCGTGGTGGCCGGCACCAAGTACCGCGGCCAGTTCGAGGAGCGCCTCAAGCAGATCATGGCCGAGATCCGCGAGAACGAGCACATCATCCTGTTCATCGACGAGCTGCACACGATCGTCGGGGCGGGCGGCGCCGAGGGCGCCATCGACGCCTCCAACATGCTCAAGCCGGCGCTCTCGCGCGGCGAGATCCAGTGCATCGGCGCCACGACGATGGACGAGTTCCGCAAGCACATCGAGAAGGACGGGGCGCTGGAGCGCCGCTTCCAGACCGTGATCGTCAATCCGCCCAGCGAGGAGGAGACCGTCGCCATCCTCTTCGGCCTGCGCGACCGCTACGAGGCCCACCACCGCGTCAAGTTCGACGACGAGGCGATCAAGGCCGCGGTCTGGCTGAGCAACCGCTACATCTCCGGCCGCGCCCTGCCCGACAAGGCGATCGACGTCATCGACGAGGCCGGCTCGCGGGCCCGCCTGTCGATGGCCGTGGTGCCGCCCGACCTGCGCCAGATGGAGAACCAGATCAACGAGGTGGTCAAGGAGAAGGAGGCCGCCATCCAGGCCCAGGAGTTCGAGAAGGCCGCCCGCTTCCGCGACGAGGAGAAGGAGCTCAAGCGCCAGCTCGGGGACCTCAAGAAGAACTGGAAGGTCGAGTCGAGCGACAGCGCCGCCATCGTCGACACCCGCCTGGTCTGCCGCGTCATCGCCGACATCACGGGCATTCCGGTGTCCGAGGTGGAGGAGGAGGAGACCCGCAAGCTCCTGCGCATGGAGGAGGAGCTGGGCAAGTGGATCATCGGGCAGTCCGGCGCGCTCGACGCCGTCTCCAAGGCCATCCGGCGCAATCGGGCGGGCTTGCGGGATCCCCGCCGTCCCATCGGCTCCTTCCTGTTCACCGGCCCCACCGGCGTCGGCAAGACCGAGGTCGCGCGGCGGCTGGCCGAGTTCATGTTCGGCGACCAGACGTCGCTGATCCGCGTCGACATGAGCGAGTACATGGAGAAGTTCTCCGTCTCGCGCCTGGTCGGCGCCCCCCCCGGCTACGTCGGCTACGACGAGGGCGGCATGCTCACCGAGAAGGTGCGCCGCAAGCCGTACGCGGTGATCCTGCTGGACGAGATCGAGAAGGCGCACCACGACGTCTTCAACATCCTGCTGCAGGTCCTCGAGGACGGCCAGCTGACCGACAGCTTCGGCCGCACCGTCGACTTCAAGAACACGGTCCTGATCATGACCTCGAACGTGGGCAGCCGCCGGGCCAAGGAGAGCAAGCCGCTGGGCTTCGACTCCGAGCAGAAGGGCTACCACGACACGCGCCTGCGCTCGGTGGTCGACCAGGACCTCAAGCGCACCTTCAGCCCCGAGTTCCTGAACCGCGTCGACGAGCTGATCTTCTTCAATTCGCTGGGACAGAAGGAGATGCACGACATCGTCGAGATCATGCTCCTGGACGTCAACAAGCGGCTCAAGAACATGGCGATCGTGTTCGAGTTCTCGCCGGCGGCGAAGGACTTCCTCTGCCGCGTGGGCTACGATCCCGAGCAGGGCGCACGCCCCCTGCGCCGCGCCATCCAGAAGTACGTCGAGGACCCGTTGAGCGAGAAGCTGCTGCGCGGCGAGATCCGCAGCGGGAGCGTGCTGCGCGTCGACGCGGGCAACGACAAGCTCACCTTCGCCATCGAGGCGCACCCGGAGATCGGGGCGCCGGCGGCCCTGACGGTGGACCCGGTCGCCGGGGCCTGATCCGGGCCGCAGCGGGAGCGTGGGCGGGGAGCCGGCGGCTCCCCGCTCTTGCGTTCGGGACCCGCGACGTCCACATTCGGGGGGAACCCCGCGGGCGGCCGCGCGTTGAACCCGCCGACGGCGCGCTGCGCTGTTGCCGGGGCGCGTACCCTCTGCTACCATGCCCCGGTTTTCCGCGGCTGCTCCGCACCTCGAACCGGAAAGACGGGATGAACCTCCACTGGACCCAGCGCGCGGCCGTCCTGGCGATCGCCGCCGCCTGCCTGGCGGGCGCGGCCGCCGCCGCCCCGATCACGGCCATCGAGGTGGTCGGCGCCCGGACCGTCGGCGCGCGCCAGGTGGCGTCGTGGTCGGAGCTGGAGGAGGGGCGCGAGTACTCGCCCGACCTGGTGGCCGCGGCCATCCGCAACCTCTTCGCCACCGGCAAGTTCGCCGACGTGCGGGTCTACCGGCAGGTCGAGGCGGCGGGCGTGCGCCTCACGATCAACCTGCAGGAGTTCCCCCGCATCCGCCAGGTGGTCTTCCGCGGCAACGAGAAGGTCAAGGAGGAGGACCTGCGCACGGCGTACCCGCCGGCGGTCGGCCAGTTCGCCAACCCGGCGGTGCTGACCCGCGAGCTCGAACCGCTGCGCGTCCTCTACCAGGAAAAGGGCTACTACAGCATGGCCGCCCACCTCGACTCCTCGACGGTGGACGCCGGCAACCTCGAGACGGTCGTGGTGACGATCGACGAGGGCGGCAAGATCAAGGCCCGCCGCATCGAGTTCGAGGGCAACGCGGTCTTCACCGACGAGCAGCTGCGCAAGCAGATGAAGCAGTCCACGGGCGGCTTCCTCAAGAGCGCCACCTTCAAGAAGCAGCAGTTCGAGGCGGACAAGGCGCGCATCGTCGCCTGGTACCAGGACCACGGCTACCTCGACGCGACGGTCGACGCGGACGAGCTGGCCTTCGTCGAGGACCGCGCGAAGGTCGACCTGACCCTGCGCGTCACCGAGGGCCCGCTCTACAGCGTCGGCGACGTGAACTGGGAGGGCAACGTCGTCTACGACGACATCGCCGTCGCGCGGCTGATCACGCTGGAGAAGGGCCGGACCTTCCGCGAGGGCGAGTACCAGGAGACCCTGCAGGCCCTGCACTCGCTGTACTGGGACTCGGGCTACATCTACATCACCATCGAGCCGGAGCGGCACATCCGCGACCAGGTCGTCGGGCTCACCTTCCGCTTCCACGAGGGCTCGCCGGCGCGGGTGCGCAGCGTCCAGGTCGTCGACAACCTGAAGACCCACGACGCCGTGGTCCTGCGCGAGATGCAGGTCTTCCCGGGGGACGTGTTCAGCAACTCCCTGGTCGGCCTCTCGCAGCGCGACATCTTCCAGCTGGGCTTCTTCGAGGACGTGCAGGTCGACTTCGCGCCCGCGGACACCGAGGGCGACATCGACCTCGTGATGAAGGTCAAGGAGAAGCAGACCGGGCAGTTCTCCTTCGGCATGGCCTACAGCGCCCAGACCTCGGCGACCGGGTTCATCCAGGTCCAGGAGACCAATTTCCGGGGCCGCGGCCAGAACCTGGGCGTGGCCTGGCAGTTCGGCTCGCGGCAGCGCTACGTCGACCTGAACTTCACCGAGCCCTGGTTCCGCGGCACCCCGACGCTGGTCGGGGCCGACCTCTTCGACCGCTACCAGTACAACTTCGACGACTTCTACGAGAGCCGCGTCAGGGGGCTCGCCCTGCGCCTCGGCCGCCGCATCCCCGGCACCCGCTACTCGCGCGTCGGCCTGCGCTACGAGCTGTCCGAGACGCGCCTGTCGAACTTCAGCTCGGCCTACGTGAACTACCTCGACGTGCTCGAGGACCAGATCGGCGCCGACGGCATCCCCTACGAGCGCCTCGACGAGGTCGACTGGCCGCGCACCAAGAGCTCGGTCACCCTGAGCCTGTCGCGCAACTCCACCGACAACCCCTTCTTCCCGACGCAGGGGTCGAAGACCACCTACAGCGCCGAGCTGTCGGGCGGCCTGCTCGGCGGCGAGATCGACTACCACAAGCACGAGCTGAAGCAGTCCTACTTCCAGAAGCTGCCCGGGGGCTTCGCCCTGAACCTGCGCACCTCGCTGGGCCTGATCGTGGGCCTGGGTTCGGCGGACGGCGTGCCGGACTACGAGAAGTTCCGCCTCGGCGGCAACCGGATCTACCCGCTGCGGGGGTACCGGGACCTGGAGGTCGTGCCCCGGGGCAACCCCGGCTTCATCGGCGGGCGCTTCTACACGATCATGAACGCCGAGATCCTCTATCCCTTGACGAAGGCCGTCCAGCTGCTAGGTTTCGTCGATCAGGGCGACACCTGGAACAGCTTCACCGAGGCCGACTTCACGAACCTGCGCAAGGGCGCCGGCTTCGGCGTGCGCGTCGAGGTGCCCATGATGGGCACGATCGGCTTCGACTACGGCTACGGGTTCGATCGCGCCGGCGGGGCCGGCTGGGAACCGCACTTCAACTTCGGCACCTTCTTCTAGGACGCCGGACAACGCGCCCCTCGGCGCCGGAGGTATCATGAACCGCACCCCGATCTCAAGCGCCGCCGCCGCGCTCTGCCTCGCCTGCCTGCTGGCGCCTCTGGGCGCCGCCGCCAAGGAGGTCAAGCCCCTGGCGGTGGTCGATTCCGAGCGCATCGTCCAGGAGTACGGCGCGGCCCGCGACGCGCAGTCCCAGTACCAGAAGTTCCTGCAGGGCCTGGAGCAGGACATCAGCGACCGCGAGAAGGACCTGCAGCGCGCCGCCGAGCAGATCGAAAGCCAGCGCATGCTGCTGGGGGAGGACGCCCTGCGGGCGAAGATGCAGGAGTTCGAGAGCCAGAAGGCCGACTACTACCAGTTCCGGCAGGGTCTCGAGGGCCGCGCCGAGAGCGAGTACAAGGCCAAGATCCAGCCCATCATCGACCAGGTGAAGCTCATCGCCGAACGGATCGGCAAGGAGCAGGGGTACGGGATCATCGTGGACGCCGCCTCGCTGACCACCCTGTACATCGACGCCGAGGTGGACCTGACCGACGAGGTCCTGTCGGCCCTGGTCAGCGGCACGGAGAAGTGAGGACTGTTTTCGGTTGACACCCGGGGTCCGCCGCACGACATTTTGATCGTCTTTTTCATCGAGCGACGCGCCCCCCTTCGTTCGCGAACCGGACGGAGCGGGGCCGTTTCATGATCGGGGATCAGGCCGCATGGGCTACCGACTGAGCGAACTCGCTGCACGATTGGGCGTGCCCTGGGAGGGACCGGACGATCCGGAGATCCTGGGGGTGGCCGGGTTCGAGGACGCCGGCCCCGGCGACCTCACCTTCGCGGGCGATCGCCAGCGCGAATCGGTCCTGGCGGGCGCCGGCGCCGCTGCCGTCGTGGTGCGACCCGGCGTGCCGTGCCCGTTGCCGGCGCTGAGGGCCGACGACCCCCGGGCCGTCTTCACGCAGGTCCTGGCCCTGTACGCGCCGGCCCTGTCGCGCGTGTTTCCCGATGGCCGCCACCCGACGGCCGTGGTGGATCCGACCGCCGACGTGGCCCCCGACGTCGCCCTGGGGCCCTACTGCGTGGTGGGTCCCGGCGCCAGGATCGGCGCCGGCTGCCGGTTGGGCCCCCACGTGGTGGTCGAAGCCGACGCGGTCCTGGGCCGGAACTGCCTGCTGCACGCGGCCGCGCAGGTGAGGGAGCGCTGTGTCCTGGGCGACGAGGTGATCCTGCACGGCGGGTCCGTGGTCGGCAGCGACGGGTTCGGCTTCCATCCCGGCTGCACGGGTCTGGTGAAGATCCCGCAGATCGGGATCGTCATCCTCGGCGCACGGGTCGAGGTCGGCGCCAACACGTGCATCGACCGCGCCACCACCGGCGTGACCCGCGTCGGCGAGGGCACCAAGCTGGACAACCTGGTCCAGATCGCCCACAACGTGACGGTGGGCCGCCACTGCGCCATCTCGGCCCAGACCGGGATCTCGGGCAGCTGCCGCCTGGGCGACGGGGTGACCCTGGGCGGCCAGGTCGGCATGGCCGACCATCTGGCGCTGGGGGACGGGGTCAAGGTGGCGGCCAAGAGCGGGATCACCCGCGACGTGCCCGCCGGGCAGTCGATCTTCGGCTACCCGGCGATCGAGTTCCGCAAGGGTTTCAAGGTCGTGGCCCTCACGCACCGGCTGCCGGAGCTGTTCCAGCGCCTGGCCAAGGTCGAGGCCGCGCTGGGACGCCGCCGCGAGGGCAAGCCGGCCGACGCCGTGCGCGACGACTGACGCGGGGGAGGAAGACCGACGTGCTCATCCTGCAGAAGACGCTGGGCCGCCGCGTGTCGATGACCGGTCGGGGACTGCATTCCGGTTCCGAGGCCGCGGTCGCCTTCTGCCCGGCGCCGCCCAACACCGGCCTGGTGTTCCGCGTGCCGGGACCCGACGGGCCGGTGGAGATCCCGGCCCGCGTCGAGTGCGTGCCGGCGGGCCACCGCGGCGTGCGCAACACCACGCTCGAGCGCGACGGCGCCCGCATCCTGACCGTGGAGCACGTGCTGTCCGCCCTGAGCGGCATGGGCGTCACCAACTGCTACGTCGAGCTGGACGGGCCCGAACCCCCGGAGCCTCGCGCCGGCAGCACGCTGGAGTTCGTGGCCCTGCTGGACGAGGCCGGGATCGTGGACCAGGGCCTGCCCGCGGCCTTCCACCGGGTCGACGTGCCGGTCAGCTACCGCGACGGGGACGTGTCGCTGGAGGTGGTTCCCGACGACGGGCTGCGCATCACCTTCCACATCGACTACGACGACCCCCTGATCGGGGTGCAGGTCGCCTCCTTCCTGATCACGCCGGACGTCTACCGGCACGAGATCGCCCCCTGCCGCACGTTCGCCCTGCAGCGCGACGTCGAGAAGCTCAAGGCCATGGGTCTGGGCAAGGGCGGCACCCTGGACAACGCCATGGTCGTGGCCGACGGGCAGCTGCTCAACGACACGCCGCTGCGCTTCCCGGACGAGTTCGTGCGCCACAAGATCCTGGACCTGATCGGCGACCTGGCGCTGGTGGGCGTGCCCCTGCAGGGTCACGTGACGGCGCGGCGTTCCGGCCACGACGCCAACATCAGGCTGGCGGCCCTGCTCGCGGAGAAGGAGCGGCGCGGCACGCGGATCTACCCGCCCCGCGCGCCCGTCTCCTGGGACATCGCCTCGATCATGAAGGTGATGCCGCACCGCTACCCGCTGCTGCTGGTGGACCGCATCCTGGAGCTGGAGACCGGCAAGCGTGTCGTGGGCATCAAGAACGTGTCGATCAACGAGCCGTTCTTCGTGGGGCATTTCCCCGGCCACCCGATCATGCCGGCGGTCCTGATCACCGAGGCCATGGCCCAGGTCGGGGGCGTGCTGCTGATGAGCAGCGTGGACCACCCGGAGACGAAACTTGTTTACTTCAGCGGGATCGACGGTGCAAGATTCCGGCGACCGGTCACGCCCGGAGACCAGATCCGTTTCGAACTGGAACTCGTGAAATTGCGGGGCCCCCTCTGCAAGATGCGGGGCTGCGCCTTCGTGGACGGCGAACTGGTGGCCGAGGCCGACCTCATGTCGACGATCGTGGACCGCTGAGCGGTCCCGGGGAGGATCAACGTGGCGAATCCGATCATCAAGCGCGCGGGCGAGATCAGGCCGGTCCGGCCGCCCGAGATCCACCCGACCGCGGTGGTCCATCCCGACGCCCGCCTCGGCCACGGCGTCAAGGTGGGTCCGTTCGCCATCATCGGCCCCCACGTCGAGATCGGCCCCGAGTGCGAGATCGGCTCCACGGTGCTGATCGAGGGCCACACCACGCTCGGCCGCGGCAACCGCGTCTTCCACGGCGCGGCCATCGGCACCGAGCCGCAGGACCTGAAGTACCGCGGCGAGCACAGCCAGGTCGAGATCGGCGACGACAACGTCATCCGCGAGTACGTCACCATCCACCTCGCGACCGGCGAGAACGAGAAGACCCGCATCGGCGACGGCAACATGCTGATGGCCTACGTGCACGTGGCCCACAACTGCCTGATCCAGGACCACTGCATCCTGGCCAACGCGGTGAACCTGGCGGGGCACGTCGAGATCGGCCGCTGGGCCATCGTCGGCGGCATGACCCCCGTCCACCAGTTCGTGCGCATCGGCGAGCACGCCTTCATCGGCGGCGGCAGCCGCATGGCGCAGGACGTGGCGCCCTACATCCGGGTCGCCGGCAACCCGGTCGAGGTCCACGGCCTCAACAGCGTGGGCCTGAAGCGCCGCGGCTTCGACGAGGCGACGCTGCTGAACCTCAAGAACGCCTACCGCCTGCTGTTCCGCAGCGGCCTGAACGTGAGCCAGGCCCTGGAGCGGATCGCCCTGGACTGCACCCTCGACCCCTACATCGAGGAGCTGATGGCCTTCATCCGCCGTTCCGAGCGCGGCATCGTCCGCTGACGGCGGCCAGCCCAACCGGAGACGGCGTCCGCGAGGGCGCCGTCGGATCCCGGGGGAAACCGGTGACGACCCGCCCGGCCGCCAAGTCCCCGCACATCCTGTTGTCCTGCGGCGAAGCGAGCGGCGACCGCTACGGCGCCTCGCTGCTGACGACCCTGCGCGGGCGGCTGCCGGAAGCGCGCTTCTCGGCCCTCGGGGGCGACGCGCTGCGCGCGGCCGGGGCCGAGATCGTGCAGCCGTCCGACCGCCTGTCGGTGATGGGCCTGGGCGAGGTGCTCGGGGCGTTGCCGGACCTGCTGGCGGCCCGCCGGCGGCTGCGGGCCCTGCTTTCCGGCGGCGGCGTGGACCTCTTCCTGCCCGTCGACTACCCCGGCTTCAACCTCGGGATGGCCCGGCACGCCCGCGGCGCCGGCGTGCCCGTCTTCTACCTGATCGCCCCGCAGCTCTGGGCCTGGGGCGCCTGGCGGGCCGGCGGCGTGCGCCGCGCGGTGGACCGCCTGGGCGTCGTGCTGCCCTTCGAGGAGCGGTATTTCCGGGCCCGCGGCATCCCTGCCGTCTCCCTCGGGCACCCCCTGGTCGAAGACCACCCCAAGTCGGAGGTCGACCGCACGCGCCGCCGGCGCGAGGAACGGCTGCTCGATCCCGCGGCGCCGCTGACGATCGGGTTGCTGCCCGGCAGCCGCGCCCAGGAGGTGCGCGCGCTGCTGCCGGTGCTGCGGGAGGCCTTCGTCCGCCTGCGGGCGGACTCGCCGGGACGCGTGCTGCGGGGCGTCGTCAGCCGCGCTCCCGGGGCGCCCGTGCCGGACGACCCCGGCGACGGCCTGCGCGTCAGCGGGGAACCGCTGGCCAACCTGACGCGGGACCTCGACCTGGCGCTGGTCTGCAGCGGCACGGCCTCGCTCGAGGTCGCCCTGGCCGGCGTGCCGCACGCCCTGGTCTACCGCACCTCCCCGCTGACCTACGCCCTGGCCCGTCGCCTAGTGGGCCTGGACTGGATCGGGTTGGCCAACCTGGTGCTGGAGCGCCCCGCGGAGCGCCCCCTGGTGCGCGAGTTCGTCCAGGACGCGGCGCGGCCCGCGGCCCTGGCCGCCGACCTCGGGGACTGGCTGGCGTCGGGAGCGCGGCGGGCGCACTTCGCCTCCGGCGTGGACGAGCTGCGCGAGCGCCTCGGCGGCGCGGGCGTCTGGGAGCGCGCCGCCGACGAGGCCGTGTCCCTGCTGCGCGAGCGGACCGGAGACGGGCGATGAACGCCGGCGCCTCCCAGTTCCTGAAGCTCGCGCTGGCGCGCCCAGCCTGGCGCCTGCTGGCGACCACCGTGCGATGCGCCCCCGCCGCGGGGACGTCGCGGCGAGGGGCGGTCATCTTCGCCAGCCTCCACCGCGACATGATCCCCGCCGCGCTGCACGTGCGGCCGGCGCGGGCTTCGCTGCTGGTCAGCCAGAGCCGCGACGGCGACATCCTGATCCGCACGCTCGGGCCCGACGGCTTCGGATTCGTGAGGGGTTCGACCGGCAGGGACGGCGCCGACGCCCTGCGTTCCCTGCTGGAGGTCCTGCGCCGCGGCGGCGCCGTCGGCCTGGCCGTGGACGGCCCGCGCGGACCGTTCGGGACCGTGCACGAGGGCGCGGTCCTGCTGGCCCGCCTGTCGGGTGCGCCGGTCGTGCCGCTGCGCGCCCGTCCGGGGCGCCACCTGTCGTTGCGGACCTGGGACCGGACGATCGTCCCGCTGCCCTGGGCGACGGTGGCGATCGAGGAAGGCGCGGACGTGCTCGTCCCGCGCGAGGCGGACGCCGCGGCGTGCGCGGCGGCCGCCTCGTTGCTGGGGACCTGGCTGAGGGGCGACGGGAGCGGCTCATGACGACCGGCGCCGGGCACGACGAGGCGGTCCTGGATCTGCGCGGCGGGGCGAGGGGACGCGTCGAGGACGCCTGGCGGCGCTGGGAGACCCGGTTGCCGCGGCTCGCGGCCTGGATCGAGCCCTGCTCCGAGGCCTGCGGCGACGCCGAACTGCGGCGACGCCTGTCGTCGCGCGGCGTGCCGGACGCACGGCCCTTCCTCGTCTCGGTGGGCAACCTCGTCGCCGGCGGCACCGGCAAGACGCCGGTGGTGCTGGACCTCGCCCGGCGGCTCTCCGCCGCGGGGCTGCACGCGGCCGTGCTGACCCGCGGCTACGGGAGCCGCGCCGCGGGCCCCCGGCGCGTGCGGCCCGACGATCCGGACTGCGGCGACGAGGCGCGCCTGCTGGCGGCCGCCTTGCCCGAAGTGCCCGTCGTCCAGGCGCGCCGGCGGCGGCCGGGCCTCGCCTGGCTGTTGCGCGAGGCCCCCGGCTGCGGCATCGTGCTGCTCGAAGACGCGCACCAGTCCGCCGGCCTGCCCCGGCACCTCGACGTGCTGATCCTGGACCGCTGGGAGCGGCGCGCGGGCATCGTGGTCCCGACACCGGTGCGACGCCTGCCGTGGGGGCCGGGTCGCGAGGACGTCTCGGGCGCGGCGCGCGCCCGGCTCTGGCTCGTGGAAGCGGACACGGGAGCGGACGGGCCGCTGCGCGGCCCCGCGGGCGTCGTCGTGCTGGGCTTCGCGCGGCGCGAGGTGTGGGCCGACGGCGCGTCGCCCGCGCCCGGTGCGCCCTGCGCCGTGGTGTCGGGCATCGCGCGCCCGGAGCGGTTCGAGGCGGCCTGCGGCCGGCTGTGCGGCGCGCCGCCGGTGCTGTCGGTGCGCTGCGCCGACCACGCGCGCTACGACCCGCGACGGGTCGCGCAACTGCTGGCCGAGGGAACGCGGCGCGGCGCGGCCTGCTGGCTGACCACGGCCAAGGATCGTGTTAAATTGTCGGGAGTCTGGCCAGCCGACGCGCCGCCGTTGTACACCGTGGGCCTGGAACTCGTGTGGCGGGGGCCCGACCCCGTCGAGCAGGTCGTCCTGCAGCTGCTGGAGGGATGAGATGCAACCGACCGCACCGGTGACCAGCCGCTTCCTCGTGGCGGGGACCGGCATCGCCGGGCTGCAGTTCGCGCTGCTGGCCGCCGAGCACGGCGACGTGCGCATCGTGACCAAGAAGAACTCCTCCGAGAGCAACACGAACTATGCGCAGGGCGGCATCGCGGCGGTGCTCTCGCCGCTGGACGATTTCGAGTCCCACGTGCGCGACACCCTGGTCGCCGGGGACGGCCTCTGCGACGAGGTCGTCGTGCGGGCCATGGTCGGGGCCGCGCCGCGCCTCATCGAACGCCTGCTGGCCTACGGCGTGCGCTTCACGCGGGAGGGCGAGCGGGAGGACGCCCCCTACGCGCTCACGCGCGAGGGCGGCCATTCGCAGCACCGCATCCTGCACGCCGCCGACCTCACGGGACGCGAGCTCGAGCGCCGCCTGCTCGAGGCTTGCCGCCGCCACCCCCGCATCGCCATGGACGAGGACCACCTCGGCCTGGACCTGATCCGCGACTCCGACCTGCGGCGGGGCGGCGACCCGCAGCGCGTCGTCGGTTGCTGGGTCCTGGACCGCGACACGCTGCAGCGGCGCGTCTACCTGGCGCCGGCCACGATCCTGGCCACGGGCGGCTGCGGGAAGGTCTACGCCTACACCTCGAACCCGGACATCGCCACCGGCGACGGGCTGGCCATGGCCTACCGGGCCGGCGCCCTGCTGGCCAACCTGGAGTTCGTCCAGTTCCACCCGACCTGCCTCTACCACCCGCGCGCCAAGAGCTTCCTGATCTCCGAAGCGGTGCGCGGGGAGGGGGCGCACCTGATCAACGGCCGCGGCGAGCGCTTCATGGAGCGCTACGACCAGCGCCGCGAGCTCGCGCCCCGGGACATCGTCGCGCGGGCCATCGACCAGGAGATGAAGCGCACCGGCGATTCCTGCGTGTACCTGGACCTGCGGCACCTCGGGCGCGCGTTCGTCGAGCAGCGCTTCCCGAATCTCTCGTCCACCTGCGCCTCCTTCGGCATCGACATGGCGGGGGGGCCGGTGCCGGTCGTGCCGGCCGCCCACTACATGTGCGGCGGGGTCAAGGTGGACGGGCAGGGGCGCACCAGCCTGCCGGGCCTCTACGCGATCGGGGAGGTGGCCTGCACCGGCGTCCACGGGGCGAACCGCCTGGCCAGCAACTCCCTGCTCGAAGCGGTCTACTTCGCCGAAGCCGCCGCCGACGCGGCCGTCGCCGACGGGCTGACGGCCGGCGCTCCGCCCGCGGGCCTGCCCATCCAGGACGGATTCCCCTCGGCGATGTCCAGCGGTCCGGAGGCCGTGATCCTCGAGCACGACTGGAACTCGGTGCGCCGCGTCATGTGGGATTACGTGGGCATCGTGCGCTCGCGCGGCCGTCTGGACATCGCCCTGGACCGCGTGCGCGCCATCCGGGCCACCGTCGAAGGCATCTACGCCCGCTCGCTGGCGAACCCCGACCTGGTCGAACTGCGCAACATCGCCCTGGTCGCCGAACTGATCATCCTCTGCGCCCGCGAGCGCCGCGAGAGCCGCGGGCTGCACGAGACCCTGGACCATCCCGGCAAGGACCCGCAGGCGCCGCGCGAGACTCCCATCGGCCGCGGACGCGCCCTGGCCGCGAGCGAGCCGCCGCCGGCGGCCTCGCCATGAACTGGTACCGCACCGCCTTCGGCGCGCACTACCGCCACCTCTACGCCCACCGGGACGGGCACGAGGCCGCCGCCTGCGTCGCGGCGATCGCGCCCTGGCTGCCGTTGCGGCGGGGGCCGGTCGTCGACCTCGGCTGCGGAGCCGGTCGCCACCTGTCGCCGCTGGCGGCGCACGGGGCCTGGGGCCTGGCGCTCGACCTGTCGGCCGACCTGCTCGCCGACGCCGCCCGTGCCGCCGGCGCGCTCGCGCTGCCGCCGGTCCGCGCCGACATGCGCCGCCTGCCGCTGCGCGACGGGAGCTGCGCGGCCGTGCTCTCGCTGTTCACCTCCTTCGGCTACTTCGGGGACCTCGACGACCACGCGCCCCTGCTGCGGGAGATCTCCCGCGTGCTCGTTCCCGGCGGCCGCTGGTGCCTCGACCACCTGAACGCCTTCGCCGTGCGGCGGGAGCTGGCCGCCGGCGACGCCGTGAGGGAGCGGCGCCTCGGTTCCCAGCTCGTCCGCGAGCAGCGGCGGCTGGGCCCCGGTGGGCGGCGCGTGCTGAAGGACGTGCGCATCCGGCCACTCGGCGGCGCCGAGCGTTCGGCTGCGGACGGCGTGCCGCCGCAGGGCCTGGACTACACCGAGTCGGTCGCCCTGTTCGCGCCCGCGGAACTCGATGAACTGTGCCGCGGCGCGGGGTTGGTGCGCGTCGCCGCGTGCGGCGGCTACGACGGCCGCGATTTCGAGGCCGAGACGGCCGAGCGCTGGCTGCTGATCTACGAGCGGGAGGCCTGAGCCGTGACGACACCGCCGTTTCCCGCCGCCGCCGGCCCCGCGCTCGCCGACCTGCCGGACCTCAGCCCGCTGGCGCGGGCTTGGCTGCGGGGGGACGCCCCCTTCACCGGCGCGACGGCCGAGTGGCGGCGCTTCCTCGGGGGACCGCCCACGGTCGCGGCCCCGGCCTGGCGCGACGACGCCTGGCGCAAGGGCTGGCTGGCGGAGTTGACGTCGGACCTGCCGGACGACCCCGCGCGCGCCGCCGCCGCTGCGGCCTTGTCGGCCCTGTCCGCCGGGGAGGCGGACGTCGTGGTCACGGGACAGCAGCCCGGTTTCCTGGGCGGTCCCCTGCTGACGCTCCACAAGGCCGCCGCCTGCGTCGCCGCGGCCCGGGCGCGCACCGCGGCCGGCCGCCCGACGATCCCGCTGTTCTGGTGCGGCGATGACGACGACGACCGGCGCGAGGCCTTCGCGCCGCGGCTGCACGACCCGCGCCGGGACGCGCTGCTCGGGGCGGCGCCGCCGCCGGGACCGGACGATCTCGTGATCGGCGCGGCGCCGGCGGACGTCTGGGCCGCCCCGGAGTCCGGCTGGTTGGCGGAACGCGCCCCCGGCGGCGGTCTCGGCGCCGACCTGGCCGCCCTCTGGGCCCGCGCCCGTCGCGAGGGCTGGACCTGGGGCCGCCTGCAGCGGCGCGCCCTGCTGCGGGTGTTCACCGGCAGCGGCTTGCTGGCGGTTTCGGGCGACGACGCCGGCTTGCACCGTGCCGCGTCACCCTTCTACGCGGAGCTGATCGCGCGTCGGCGTGAACTGGCGGCGCTCGCGTCGGCGCGCGGTGCGGAACTGGCGGCCCTGGGCTACCATGCCCAGATCGGCGGCGCCTCGCTGGACGCGCCCTTCCATCTGCGACGGGGCGGGAGCCGCGAGCGGGTGGTCGATCCCGTGACCCTGCTCGCGTCGCCCCAGGACCTGCGCCCTGGCGTGCTGCTGCGAACCCTGGTCCAGGACTGGTTCTTCCAGCCGGCCGGCATCGTGGCGGGCCCCGGCGAACTCGCCTACCTGGAGCAGCTGCGGCCGCTGCACGCGGCGCTGGGGATCGAGCAACCGGCGCTGCTGCCGCGCCTGTTCGCGCGTCTGAGCGACGACCCCGCGCGCGACGCGGCCGCCGCCGCGCCGTCCCTCGACGACGCGGACGGCGAGGCGGCTTCGGCCGCGATCGCCGCGGCCTTGGCCCGCACCCTCGCGGATCGCGCCGGCCTGCCGGACGACAGGGCCCGGGCGCTGGCCGAGCGTGCGGCCCGCGTCTGGCGCGACGAGGTGCGCTCGGCGTTCCGCGCGCGGCGGGAACCCGCGCCGGGGAGTCAGCCGGCGATGGCCCCGGCCTGGGCCGCCCCGGGCGGCGAGCGGCAGGAGCGCGCGCTGGCGCTGCACTGGGCCACGGCGCTCTGGGGGGATGCGTTGGCGCCGTCGGCGATCGCCGCGGCCGCCGCCCACTTCGCGAGCGGGGCCGCTGGCGACTGGCGCGACTGGTGGATCCGCGTGACCCCGCCGCTTCCGGCGGGATCGTGAACGGTGAGGGGCACTCGAACCGGCAGGCGACCGAGGTGGGAACATGACCGACGACCATCGCCTTGACGATCACCGCCGCGACGGCGCCGACGCGACCGCGGGCAGCGACCTGCTCTGCATCAGCCCGCACACCGACGACGCGGAGATCGCCTGCGGCGGCACGCTGGCCCGTTTCGCCGCCCAGGGCCGCCGGGTGTGGCTGCTCGACCTGACGCGCGGCGAACTCGGTTCCAACGGCACCCCCGACGAGCGCTGGGCGGAGGCGGCCCGGGCCTCCGCGGCGTTGGGCGTCGCCGGCCGGCTGCAGGCCGCGCTGCCCGACGGCTTCGTCTCGGCCGAGCGGCCCGAGCACGTGGCCGCGGTCGCCGCCGTCATCCGCAGCCTGCGCCCGCGCTGGCTGCTGGCGGCGCCGGTCCCGCGGCGCCACCCCGACCACCTGGCGATCCCGGCCCTGGTGCGCAAGGCGGCCTTCATGGCCCGGCTCGCCGCGTGGCCGGCGGCCCTGCCCGAACTGCGCGCCTGGCCCGCGACGGCCGCGATCCCGCCGCCGGCGCCGCTGTGGATCTGCGAGGCGGTGCTGACGGTCTGCGCGCCGGGCGAACGCCCGCAACTCTACGTGGACGTGACGGCGAGTTGGCCGGCCAAGCTGGCGGCCCTGCGCTGCTACGCGACCCAGCTGGAACGGGCCGAGGGCGCGCGGCCGACCGTCATCAACGAACCGGCTTTCCTGGAGCAGGTGGAGCGCTGGTCCCGCGCCTGGGGCTTCCAGGCGGGCGTCCCGCTGGCCGAGGCCTTCGCCACCGAACAGGCGCCGCTGCTGACAGACCTGCCCGCGGAGCGCTGGGTGTGAGCCGCCTGCCGGTCATCGGGATCACGTGCTACCCCACCCAGGGCGGCAGCGGGGTGGTGGCCAGCGAGCTGGGGCTGAACCTGGCCCGCCGCGGCTACGAGGTGCACTTCATCACCAGCGAGATGCCGCTGCGGTTGCGCCGCTACGAGGCCAACATCTACTTCCACCCGGTGGAGGCGGTCACCTACCCCGTCTTCCAGCACACGCCCTACACGCTGGCGCTCGCCACCAAGATGAGCGAGGTGGCGCGTCGCCACAGTCTCGACCTGCTCCACGTCCACTACGCCATCCCGCACGCGGCGAGCGCGTACCTGGCCCGGGCGATGATCGGTCCGGACCGGCTGAAGATGATCACGACCCTGCACGGCACCGACATCACGCTCGTGGGCCAGGAGCCATCCTACTTCGAGATGACGCGCTTCCTGATCGACGAGAGCGACGCGGTCACCGCCGTCAGCGGCTGGCTGCGCGACGAGACGGTCCGCGTCTTCGCGCCCCGCCGCGAAGTCGAGGTGATCCCCAACTTCGTGGACCCGCAGCGCTTCCGCCCCCGCGACGACGGGCCGCGCGCGCTGTTCGCGCCGCCGGACGAGAAGATCGTCGTCCACGCCTCGAACTTCCGGCCGGTGAAGAACGCGACCCACGTCGTGCGCGTGTTCGCGGAGATCTCGCGCCGGGTGCCGTCGCGGCTGCTGCTGGTGGGGGAGGGCCCCGAGCGCGCGAGGTGCGAGCAGCTGGCCGCCGAACTCGGCGTGGCCGACCGCGTCCGCTGCCTCGGCCAGGTCGAGAACCTCGAGGAGATCCTGGCGCTGTCCGACCTCTGCCTGCTGCCTTCGCGCCACGAGTCCTTCGGCCTGGTCGCCCTGGAGGCGATGGCCTGCGGCACCCCGGTCGTCGCCACCGACCGCGGCGGCACCTCCGAGTTCATCGAGCGCGGCCAGACCGGCTTCCTCTGCGATCCCGACGACATCGCCGGCATGGCCGCCGCGTCCAGCGGGCTGCTGCTGGACCCGGACCTGCACCGGCAGATCCGCGACGACGGCCTGCGCGACGCCGTGTCCCGCTTCGGGACGCCCTGCATCCTGAAGCGTTACGTCGACCTCTACGACCGTGTCCTGGGCTGAACGGGAACCCGCCGGCGTCCCGGGGGGTACACCCCGGACTCCGCCCTTGAACCCCCGCGCCGTGGTGGTACATTGGGCGAGGCCGCCCGGCGACAGCGCCGGACGTCCACCGGCGTCCGGAGCGTCGCCGGCCCACGGCAGAAGGAGCTGACATGACCCACGCGCCCTTCCTGGCGTCGCTCGGGGCGGCCGAGATCATCGATCTGCTGCGCAAGTCCTCGTTCCTGGGGATCCTGGACGTCGTGGTCCTGGTCCTGATGTCGGTCCTGTGCTGGGCCGTGATGTTCGACCGGGGCCGCCTGCTCGCGGCCGTGCGGCGCGGCCACGCCGAGTTCTGGGAGCAGTGCGACGCCTGGCTGCAGGGCCGCCTGGACCGCCGCGACCTGGACGCCTGGTGCCGCAGCCATCCCGACCTGCCGCTGGCCAACCTGTGGCGCGAGGCCGCCGCGCAGCCCACGAGCCAGGCCGTGCGGCGGGCTTCCGAGCGCGTCACCTACGCCGAGACCGAGAACCTGGAGCGCTACCTGATCATCCTGTCGACGACCGTCACCGTGGCGCCCTTCCTGGGGCTGCTGGGCACGGTCTGGGGCCTGATGCAGGCGTTCTGGGAGATGTCGGCGATGCGCAGCGCCAACCTCACGGTCGTGGCGCCGGGCATCGCCGAGGCGCTGATCACGACCATCGCCGGCCTGTCGGCCGCCGTGCCCGCCGTGGTGTTCTTCAACCTCTTCGTGCGCAAGATCGACCTGGTGGGCAACGAGATGGAGCGTCTGCGCTCGATCATGGAGGACGCGGCGCCGTCGGCGGGGGAGGCGAGGCTCGGCCAGGTCCGACGTCCGGAGATGCACGAGAAGGAACAGATCCGATGAGACGCCGCTCGGCCTACCGCGGTTTCTCCGAGATCAACATCACCTCGCTGGTGGACATCGCCCTCTGCCTGCTGATCATCTTCATGCTCACCGCTCCCTACATCCAGGGCGGCGTGGAGGTCAACCTGCCGCAGGCCGAGACCCGCGAGGTGATCGTCGAAGAGGGGCCGATCATCACCGTGACGAAGGAGCGCGCCCTGCACTTCGACGACACCCCGATCGCCATGTCCGACCTCGCCGCCCGCCTCGCCGTCTTCGCCGACAAGCGCGCGACGCTGCCGGTCTACCTGCGGGCCGACGAGGACGTGCCCTACGGTTTCGTGCTGCAGGTCATGGCCGCCATCGAGAAGGAGGGCTTCTCGAACCTGAGTCTGGTGGCGGACCAGGACCTCGGGGAGAGGAAGCGTCCGTGAACCGCGCGCTGCCCGCCTCCCTGCTGCTGCACGTGCTCTTCATCGCGGCGCTGCTGCTGTTCGGATCCCAGGTGGTGCGCCAGCCGCTGCCACGCCAGCGCGCGATCTCGGTGCGTCTGGCCGAACTGCCCGACCCGCGCCCGCAGGTCCAGGTGGCCCGGCCGCAGCCCGCCGCCGAGCCGGTGGTGCGGCCCGCGGTCGTGCCCAAGGCCGCCGAGAAGAAGCCGGCGGCGAAACCGGCGGCCAAGCCGACGGCGAAACCGGCCGCCCCGGACCGCGAGCCGGCGCCGGCCGCCGACGCCGCGCCGGCGCAGGCCGGCCCGGCCGCGGCCACGCCCCGCCTCGGCGCCGACGTCACCGTCGCGCCGCAGTACCAGTACTACCTCGACCTGCTCGAGCAGCGGATCGCCCGCAACTGGCAGCCGAGGAAACTGGGGTTCCGCAGCGGGGCTCCGGTGACCTGCTCGATCCACTTCCAGGTCGAACAGGACGGCCGCATCTCGCGGCCGACGGTGAGCGCGGGATCGGGCGTGCCCCTGATGGACCGCGAGGCTCTGCGGGCCGTGGAAGCGGTCGGCACCTTCCTGCCGATCCCCGCCGGCATGGCCGGACGCGGGATCGGCATCACCTACATCTTCACGCTGACGGCGGGGAACTGACCATGCGGCTCGACATCTCGCGCGACATCCTGGCCACGGCCCTCGTCCTGCTGGCGACCGCCGGACCCGCCGCGGCCCAGGGCGAATACATCATGAGGGCCGACCGTTCGGCGGCGGAGCTGACCGACATCCTGGTGCAGCCGCCGGAGGTGCAGGCGGGCGGCGCCGAGGCCCGAGCGGCGGCCGGCACCGTCGACGCCGTCATCCGCGCCGACCTCGACTACAGCGGCCTGTTCCGCCTGCTGACGCGCGACCAGGTCGCCGGCCAGGCGCCGGGCCACTACCGCATCGACGGGGTGCTGGAGGGCTTGCCGACCGGGGAGGCGTCCTCGCCCGCGCTCACGCTGCGCCTGCTCTCGGAACCCGGCGGCCAGGTCCTGCTCTCCAAACGCTACCAGCCGGGTCCCGACCGGCTGCGGGCCACGGCGCACCACTTCGTGGAGCAGGTCATCCGCATGCTCACCGACCTGCCGGGCATCAGCCTGTCCCGCATCGTGTTCGCGCGCGGCAGCGGGGACCGCCGGGACATCTGGTGCGTCGACTACGACGGCGAGGGCCTGCTGCGGCTGACCGCCAACCGCACCCTGAACCTGTTCCCGTCCTGGTCCCCGGACAACAAGCAGATCGCGTTCATGTCCTTTCGGCAGGGCCAGCAGGGCACCTACATGCTGGAGGCGGCCACCGGGGCCGTGCGCCTGGTCGGCGAGACCAGCGGCTCGAACCTGGGACCGTCCTGGCACCCGGACGGGCAGGAACTGGTGGTGGCCCTCTCGAAGGCCGGCCAGCCGGACATCTACCGGCTCGGCCTGGAGGGCCGCGTGATCCGCCGGCTGACCGTGTCGGAGTCCATCGAGGTCTCCCCGAGCTGGTCCCCCTCCGGGCGCGACCTCGTGTTCACCAGCGACCGGACCGGGACGCCCCAGCTCTACATCATGGACGCCGACGGCACCGGGCGGCGGCGGCTGACCTTCGAGGGGAAGTACAACGACTCGGCCGAGTGGTCGCCCCGCGGGGACCGCATCGTCTACGCCTGCCGGGAGCAGGAGATCACCCAGCTCATGCTGATCGAGTCGGGCGGGGAGAACCGGCGCCTGCTGACCGACGCCTCCTGGCGCAACTGCGAGGATCCGAGCTGGGCCCCGGACGGGCGCCACGTGGTGTTCGCCTCGGACCGCACCGGGGTCTTCAAGCTCTACATCCTGGATGTCGAGGACGGCTCGATCCGGCAGTTGACGAAGGGCGGGGAACCGGATACAACTCCTGATTGGTCCCAGTGAAAATCCGTGTTATCTTGGCCCGGAATATGGAATCCGGTCGGTTGAGTCACTTCAGAAAAGGAGTCGGATAGCCATGGTGCGGACCCTAGCTCTGATCGGCATGCTGTTGGCGGCCCTGCTCATGACCGTCGGCTGCGGCGGCAAGAAGAACGTCCCGGTCGTGGACAACACGGCGGGCGTCGTCACGACCCAGCCCGTGGAGGATGTCGTCGAGGAGACGCCGGTCGCAGAAACCCCCGCGCCCGTCACGAACTACGCGACGATGTCGCCGCAGGAGTACGGCATCGAGGACGTGTACTTCGCCTACGACGAGTACACCCTCGGCGCCGCCGCCATGGCCACGCTGACCGCCGACGCGAAGATCATGAAGGAACACGGCGACATCACGTACCTGATCGAGGGCCACTGCGACGAGCGCGGCACGGTCGAGTACAACCTGGCCCTGGGCGAGAAGCGCGCGGCCGCCGTGCGCGACTACCTGGTGAACCTGGGCGTGAAGGCCGGCCAGCTGCGCGTCACGAGCTACGGCGAAGAGCGCCCGTTCGTCGCCGGCAGCACCGAGGCTTCCTGGGCCAAGAACCGCCGCGCCCATTTCGCGCGCCCGTAGGTGACCGCGATGCCGCAGCGCCGCACCGCCGGCTTCGCCGCCCTGTTGGCCGGCGCGCACCTGGCCGCTCTCGCGGCCGGGTGCGCGCCGCAGTTCGAGGAACTCGGGACGGCGGTCGACGCCAACACGGTCGAGATCCAGCGGTTGGCCGACGAGCAGACCGCGCTGCGGCGCGACGTCGCTGCCCTGCTGGCGCTGCTGCGCAGCGGCGAAGGGTCGGGCCTGGAAACCGACGCGCGCCTGCAGACCCAGCTCTCGCAGATCCTGGCCCGCCTGGATCAGGCCGCCGGCCAGCAGACCGACAACCAGGAATACATGCGCAATCTGTCGGCCCGCGTGGACCTCCTGACCACGCGCCTGGGCATCCCCACGCTCGGCGAATTCAAGCCGGCGCCGACCGGCGGCGCCGACCTCGCGGCGCTGCCCGAGGAGGGGCGCGCCCTGTTCAACGCGGCCATGTCGGATCGCGGCCGGGGCGACTACGCCGCCGCCCGCCAGGGCTTCCTGGATTTCCTGGGCCGCTACCCGCGCAGCGAGCAGGCCGACGACGCCGCGTACTGGCTGGCCGCGATGACCGCCGACGACGGCGACCCGCAGGCGGCCTTGAACGCCCTGCTGGCCTTGCTGGACAAGTACCCGGACTCCGACCGCCGGGCCGACGCGCTGCACAAGGCGGTCGCCGCGGCCCACGCGCTCGGGCGGGACGCCGAAGCGCGTCGCCTGCTGGACCGCCTGCAAACCGAATTCCCCGGCTCGGAGGCGGCGGAGCTGGCCGGAGCCCTCTTGTCCGAGTAGAGAGTCGGGATCTCGTAGCGAGCAGGGAGGAGCGATCGTGCCCAAGATCCCCGTGCTGAAGCGGGCCCGCGACCTGGCCCAGCCTTTCCGGCCCGTGGAAGTCGCCGAACTGGACGGCGCCTACCACGCCTTCATCGTGCGCTACAGCGGGGATTACATCGCCCACAGCCATTCGGCCGACGAGTTCATCTACATCCTCGAGGGCATGATCGACATCGAGATGAACCGCACCACGATCACGGTGCGGCAGGGTGAGGCGATGCTGATCCCCGCCGGCACGGTCCACCGGCCTCGGTGCAAGGCCATGGCCCTGGCGCTGGTCACCGAGACCAAGGGCCTGCAGACCAAGGACCGCTGACCCGCCGAGCCCCCCGCCTTCAGTCCCCGGCGCCGAACGCCGGATCGCCGAACGTCGGGTCGCCCAGCATCTTCTCGATCCACATCACCGTCTCGCGGCTGCCCACGTACAGCGGCGTCCGCTGGTGGACCTCCCGCGGCACGAGGTCGAGGATGGGGCCCCGGCCGTCGCTCGCGTAGCCGCCGGCGTGCTCGGCGATGAGGGCCAGCGGCGCCGCCTCGTAGAGAAGGCGCAGCTTGCCCTCGGGAGCCCGGTCGGTGGGCGGGTAGAGGAAGACGCCGCCGTAGAGCAGGTCGCGGTGGAAGTCGGCCACCAGCGATCCGATGTAGCGCGCGGACATGCCGCCGCTCTCCTGGCGTCCGTACTTCAGCCGGCGCACGATCTCGCGCACGGCCGGCGACCAGCGGGGCTCGTTGCCCTCGTTGACCGAGTAGATCCCGGCGGCGAAGGGGATCTTGATGTTCTCGTGGCTCAGCAGGAACTCGCCGATCCCCGGATCCAGGGTGTAGCCGTGCACGCCGTGGCCGGTGGTGTTGACGAACATCGTCGAGGAGCCGTAGACCACGTAGCCGGCGGCCACCAGGTCGCGCCCGGGCTGCAGCAGGTCGGCGTCGCCGATGGCGGCGAGCCGGGAGCGCCGGCGGTAGATGCTGAAGATGGTGCCGATCGAGACGTTCGCGTCGATGTTGCTGCTGCCGTCCAGCGGGTCGAAGACCACGACGTACTTGCCGCTGCCTTCGCGGATGTCGACCCGGACGGGGTCGGCCAGCTCCTCGGAGGCCATCAGGCAGACCTGGCCGCGCCGGCCGACGACCTTCAACATGACGGCGTTGGCGTAGTCGTCCAGCTTCTGGACGGTCTCGCCCTGGACGTTGCTGGCGCCGGTGCTGCCCAGGATGTCGACCAGGCCGGCCCGGGTGACCTCGCGGGCGATGATCTTGGCCGCGAACGCGATGTCGCCCAGCAGGCTGGTGAAGTCGCCGCTGGCGCTGGGGTGCAGGCGCTGCATCTCCAGGATGTGGCTCTCGACGTTCATGAGGTTCTTGTTCGGCATGGTTCTCCCGCTGCAGGTTGGAGGCGGCCACCATAGTAGCAGGGTTCCGGGGGCGGGGCGAGTCCGGGGTTGCGGCCGGCGGGCCGGTTGTCCATAGTTTGACAGGCGCCTGACGCACGGTGTCGGGGTTTGCCCGCGACCAATCCGTCCGCACGACACGGAGGAACGTCATGTCCCAGATGCTGCCCATCCCGCCGCTGCCGATGAACGAACCCATCCTGGGCTACCTGCCCGGATCGCCCGAGAAGGCCGCGTTGAAGGCGAAGCTCAAGGAGCTGGCCGGCACCCGGATCGAGATCCCGCTGGTCATCGGCGGCAAGGACGTCGCCACGGGCGACCTCGGCGAATGCCGGATGCCCCACGACCACCGGCACCTGTTGGGCGTCTACCACAAGGCGAGCGCCAAGCACGTCCAGGCCGCCGCGACGGCGGCGCGCAAGGCCAAGAAGGACTGGGCCGCGCTGCCCTGGGAAGCGCGGGCCGCGGTCTTCCTGAAGGCCGCCGAGCTGCTGGCCGGCCGCCGCCGCAGCACCCTGAACGCCGCCACGATGCTGGGCCAGAGCAAGACCGCCTACCAGGCCGAGATCGACTCCGCCTGCGAGCTGATCGACTTCTGGCGCTTCAACCCGGCCTTCGCGCACGACATCATGAGCGAGCAGCCGGAGTCCGGGCCGGGCATGTGGAACATGCTCGAACAGCGGCCCCTGGACGGCTTCGTCTTCGCCGTGACCCCGTTCAACTTCACCAGCATCGCCGGCAACCTGCCGACGGCGCCGGCGCTGATGGGCAACACGGTGCTGTGGAAGCCGGCCTCGAGCGCCGTCTACTCGGCCTGGTACATCATGGAGATCCTGCGCGAGGCGGGTCTGCCCGACGGCGTCATCAACATGATCCCGGGCAGCGGCGGCCAGGTGGGCAACCCGGTCATCGAGCACCCGGATCTCGGCGGCGTGCACTTCACCGGCAGCACCGAGGTCTTCCAGAACATGTGGGGCACCATCGGCGCCAACATCCGCAACTACGCCTGCTACCCGCGCATCGTGGGGGAGACCGGCGGCAAGGACTTCGTCTTCGCCCACGCCTCGGCCGATCCCGTCGCGCTGGTGACGGCGCTGGTGCGCGGCGCCTTCGAGTACCAGGGACAGAAATGCTCGGCGGCCAGCCGCGCCTACGTCCCGGCCTCGCTGTGGCCGCAGGTGCGCGAGCACCTGCTCGCCGAGGTGGCCTCGATCAGGATGGGCGACCCCGCCGACTTCACGAACTTCATGGGCGCGGTCATCGACCAGGGCGCCTTCCGGAGCATCAAGGGCTACATCGACATGGCCCGCAAGGCCCGCGGCCAAGCCCGCATCATCGCCGGCGGCGGCTGCGACGACGGCAAGGGCTGGTTCATCGAGCCCACCGTGATCGAGGCGAAGGACCCCGACTTCGTGACCATGCGCGAGGAGATCTTCGGGCCGGTGCTGACCGTCCACGTCTACCAGGACAAGGACTGGCTCAAGGCCCTGCGGCAGTGCGACAAGGGCTCGGCCTACGCCCTGACCGGGGCGGTCTTCGCCCGCGACCGCGGCGTGATCGAGACGATGAAGCAGGAACTGGTCGGCACCGCCGGCAACTTCTACATCAACGACAAGCCCACCGGGGCGGTCGTGGGGCAGCAGCCCTTCGGCGGCTCGCGGGCCTCGGGCACCAACGACAAGGCGGGGTCGTACCTGAACCTGATCCGCTGGACGACGCCGCGGACGATCAAGGAGACCTTCGATCCGCCGCGGGACTACCGCTACGGTTTCATGTCCCACAAATGAGGCTGCACATGCTGCCGAGACAGGGGACGCGCTCCGGGCACCTCGTGTGCCCGGAGCGCTTGGCCATCCGGCCCTTTCGCCATCCTGGCTCCAGGGCCTCCTGGACACCCCTGTCTCGGCAGCATGTGCGGACTCAGACAAGGTCGTGGCCGGCAGCAAACAGAAAGGCGGCCGGGGGGCCGCCTTCAGGGATGGTGGTGCCGGAGGTGGGACTCGAACCCACGCGCCCCGAGGGGCAACGGATTTTGAGTCCGTCGCGTCTACCAATTCCGCCACTCCGGCACGAGGGCGGATGATAGGGAGCGCCGCGGCGCTCGTCAAGGGAGGGGCTCTGCGGCGGCGGTGCGGGCCATTTGGGGTTTGACAGGCCCGGACCTCGGCTTCATATTGTGCCGTCGGGTGGGGCCTTAGCTCAGCTGGGAGAGCGCTTGAATGGCATTCAAGAGGTCATGAGTTCGATCCTCATAGGCTCCACCACCTAACACATTGAAGAACAAGGGCTTGCCGAATCGGCGAGCCCTTGATCTTTTGTCAGAAGTGCCCCGGTTCCACACCGGTTCCACGCTTGAAAGGAACCAAAATTAACCTGCGGGCGATGCAGTTTTCCACAAATCCATGCTTCCCGGGAGTTTGCCGGCGTGATATCCTGATGCCTTATAACGACTTGATCGACGTCACCATTCTGGAGAATCACTGTTATGAGAGGATTTCGCCGCTTGCCGCGCCATCAGGACGAGATGAAGGCGGGTGATTATCGCTGATGAAACTCGAAGATCTCCGGCCCGATGCGACTATCCGCGGGCTCCTTCCGGATGCAGCGGTAACCGTCGTTAGTGTCCAGTGGCACGGATCGAGCGCTCTGACTCTCGTTTATCGTAGGCCCGATGGCCATCTAGCTGACGAGATCCTCTACCGCCATGATGAGCCGCGCTTGGAAATCATCGAGGTGGGGAGGCCCTGGAGTTTCGACGGCGACGGAGCGCTGTTCCGCCTGGTCGCTGAGGCGCACCGTATCCGACTCGCGCATCTGTTCGATCCCGTCTTGGCTGTCCACACCTCCCTAGTCGATCCCCTGCCGCACCAGATCACCGCTGTTTACGAGGCCATGCTGCCGCGCCAACCACTGCGGTTTCTGTTGGCCGACGATCCTGGCGCCGGCAAGACGATCATGGCCGGGCTCCTCATCAAGGAACTGATCGCCCGTGGCGACCTGAAGCGCTGCCTCATCGTCTGCCCCGGCAGCCTCGTCGAACAGTGGCAGGATGAACTCAGCCGGCGTTTCCACCTGCCCTTCGAGATCATGACCAACGACAAGATGGAGGCTGCCCGCACGGGTAATTGGTTCCTGGAGAACGACCTGGCCATCGCGCGCCTGGACAAGCTGTCGCGCAACGAGGACGTGCAGCAGAAGCTCAGCGCCCCGGACTGCCGGTACGACCTCATCGTCTGCGACGAGGCGCACAAAATGTCCGCCACGGTCTTTGGCGGTGAGATCAAGTACACGAAGCGCTACCGGCTGGGCCAGATCCTCTCGGGCCTCACACGACACTTCCTGTTGATGACGGC
>PNOJ01000003.1 GCA_013824755.1 Gemmatimonas sp.
GCCGTCCGCCGCGATGGTCCAAGTCCAGCCCGACAGCTTCGTCCTGCGCGCCTACGCCGCCGATTCGGTGCACCTCGCCGGCGCCTTCAACGGCTGGGCCACCCAGAACGCGGCGTACGCCTTCGTCCCCGACGGCGACGGCGTCACCTGGCGCTTCGGCACCGACCTGCCGGCGGGCGTGCAGGCCTACAAGTTCGTCCTGCGCAAGGGCGGCGTGGTCACCTGGCTGACCGATCCCATGGCCCCCGAGGTCCAGGCCGGCGGCGATCCCGCGCAGGCCAACGCCCTGTACGGGCGGACCCTGCCGTCGATCCGCGACCTGGCGACGCCGATCGACCGCACCAAGCTGGTCATCTACGAGATCGCCCCGAACGACTTCTCGGCCGCCGGCACCTTCGCCGGCATCATCAGCGGCCTGGACACCGGGCCCAACCTGGTGGACCTGGGCGTCAACGCCATCGAGCTGATGCCCGTCAACGCCCCCTCGTACAACGGCTGGGGCTACGACCCGGTGCTGTACGCCGCCCCCAACCCCGCCTACGGCACGCCCTACTTCTTCGCCCTGCTGGTGGACCGCTGCCACGAGCGCGGCATGGCGGTCATCCTGGACGTCGTGCTGAACCACCAGGCCGGCGGCGGCATCCTGCGGCAGCTGGACACCTTCGCCGGGACCTACCACTTCACCACGACCGAGTCGAACCCCTGGGGCATGGTCGAGCTGAACTGGAGCGATCCCGCCCTGAAGGCCCACGTCCGCGACGCGATGCTGCACTGGGTCGACACGTACAAGGTGGACGGGTTCCGCTTCGACTACGTGGCCGGCGAGGGCTGGGCCACCTGGGAGTACCTGCGCGACGAGCTGCGCGCCGCGCGCCCGGACCTGCTGCTGATCGGCGAGGACTTCCGCTACCCCAACGAGGGCAATGCCGTCACCCACGGCTACGACGCCCAGTGGGGCGGCAACCACACCGACAGCTGGGGCGGCGGCGGCAACAACTTCCTGCAGGTGATGACCACGAACCTGACGCAGAACGGCTTCGCCTGGCGCGGCTCGACCGCGACCAGCCTCGGCTGCTGGAGCTTCGGCTGCCGCAACATGTGGGCCTCGGCCAACGTGATCGGCGCCAACAGCCAGTACAACGGGACCAACGGCGACGGCTTCAGCGACGTGAAGTCCCTCGAGACGCACGACGAGAACCGCCTCGCCTGGGCCGTGGACACCTACGGCTCGGCCGACGCCCAATCTATCGGCGGGCGGCAGAAGTCGGAGCTCGGAGCCTTCGCCCTCTTGACCAGCGTCGGCATCCCGATGCTCTACAACGGCCAGGAGATCGGCTGCGACGAGTTCCGCCCGAGCGACCCGACCACCTTCAAGATCGACTGGGCCACCGGCGACCAGTCCCTGCGTTCCGTCTACCGCAACCTCATCCGGCTGCGGCGCGACGAGGCCGCCCTGGCTTCGTTGACCACCTGGTTCACCTGGCGCGCCGCCGACGCCGACCACTACGACCGTACGCTCTGCTACTGGCGCGGCGGGGCCGTGTCGTCGCAGGCGGAGATCGTCGTGGCCTTGAACTTCGACCACAACGACCACACCTGGCCGGTGGCCTTCCCGGCGAACGGGATCTGGCAGCGATTCCATCCGGAGACCGGAGCGTGGGAGGCGGTCGAGATCACGGGGAACCAGCTCGTGGTCGCGCAGCCGGCTTCCTCGGGGGCGTTGTGGCGCAAGGCGGACGGTGTCACCGGAGTGCCCGAGTAGGCGCGCGGCTCAGGCCAATGGCAGCGTTCGCGTCGGCAAGCCGCCGTTGCGCCGCAGCAATGCGGCGTGCTCCCCCATCGTGACGAAATTCCCGCCGCGCAGCACGCCCTCCAGCTTGGCGAAGGTCGAGTTTTGCCCGCCCTGGCTGAGCAGCCGCTTCACCGGCGACTGGCCGATGCGGCCGGGACGCCAGTCGTCCAGCTCCCACGGATGCAGGTAGGTGACGATGGGCTGTCCTTGGCGGCGGGCCAGCGCGCGCAGGCCGCGGGAGGCGGGGGCCGGCAGCAGGCGCAGGTAGGCGCCGCCGGCGAAGCCGACGTTCACGCCCAGGACGCGCGCGGTGGTCATGGGCATCACCAACAGGGGTTCCCGCCGGTCGCCGTCGGGGGGCGGCTGCAGCAGGAAGGGCCGGCGCGGCGACGCGGGCTGCCCGTAGTGCGGGTGGTGGACCGGGAACAGGGAACAGTCGTAGGTGAAACCCGCCTCGCGCAGCAGGTGCAGGTAGCCGTGCACCGGCGGCGTGATGGTGAAGCTCGGGGCCCGGTAGCCTGCGACGCGTTCGACGCCCGCGGCCGCCAGCGCCGCGCGCGCCCGGCTCAGGTCGGCGCGGAACTCGTCCGGCGACAGCCGGTGGACGACCGGGTGCGCGTAGGAGTGGCAGGCGATCTCGTGGCCGGCTGCCGCGATGCGGCGGACCAGATCGGGGTGGCGCTCGGCGGTCCAGCCCAGGACGAAGAAGGTCCCGGTCACCCGGTGCTTGGCCAGCAGGTCGAGGCAGCGTCCGGTGTTGGCGACGACGCGGCTCTCGCGCCCCTCCCAGGTGTCGGGCGGCGCCTGGTCGAGGTAGTTGTGGCCGTGGAACCACTCCTCGACGTCGATGGTCAGGATGTCCGGTGTCGCGTTCACGTGCCCTCCCTTCGGCCCACCAGTCTAGGCGCAGGCTGTCACACCCGCCGCCGCCCGTCAATCAGGTGTCGCCATTCCTCTCCTTCACCTATAAGCTGACGCTTCCCGCCGCCTGAACCGACACCGATCCGGGAGATGACATGCCGCTGCGCTACCTGGCCTCGCGCGACCGTATGGGCGGGGCCGTCACCGCCCGCCTGACCAACGGCATGCGCCTGATCGTCATGGAGGACCGCCGCAGCCCCGTCGCGGTCTGCAACCTCTGGGTGCGCGTCGGTTCGAACCTGGAGCCCGACGGGGTGCGCGGCTGGGCGCACGGCATCGAGCACCTGCTGTTCAAGGGCACCGCCCGGCGGGCCGAGGGCGACTTCGCGCGCGAGGTCGCCGACCTCGGCGGCACCACCAACGCCGGCACCGGCTACGAGACCACCAACTACCACATCACCGTGCCGGCGGAGCACCTGCCCGCGGCGGTCGACATCCTGCACGACGCCCTGTTCCACTCCACGTTCGAGCCCGCGGCGCTGGACGCCGAGCGCCAGGTGCTGGTCCACGAGAACCACATGTACGACGACCAGCCCTCGGGCTTCGGCGTGACCTGGCGCTGGGGCCTGGAACTGGCGCGCGACGCCAGCCCCTACCGGCACCCCATCGGCGGGCGGGACGAGGACCTGCTGTCCACGCCCCGCGAACGGATCGTCGACTTCTGGCGGGCCGCCTACCAGCCCGACCGCGTGACGGCCGTGGTGGTGGGTGACGTCGAGGCCGGATCGGTCCTGGACCTGCTGGCCGCGACCTTCGGCCCCGAGGCGCCGCCGCGCCCCTATGATCTACCGACCCCGGCCTGCGAACCGCCCCACGACCGCCTGCGCGCGCGGCTGGCGCGGGGCGACCTGCAGCGCGTCTACGGCAAGCTGCTGCTGCCGGGCGTGGCCGAGAGCGATCCCGACCAGCCGGCCCTGGCCGTCGTGCAGCAGATCCTGTCGGACGGGCGCAGCGCACGGCTCTACCGCCGCATCCAGGAGGGGCTGCAGCTGGTCGGCGGCATCGGCCTGCTGAGCGAGTCCGGCCCGCGCGAGGGGCTGCTGGTGGTGGACTTCGAGACCGACGCCGCGAATGTCGCGGCGGCCGTCGCGGAGATCGGCGGCCTGCTGCAGGAGATGAAGGACGCGCCACCGGATGAGAACGAGCTGGACCGCGCGCGCATCCGCACCGAGCGCGGGCACGCCTTCGGCCTCGAGACGGTGCAGGGGCGCGCCGCGAACCTGGGCTGGCACGACGCCATGGGCGACCCGCGGGCCGCCTTCGACTGGCCGCAGCGGGTGGCCGCGGTGACCGGCGCCGACGTCCAGCGCCTCTGCCGACGCCTGTTCGTGCGCGAGGAGGCCGCGGTGCTCGTCTACGCCCCCGCCAACGGCGGCGACGACGGGATCCCCGCGGACGCCGCCGCCTGGGAGGCGCTGCTGGCGCCGCGGCTCGGCGGACGCGCGGACGGGACGGGACCGGCGCCGACGTCGGCGACGGTCGCTCCCACCGGGATGGCAGCCGTGACCCCGGCCATCAAGACGACCGCGAAGAACGACCGCCCCTTCGAGGAGATCCTCCTGCGCGGCGGCCTGCGCCTCTACGTGCGCGAGGACCGCAGCCTGCCGGTGGCGACGCTCAGCCTCTACGCCGCCGGCGGCGTCTGCCACCAGGCGCCGGGGCGGGAAGGGCTGGCCCACCTGACGCAGCAGGTCCAGGCCAAGGCGACGGCGCGGGAGGACGCCGCCGCGCTGCACGCCGCCGTCGAGAGCTGCGGCGCCTCGCTCTCCCCCTTCTCGGCGCGCGACCACACGGGCCTGTCGCTGACGGGCCTGACGGCCCGCCTGGATCCCTTGCTGGAACGGCTGGGGCGCCTGGCCTGCGCGCCCGCCTTCCCCGCCGACGAGCTGGAGCAGGAACGCCGGCTCGCGCTGGACGACCTGCAGGCCCAGCAGGACGACCCCTTCCAGGCCGCCGCCCGCGCCCTGCGCGCCGCGATGTACCCGGACCATCCCTACGGCTCGCCCATGGCGGGCACCGAGGCCTCGCTGCCGGGCCTGACGCGCGACGACCTCGTCGCCCACCACGCCCGCCTGTGGACGTCGCGCAACGTGCACGTGGTGGTCTCGGGCGACGTCAAACGCGACCGCCTCGCGGCGCGGATCGAGACGATCCTCGGCGACCTCCCGGACGCCCCCTCGCCGCCGCTGCCGCCGCTGGACCGCGTGCCGGCGGCCGCCGGCGTCGAGCGCCAGCGCCTCGGACGCGACGTGCGCCAGAGCGTGGTGCTGTGCGGCTGGCGCGGCCCGCTGGACCCGAACACCGACCGCGCCGCGCTGGCGCTGCTGCAGAGCCTGCTGAACGGCCAGAGCGGGCGGCTCTTCGAGGCCCTGCGCAACCGCCGCTCGCTGTGCTACACGACCGGGATGCAGGCCGCCCGTGGCTTCGCGCCGGGCATGCTGGTCGGCTACGTGCTGACCGACCCCTCCACCGAGGCCGCGGCCGCGGCCGCCCTGGTCGAGGAACTGCGCCGCGTCGCCGCCGAACCGGCGGCGGCGGCCGAGTTCGCGCGGGCCCGCGCGCGGCTGCTGGGCAACCTGCTGATCTCGCGGCAGAGCAACGCCGCGCGGGCGAGCCGCTGCGGCGCCGACGTGCTCTACGGCCGCGCGCCCAACAACATCGCCCACCACCTGAAGGAGATCCGCGCGCTGACCCCGCGGCGCGTGCGCGACGCCGCCGCGCGCTACCTCGGCGCCGACGATCACTGGGAAACGGTGCTGGGGCCGGACTGAGACCGGTGCGGGAACGACGCAGGGGCCGGAACGCGCTCGCGCTCCGGCCCCTGCCTGCGTCCGGCCGCTAGCCCCGCAGGGGGTAGCGGTGGGGATCGTCGCCCATGTCGATCACGTGCGACATCTGGCTGAACGAGGTGCGGTGCTTCTTGCCCGCGGGGATGTAGTAGACGTCACCGGCCTGGTACAGCTCGGTGCGGCCCTCGATCTCCAGGGTCATCTCGCCGGTGACGAGGTAGCCCCACTGGGCGCCGTGGCTGTGGTCGGGGACGGTCACGCCTTCGTCGAAGCGGAAAAACGTCACCTGTTTCTCGTGGTTCTTCAGGGAGTGGCCGGTCACGCCGGCGACGTGGAATTCGATCGCGGGGAGCTTCAGGACTTCCTCGGGCCAGACGCTGCCGGCCGCTTGCAGTCTTGCCATGGAGACCTCCCGGGGTGGGTTGGTGTAGGCAGGTTCCACTGCGTTCAGGATACCGAAATCCGGGTCGTTTGCAACAGGCTCTCTTCAACCTCGCGGGGCGTAGTCGGTTCCGCGCATCGGCAGCGCGGGGCCGCCCGCCACGACCTCCGAGTCGAGCACTTCCCCGACCAGCAGTTCGTGGTCGCCGGCTTGATGTCGGCCCACCAGACGGCACAGCAGCCGAGCCGCGCAGTCCCGCAGCGCCGGCACGCCCGTTCCGAGCAGGACGGCGGGCGTGCGCTCCCACTTGTCGAGATCGCGGCCGGACTGCAGCCCGAACAGGCGAGCGACCTCCACCTGCCCCTCGCTCAGCACCGAGATCGTGAATTCCCGCCCGTCGCACAGCAGGCCGTGGGTGTGCCGCAGCGGCGAGACGGCGACGGCGAGCAGGGGCGGCGCCGACGAAACCCGGGTCACCCAGGCGGCGGTCAGGCCGGCACGGCGCTCGCCGTCGGCGGCGCCGACGACCACCACGGGCGAGGGCAACAGCTGCAAGGCGGGGTCGTGGGGCGAGGGCGTCGGGGCCATGGGATCCTCCCGGAGCGCGCGGGTCGGGACGGCGACAGCCTGCAGCTTAGCCGTCGCTGGGGTCGCGGTCCAGTTCGCCGTTGGCGGCGCCGGCGCTCTCGGCCAGGACCTCGGGGAAGGTAAAGGCGAAGCGCGAACCCCGATCGACCTCGCTCGTCACGGTCAGCACGCCGCCCATGGCCGCCACGGTCCGGTGCGCGATGGCCAGCCCCAGCCCGCTGCCACCGTGCTTGCGGGCGATGTCCCGGCCGGCCTGCTGGAAGGGCTCGAAGATCCCGTCCAGGCGGTCGGCGGGGATGCCGGAGCCCGTGTCGGCGACCGAGACCTCGAGCCAGCCGGCGGCCTCCGCGCGGCGGCAGGCGACGGTGACCGCGCCGCGGCTGGTGAACTTCATCGCGTTGCCCACGAGGTTCATCGCCACCTGGCGCAGGCGCGTCGGGTCGCCCTCCTGCCCGGCCGGCACCGCGGGGTCCACGACGAGCGTCAGGGCGACGCGCTTCTCGCGCGAAGACGAGGCGAAGATCCCGCACACCTCCTCGAGCACATCGCGCACGCTGAAGGGGATGCGCTCGAGGTCGAGGCGGCCGGCCTCGATGCGCGACAGGTCGAGCACGTTGTTGATCAGCGACAGCAGGACCTGGCCGCTCTCCTGGATGGACACGGCGAAGTCGCGCACGTCCCGGTCCCCGAGGTTCGGCATGGTCAGCAGGTCGGCGAAGCCGACGACGCAGGTCAACGGCGTGCGGATCTCGTGCGACATCGCGGCCAGGAACATGCTCTTGCTGCGGTTGGCCAGCTCGGCGGCGCGGCGTGCGTCGCCGGCCTCGGTCAACGCGCCCTCCAGGTCGGCCTTGGCCCGGGCCAGGTCGGCGGCCACCTGCGCGTAACGCTGCATCGCCGCGCGGGCGGCTTCGGCGGCTTGCGCCTTCTCCTGCGTGTAGCGCAGGATCATCCCGGCGACCTGCAGCTGCTGCACGGCACCGGCCTGCCGGGCGTACTCCTCGCTGGCGCGGCGCCCCGCGAGGTTGGCCACCAGCTCGACCAGGCGGCGCTGCGCTTCGGATTCGGCAAGCGGGCCGTGGCCGACGAGCCGGCCGAGCACGGCGCGCTCCTTCTCGTGCGACAGCAGCACCGGGACGTGCCACAGCGCGGCGCCGCACGCCGGGCAGCTCGCTCCCGCCGGCCGCGCGCCGGGATCCGGGTCCGGGTCCGTTTCGAGCTGTTCGGCGACGGCCGCGACGCACGCCCCGCTGCAGGTGGCGCCGGCGGCGGCGCCCCCGGCGGCCAGGATGCGCCCGTCGTCGACCGGACGGTAGCCGCGCCCGTCGCGCAGCACCAGGCAGGTGCACAGGCCGACGCCCCGCGCCAGCGCGTGGCGCCAGTAGGCCAGCTCGGCCAGGTCCAGGACGGACTCCGGCGGCACGTCGCGCACCGGCAGCAGGCGCCCGTCGCACCAGAGGTCCGGTCGCTGCTGGGCTTCGTGAAGATAGCGGCGCAGGTCCTCGAGGTCGGCGGCGCCCAGACGCTCCATGAGATCCCCGCCGGAATACCCGGACTGCAGGCGCTCCCGCTGCAGCTGCGCGTTCTCGGCCTCGAGCCGGCGCACGCGCATCTCGAGGCGCTCCTCGCGCGCGAGCACGGGTTCGGCGCCGACGGCGTCGGACGGCACAGGGATGTCCAGGGTGCGGTCGCTCATGCCACCACCGTTGCTGCCGGTCGGGTGCGGAATCTCTCCCGGTAGGGATCGGCCGGCGGGACCCGTTCTTGAGTCTGGATATCGTCTTGAGCCGCAGGAAGTTGGGGACGGCGGCGGCGGCGCCTCAGCCGTGCCGGCCGAGGCCGTTGAAGAGGTCGAGCTGGGGAGAGTGCCGGGGCAGGCCGACCGCCTCCAGGACCTGCCCGATCCAGCCGTCGCGATCGTCAGGGTCCAGTTCGAGCCGAGGCTGGTCCAGTTCCGCGAGGAGTTCCTGGATCAGGGCGTCGATGCCCATCTGGAAGCCGGCCGACGTGTCGCGCGTGCCGTCGAAGGCGGGCGCGCCGAGCACGGGTACCCTCACCAGCAGCGTGTAGGTGCCCAGCCAGTGGCGCAGCAGGGGTTCGAGGTCGGGGCGGCGGCCGACGGCATGGACCATGTAGGCGTAGTTGTCGAGCACCGAGCGGTCGCAGACCACGGCCTGGTAGGCGGCGGCCGTGGCGATCTCCCAGGCGATCTGCGTGTGGAGGATCCACTCCTGGGCGCCGCTGGTGGTGTCGCGGTTGATGGGCAGCGGGCAGTGCCGGGCGACCTCCTTCACGACGTCGACGCCGATGTCGAGCCGTTTCAGGCAGGCCGCCAGCTCGAAGCAGAGGGTGGTCTTGCCCACGCCGTGGGTGCCGATGAACGCGATCTTCATGATGAGCGACCATAGCGGCCCGACGGCCCGCCGTCCAGCCCGGAGTCGGCTGCCGGGAATCGGCGCTCCGGGAACAACGGCTCCTGGCGGCGGAGCCGCTCCGATGGTATCTCTATGGGCTCCGGACCGCCAGGCGGCGGCCCGGGACCGGCGACGAACGAGACGGCGCCCCCGGCGGGGGCGCGTTCAGGAGGTACGATGAGGACACGGGATCTCGAACGCATCCGCGACGGCCTGCTGGCCGAGCGCGACCGCGTCCAGCGCATCATCGCCCGCCACGCGAAGGCGATCCAGCATGCCGACGACCAGACCGGGGACGGCGCCGGCAAGGCCCACTCCAACCACATGGCCGACCAGGGATCCGACGAGATCCAGTACGAGACGATGATCCACCTGGCCGGCGCCGAGACCGATCACCTCTTCGACATCGAGGAGGCCCTCGCGAAGCTGGAGAACGGGACCTACGGCCGCTGCGAGGAGGGCGACCACGCCATCGCGGTCGAACGCCTGATGGCCGTGCCGACGGCCCGCCTCTGCATCGCCTGCCAGGAGAAGCGGGAGAAGATGTCGGCCTGAACGCGGGGCGGCTCGCGAACGCCCGCGAGACGACGACGGCCGGCTCCCCCGGGAGCCGGCCGTCCTTGTGTCGCGGCGCCGGTCGGGCGCGGGCTCAGTGCGTCAGGTTGGCGGCCTTGCGCAGGCGGCGCTTCAGGCGGTGGATCTCGCGGCGGTGCCGATTGCGCTGGACGTCCTCCCCCGCCGACGCCGCCTCGTCGCGGCGCGCCTTGAGTTCGCGGATCCGGCCCTTGACCGCGGTCTTGTCCAGCCCGACGACGACCTTGTGGGGCTTCTCGATGCCGAGCTTGGCGGCGAGCAGTTCCACCAGTTCGTCCTTCTTCAGGCCGATGACGCCGGTGACGTCGGGCAGGTGGGTCTTCATCATCTCGCGCAGATCGGTGACCTTGTGCTTGTGCAATTCGTGCCAGTCCATGCGGTGCCTCCTCGGCAGCCGGCCCGACCGGGTCCGGCGGTTCGGCGTGGGTGGTTGTCAGCCCGCATCCTAAGCGATCCCGGCGCAAAATGCACGGATGGGCCGTTTCAACGCCGCAGGATCCGGGGTGCCTGATTTTCAGCCATGGGGTTTCCCGACTCGGGACCCTCCCGACACGGCGGGCACGCAAGATCCACCTCGCCACGCAGGTGCCGGATACCGAACCAGGTTACCGGCCGACCCGGGGCGACCCGCGCCTCCAGGTCGCCCACCTCGCCGATCAATCCCTTGGCACCGTGCAAGTTGCCTGTGTTCGCCCTCGCCTGAATGACGACTTACAACATCCGGTTTTCCCGCGTTCCCGGGCACTCCGGGACTCCATGCGCCCCATCCGGACACGATGGCACGCCCGTTGCAGCCCCGCTCCCCGACAGAACACGCCCGGCATCTTGCCGGTCGTGGAGTTCACCGGGCATGGGGGAAGTCGCTTGATGCACACGAAGGCGCCGGGGCTCGGCGAATTCCTGATCACCAAGGGCGTCATCGACCAGGACCAGCTGGCCGCAGCGCTCGTCGAGCAGAAGCGCTCCCACGAGCGCCTCGGCGAGATCCTCCAGAACCGGGGGCTGATCACCGAGTGGGACCTGCTCGACGCCTTGGGCAACCAGCTCGGCCACCGCCTGTTCGACACCGCGCTCGACGAGGTGACGCGCCAGGCCCTGGAACTGGTGCCGTTCGAGTCGGCGCGCCGCTACGACCTGCTGCCGGTCTGCGTGGACGAGCACAACCTCGTGGTCGCCATGAAGGACCCCCTGGACGTCGAGGCCCTCGACCACCTGCAGCACGTGGCCTCGCGCGTCGACCGCGAGCTGTCGATCCTGCTGGCGCCCTCCGGGGCCCTGGCCCAGGCGCGCGAGTACCACTACGGCCGCCTGCAGGGCGACCGCGACGTCAACCAGCTGATCGAATCGGTGATCGACGAGATCGGCGGCGGCAGGGACATCGAGATCGAGCTCGAGGGCGACGGCTCCTCGGCGCAGGACGCCGGCGTCGTCAACCTCGTCGACCAGATCATCGGCAAGGCGATCCAGGAGCGGGCCACCGACATCCACGTCGAGCCGCAGGAGCACAGCCTGGTCATCCGCTACCGTGTCGACGGCATCCTCTACGACGCCCTGACCCCGCCGCGGGCGGTCTACGCGGGCGCCGTCAGCCGCCTGAAGATCATGGCCAACATGGACATCGCCGAGCGGCGCACCACCCAGGACGGGCGCTTCACCTTCAAGCGCGAGGGCCGCGAGGTGGACATGCGCGTTTCGGCCATCCCGACGGTCCACGGCGAGAAGATCGTCATGCGCCTGCTGGACAAGACGAACTTCAACTACTCGCTGACCGACCTGGGCCTCGCGGAGCAGGACATCGCCTCGGTGCGGCAGGCCATCCACCGCCCGCACGGCATGATCCTGCTGTCGGGACCGACCGGCTCCGGCAAGACCACGACGCTCTACGCCGCGATGAAGGAACTGGACAGCCTCAGCCTGAACATCACGACCATCGAGGACCCCGTCGAGTACCAGATCGGGCGCATCAACCAGGTCCAGGTCAACAAGCGCAAGCAGGTGACCTTCGCCAACGCCCTGCGCGCCTTCCTGCGCCAGGACCCCGACGTGATCATGGTCGGCGAGATCCGCGACCAGGAGACGGCCGAGATCGCGATCCGGGCCGCCCTGACCGGCCACATGGTCTTCAGCACCATCCACGCCAACGACGCCCCCAGCACGGCCACCCGCCTGGTCTCGATGGGCGCCGAACCGTTCATGGCCGCCAGCGCCCTGAGCCTGGTGGCGGCGCAGCGCCTGGTCCGGCGCAACTGCCCCCGTTGCCTGGAGGAATACGAGCCCGCGAAAGAAACACTCATGGCCCTGGGGGAGGACGCCGATGACTTCGGTGTCCTGCCGGACAAGTTCGTGCGCGGCGCCGGCTGTGCGGCCTGCCGCGGCCGCGGCTACGTCGGCCGCGTGGCCGTGATCGAGAAGATGGAAATGACGCCGGCGCTGCGGGATCTCGTGGCCCAGAAGCGGCCGGCGGGCGTCATGAAGCAGCAGGCCGTGTCCGAAGGCATGCTGACGCTGCAGCAGGCGGGCCTGAAGAAGGTCCGCGACGGCGTCACGACCCTGGAAGAAGTGCTGCGGGTCTGCATCAGCGACTGACCCGGGCCGGGAGGACGAGCGCAGATGGCGAACTACAGCTACGTGGCCAAGGACCGCAACGGCGCCGAGCTGACCGGTTTTCTGACCGGATCCAGCGACGACGAGATCATCCAGCGCCTGCACCAGCAGGGCCTGGCCGTCCTGCACGTCGCCGAGGACCGCCGCGGCCAGGCCGCCGCCGCCTGGAAGGCCCAGGCCGCCGCCTGGAACGTGCGCCGCGCCTCGACCCGCGACCTGGCGCTGTTCAGCCGGCAGCTGGCCACGGTGCTGGAATCCGGCATCCCCCTGGTCAAGGGCCTGCGCGGCCTGGCGGCCGACTCGGGCCGCGGCCCGGTGGCCAAGGCCGTGGCCGACCTGGCCACGCGGGTGGAGCGCGGCGAGAGCATCTCGGACGCCATGGCGGCCCATCCGGCCGTCTTCAATTCGATGTACCTGAGCATGATCCGCGCGGGCGAGCGCGCCGGCACCCTGGACAAGATCGTCGTCGAGCTCTCCAACTACCTGGAGAAGGTCGACGACATCAAGGGCAAGGTGAAGTCGGCGATGACCTACCCGGTCTTCATCCTGACCTTCACGGTGCTGGCCACGCTGTTCCTGATCCTGAAGATCGTGCCGACCTTCTCGGACATCTACCGGGAACTCGGCCAGGACCTGCCCGCCCTGACCAAGGTCGTGCTGCGAATCTCGGATGTCGTGCGCGCGCACGTCGTCTTCGTGATCGCCGGCATGGCGGCGCTCGTCGTCGCCGTCGTCGCCGCCCTGCGCACCCGCCGCGGCCTGCGCGTCTGGCACGTCATGCAGCTGCGGATGCCGATCTTCGGGCCCATCGTCACCAAGAGCGTGATGAGCCGCTTCGCCCGCACCTTCGGCATCCTGATCGGCAGCGGCCTGCCCATCCTCGAGAGCCTCGACCTGGTCAAGGGGGCCGCCGACAACCTCGTGATCGCCGACGCCATCGACGAGGTCAAGGCCAAGGTCGCCGCCGGCCAGGGGGTGACCGAGTCCTTCCGCGCCACCGGCGCCTTCCCGGAGATGATCCTGCAGCTGATGGCCACCGGCGAGGAGGCCGGCGAGCTGGACACGATGCTGAACAAGTCCTCGGACTTCTACGACCGCCAGGTCGAGGCGACGGTGCACGGCCTGTCGTCGCTGATCGAGCCGATCATGATCGTGGTCGTCGGCGGCATCATCGGCTTCATCGTGCTGAGCATGTTCCTGCCCATCTTCGGGATGGGCGACGCGATGATCAAGGGTTCGGCTGCCATGTAGGCACCGGACCTCGGAGTGGGTGGCGCGCAATCTCCCGGACAAGCGGCCACCTGGGACAAGGACGTCCGGGAGAATCATCTGCGCGAGCAGAGGAGGGAACGCAATGAATCGCTTCCGTCGCAAGTCCAACCAAAAGGGCTTCACCATGATCGAGCTGATGGTCGTGGTGGTGATCGTCGGCGTCCTGGCCGCCATCGCCATCCCGATGTACGGCAAGTACGTCAAGAACGCTCGGATCACCGAAGCCACCAGCCGCATCGGCGAGGTCGTCACGGCCGCCAAGTCCTGGGCGATGGAGAACGAGAGCGCGGCGGGCAACCCGATCTGGCCGTCCGGCGCCGGCGGCATCGTCGACCTGACCGCCTCGGCCAACTTCACCTACGCGATCACCAGCGGCGGCGGCAGCAACGCCAACACCACCGCCCTGGTGATGACGGCCACCGGCGTGGCCGGCACGCGCATGGCCGGCGTGACGGTGACCCAGACCGTGCCCAACATCAACAGCAACGGCAACGCGCCCGTGATCGCGGGCCTGTAGCCCGCACCCATGGCTCGGGTCGGGAGGCGTTCGCGTCCTCCCGACCCGCCACGACTCCGGCAGGGGGCCGCAGGCGATGGAGTCCCGATGGAGAAGCGTCGCGACAAAGGCCACCTGAACGCCGGCGACGGCCTCAGCGTGATGGGCGGCGGCGCGGGCCTGGCCGACGTCGCCATCACCGACGGGCCCCTGAGGCCGGATCGCAGGTCCGACTACCTGGAAGTGGAGTGGCCGGACCGCGTCTCCGGCGGTTCCCGAATCGTCACGAGGCGCGAAGCCTCCGCACCGAGCGGCGGCTGACAAGGAGGACGGCTTTGTTCCACACCCGCAACGCCCGCACGGGCATCGACATCGGGTCCACCGGCATCAAGCTGGTGCGCGGGGAAGGGCGCACGGCGCTCGCTTCCGTCACGCACGCCGGTACCGAAGCCTGGGACGGCGTGGACCGCGAGCACCGCACCGAGCGGGCCGGCGCCGCGCTGCGCGAGCTGCTGCGCAAGCAGGGCCTGGGACGCGCCCAGCTGGGCCGCGTGGCGGTGAGCGTGGGCTGGAAGGAGATCGCGCTGCGCGAGACCGAGCTGCCGCCGATCACCCCGGCCGAGCTCGCCCGCGCCCTGCCCTTCGAGGCCCGCAACCACCTCGAGCTGGACAACATGGAGTCGCCGGTGCTCGCCGGGCAGGTCCTGGGCGCCGCGACCGCCACCGCCGTCCTGGAGACCGCGCCCGCCGCGGCCGGGTCACGCGTCCTGATGGCCGCCGTGCCCCGCGTCCGCCGCGACTGGGTGGTGGAGGTGCTGGCCCAGGCCGGTCTCGAACCCGAGGTCGTGGACCTCGAGCCGCTGGCGGCCCTGAACGCCCTGTTCGCCGAGCTGCCGCCCCAGGCGGCCGTCGACGAGGCGGTCGGGCTGCTGGACGTGGGCGGCCGCCACGCCGCCCTGCACCTCGCCTCGCGGTGCGGCGGCCTGCTGACGCGCACGGTCGGACCCGACGCGCCCGCCGATCCCGCCTCGCCACAGGAGAACGGGTTCCGCATGAAGCTCTCGGCCGGCATCGAGCAGACGATCACCTTCTACCGGGGGCGCTACCGCCAGGAGATCGCGGCCATCCACGCCGCCGGCGGCGGCGCGCTCGCGGCCGGGCGCCTCGAAGCCCTGGCGGCGTCGACCGGCAGACGTTTCGAACTGTTCCTGCCCCTGGCCGGCCTGGGGGCGCGCGGCGAGATCGACGGCCGGCCGGTCGGACCGGAGTACCTCATGGCCTGCGGCCTCTGCCGCTGGTGGGACGGTGCCCATGTATAGGATCAATCTCTACCCCGAATACCGGGAGCGTCGTCAGCATCAGCGTGCCCGGACCGTCTCGGGCGGCGTGCTGCTGGCCCTGCTCGGCCTCGAGGTGCTCATGGTGGGCGCCCTGGTGGTCAGCGACCACCTGCTGAACGAGCGCGCCTCCGCGCTGCGCGCCGAACTGCCCCAGCTGAACACGCGCCTGCAGGCCAACACGCGCGAACGCCCCGAGCTGGACGTGGCCCTGGAGCTGATCGCGCTGCGGGAGAAGCGGGTGGATTGGACGCCCAAGCTCGCCGCCATCGCCGAGCAATGCGCCCACGGCATGAAGCTGGTGGAAATCCAGGGCCGGACCGCGTCGAAGCGGGAACGCCCGCGCTTCGAGATCAACGGCGAGGCCCTCGACGCCGACGGAGCCCTCACCGTGGTGACGTCCTACCTCGAACGGCTGCGATCCGACCCGCGGATGATGGACGACTTCCCGCGGGTGGATCTGGGCAACATCCGCGGCGAAGGTTCCGGCGAGTTCGCCGTGCTCTGCGCGCCTCCGGAGGTGAAGGAATGAACATCCGCTGCACGGGCACGCGCCTGCCCTTCGTGCTGGCAGCCGCCGGCCTCCTGCTCGTCGCCGGCCTGGTCATCGAGATGGCCTTCGCCCGGCCGCGTCTGCAGGAGATCCAGCGCCTGAACGACGAGTGCGCGAGCCTCCAGTCGCGGATCCAGGACCAGCAGCGCCTCGAGAGCGAGGGCCGCCGGCTGGCCGTCCACTTCGACGTGGCCGGCCTGGCCGAGCTGACCGCCCGGTCGCAGCTCGACGCCGTGGCCTACCTGGGCCAGGCGCTCGACCGCTCCGGGCTGCGGCGACTGGACATGACCACCAACGGCGGCGAGGACTTCGGCCGGCTGCGCCGCAGCGACTTCCTCATCCGCGCCAGCGGCAACTACGCGGAGATCCAGACGTTCGTCCGCGACCTCGAAAGCGGTCGCCGTCTGGTGAGCATCGACGCCCTGGCGATCAAGACCATGCTCGAATCCGGCGACCTCGAGGGCCGTTTCAACATCTCGATCTACGACCCGACGGGGGTGCAGTGACCATGGCACAGGATCTACAGGACAAGCGCGCGTTCCGGCTCGGGCTGGCGGTCATGCTGGCCCTGGTCCTGGTGCTGGCCCTGCGCAGCCAGCGCACCGTCAGCGCCGTGCTGGCGAATCCGGCCGTGGCGGCCGCGGCGGCCGCCGAAGCCGCCGACGCCGGCGTCGACATGGCCGAGCTCGACCGGCGCGACGGTCTCATCGCGGCCGCGCAACCCGTCACGCGCGACCCGTTCAGCGCCCGGCGCACACAGCCGACGGAGCGGGCTCCCCGGCAGATCGAGGCGGTCGCGACCGCCCCGACCCTGTCGGCCCTGCTGTTCGACCGCGTCAACCCTTCCACGCAGATCAACGTCGAGGGCCAGCGCTCGGGCTGGCTGCATCAGGGTGAGACGTTCCAAGGATGGACGGTGGCCGCGATCACGAGCGACGCGGTCACCATCACCAAGGGTGGCGAAACCATCGTCCTGCCCTGACCCCAGGAGGGAACCCGACATGAACCCGTTCCGCACGACACCACACCGAGCCTTGCCGGTCCTGCTTTCCCTGGTCCTGCTGTCGCTGCCCGTCGCGGCCGCGGCCGCCGGCCAGGACCTGGTGACGCTGCAGGCTGCCGACACGCCGGTGGGCGATGTCCTGAAGATCCTCGCCGACCGCGGCGGGCTGAACATCGTCACCAGCCCCGAGGTCTCCGAGCGGATGATCTCGATCCGGCTGAGCGAGACGCCGTTCGAGGAGGCCCTGAACCTCGTCGTGAGGGCGGCCGGCCTGGCCTACGAGCGCGTCGGCGGCACGATCCTGGTCGCCGACGTCGAGCGACTGGTCACGCGCACCGGCCTGGTGACGCGCGTCTTCGAACTGCAGCACGCCGACCCCGAGCGGGTGCGCGAGGCGCTGGAGGTCGTGACCGAGAGCGTCTCGGTCGAACCCGACCAGCACCGCATCGTGGTGCGCGCGACCCACTCCGAGCTGGAGCAGGTGTCCGCTGTCATCCGGGAGCTGGACCGCCGCCCGCAGCAGGTGCTGCTGGAAGCCCGGCTCATCGAGATCAACACCTCCTCGCTCGCGGAGGTCGGGATCGACTGGGAGAAGCTGACCAAGTGGTCGACGAAGATCGTCGAGGGCTACAACGGCACTTCGCAGCCCGGCAGCTTCCCCGTCGACATCGACTACGTGCGCATGGCCGACGGCTCGGGCTTCTTCCGCCAGTACGCCACCTTCGACCTGGCCATCGACGCCCTGATCACCGACGAGCACGCCCGTCTGCTGTCGAACGTCAAGATCGCCACCCTGGACGGAGCCGCCGCCGAGATCTTCGCCGGCGAGACCGTGCCGGTGGTCATCACCTCGCTGCAGTCCCCCGGCGCCTCCGGCGGCACCATGCAGTCGATCCAGCTGGAGAAGATCGACGTCGGCGTGAAGCTGAACATCACGCCACGCGTCACCGACGATGGATTCATCACGGCCCTGGTGGAGCCCGAGGTCTCGCGGATCCTGAAGTTCGTGGGTCCGGACGAGGATCTGCCGCAGACGTCGACGCGCCGGGCCTCGGCCACCGTGCGCGTTCGCGACGGCGAAACGATCTACCTCGGCGGCCTGCTCTCCGAGGAGAAGCGCGAGACCACCAAGAAGGTCCCGTTGCTGGGCGACATACCGCTGCTGGGCGCGCTGTTCCGCTACAGCAAGGACGAGGTCAACCGCTACGACCTGGTGATCGAGATCACGCCGCGGATCATCGGCGACGCCGGCGCGGGGCTGCCGCAGGCCGCCCTGGAGAGCCCCTATCTGGCGCCGACCCTGCAAGAGGTCGACGCGGCCGAGCAGGGCGTTTCCGCGACATCCGGCGCCGAGTAGACACCACCACACGCGGCGCGTCGCCTCCGCGGGCGACGCGCCGCGCCCAGACGAGGCGGCGGTTCGTGATTTTTCGCCGACACGACGATCAGCGTCAGGACGCCGGCGCGAAAGGCAAGGTCAAATTGGACACGACCCTGACCGTCCCCCCCCCGGCACCGGCCGCCGCCGCGACACGCGGGCACCCGTCGCTCGACGAGATCCTGCGCGAGGGCGTGCGCCGCCAAGCCTCCGACATCCTGATCTCGGCCGGTTCGCCGGTCACCTTCCACATCCACGGCCGCCTCGAGCCCATGGAGCCGCGGCACCGACTCACCCCGCAGGAGAGCCGGGAGCTGGCCTACGGCCTGCTCGGACCCGACCACCGGCAGCGCTTCGAGCGCGATCTCGACGGGGACATGTCGCTGGAACTGTTCGATGTGGCGCGCTTCCGGGCCAACGTCTTCCAGCAGCGCGGCTCGGTGTCGGCCGTGCTGCGCCACGTGCCGCTGGAGATCCCGCACTTCTCGGCGGTCGGCCTGCAGGAGAGCCTGGTCACGCGGATGCTCAACATCCCCAACGGGCTGATCCTGGTCACGGGCCCCACGGGCGCCGGCAAGTCCACGACCCTGGCTTGCCTGCTCGAATACATGAACACCGTCGAGGGCTACGCGAAGCACATCGTGACCATCGAGGACCCCATCGAGTTCCGCATGAAGAGCAAGAACTGCGTCATCGACCAGCGCGAGGTGGGCACCGACGTCCACGACTACGCCACCGGCCTGCGCTCGGCGCTGCGCCAGATGGCGCACGTGATCTTCGTCGGCGAGATGCGCGATCGCGCCACCATCGAGATCGCGCTGACCGCCGCCGAGACCGGCAACGTCGTGATCAGCACCCTGGCCACGCAGTCCGCGGCCAAGACCATCAACCGCATCATCGACGTCTTTCCGATCCAGGACCAGGAGGAGGTGCGCACGCGGCTGGCCCTGACGCTGCGTTGCGTCATCTCGCAGATCCTGCTGCGGCAGCGCGACGGACAGGGACGCGTCGCCGCCCGCGAGGTGCTCTTCGTCAACAGCCCGGTGTCCAACCAGATCCGCGAGGGCAAGGTCCACATGATCAACAACGTCATCTCCAGCAGCTCGTCCGAGGGGATGTGCCTGCTGGACGACGCCCTGCTGCGCCTCTACCGCGAGGGCCTGGTCGACGCGTCCACGGTGCTGCCGCGCTTCAACGACCCCGAGAAGGCGCGCCAGGTCGTGCAGGGCTGAGGTGGGCGCCCTGACACAGGCGACCGCAGCCACGGGACTGCCGGCGGGCCCGCTGCTCGCCGGCGTCCTGCTGCTGGGCCTGCTGCTCGGCAGCTTCCTGAACGTGGTGGCCTGGCGGCTGCCCCGGGGCGAATCGGTCGCCTGGCCGGGCTCCCGCTGCCCCGCCTGCGGCCACGCCGTTCGCCCCCGCGACAACCTGCCGCTGCTGGGCTGGCTGCTGCTGCGCGGCCGCTGCCGCGACTGCGCCGCGCCCATCGACCCGCGCTACCCGCTGACGGAGCTGGCCGGCGGCCTGGCCGCCGTCGCCGCGCTGCTGGCCTCCCCCACCGCGGCGGCCGCCGGCGCCGTCCTGCTGCTGCTGCTGGCCATGATCGTCGTCTTCCGGACCGACCTCGACCACCGCCTGATCCTGGACGTCGTCACCCTGCCGGGCGTGGTCGCCGGCCTGCTGCTGTGCCCCCTGCTCGGCACGACGCGCCTCGACGCCCTGCTGGGCGCCGCCGGCGGCTGGCTGGTCCTGGAGGGGGTGCGCCAGGGCTACCGGCGCTGGCGGGGCCTGGACGGCCTCGGGGGCGGCGACGTCAAGCTGGCCGCCATGCTCGGCGCCTGGCTGGGCTGGCAGGGCGTGCTGCTGACCTTCCTGCTGGGCTCCCTGGTCGGCGCCGCCGTCGGGATCGCGCTGACCGCGCGCGGGAGCGCCGGGCGGCTCACCGCCCTGCCCTACGGCGTCTTCCTGGCCCCGGCCGCCGCCGTCGTCGTCTTCTGGGGCCGCGCCGCCTGGACCTGGTACCTCGCCCTGTAGGCCGCCTCCGGGGCGGCCTCCTACCAGTGGGTGCTGTACATGAGCATCGGGAACGCGACGAAGCTGCCGCCGTCGCCGACCAGCGGCCGGAACCCGCTCAGCGAGAACGAGTGGCTGTCGCCGAACAGGCGCACGCCGAGGTTGATGAAGCCTTCTAGGTCGTCGTGCTCGTCCGCGAGCAGCGATGCGGAACTCATGTACTCGACGAAGATCTTGCCGCGCCGCGAGCTCTGGACGTCGCCGCCGAGGATGAAGGCGAGCTCGGTGTCGCCGTCGTCATCGAAGGTCTGGTTGACGGCGAGGTTCAGGCTCCGGCGCCGGTCGCCCACGCCCGCCACCACCCCCACCGCCCCGAACTGGACCTCCTCCAGCCGCGTGTAGCTGCCCGTGAGCGCCAGGCCGACCGGCTGCGTCTCGCGGTCGAGGAGGCGCAGCTTGCCGCCCAGGGAGATCATCAGGACCTCGGACGAGACGGGGAACAGGGTGCCGACGCTCAGGTTGACGGCGTCGGAGAGCGAGGCGCCGTAGTTCAGGAAGAAGAGCTCGAAGTCGCGGAAGTAGCTGTCCCCCTTGGCCAGGGTGGCCGGCGTGGGGCAGAACATCAGGGAGTTGTAGTCCGGGTCGGTCAGCGCCCCCTGTCGTTCGACGCCGCGCGCCAGGCGGACGATGCTCGACCGCGCGATCTCCATCCGGCCGAGCGCGGCGGTCTCGAAGACGATCCGGTCCGCGAACTCCTCCAGGATCCGGCCCTTCAGCAGGGTGCCGTCGGTGAGCAGCACTTCGTCCGGCGGCGCCGCCCCCGCCGCCGGAGCGCCGCCGAAATCGTTCGGGGCGGCGGCGGCGGCCGCGGCGAAGAGCAGGACTGCGAGGATCGTGACCCGGGGACGCATCATGGCTCACCGTCCGGTTGATGGTGGTGCGGATCCCGCGCCATGGTGACGCCTCAGGCCCCGGGCCGCCACCGGAAAATGCGGTCGCCGGCGCGAAGAAGCCCCCGTCTCGGCCGAGACGGGGGCTTCGCGCTGCGGAGGCCGGCGGCTCAGGCTTCGCCGCAGAGCTTCAGGAGCTTGCGCTGCTCGTCGTCGACCCAGCGCTGGATCTCGACGATGAGGTGCTCGTTGCCCGGCTTGAACAGGTGCTTGAAGCGCACCTGCTGCTTGAGCCACTCCTCGATGGGCGTGCGGTCGGCCTTCGGCTTGTACGTCAGCTTGTACTCGCCGTTCTCGACCTCGAACAGCGGCCAGAAGTTGCACTCGGTCGCCATCTTCGACAGCTCGATGCCCAGCGCCGGGTCGAAGCCCCAGCCCACGGTGCACGGCATCAGGATGTTGAGGAAGGCCGGCCCGTCGACGTCCAGGGCCTTGCGCACCTTCATCTGCAGGTCCTTCCAATGGAAGGGCGTCGTCTGCGCGACGTAGGGGATGTTGTGGGCCACCATGATCTTCGTGAGGTCCTTGCGGTGGCGGTCCTTCCCCTGCTTCACCTTGCCCGCGGGCGCGGTGGAGGTGTGCGCGCCGAACGGCGTGGCGCCCGAGCGCTGGATGCCCGTGTTCATGTACGCCTCGTTGTCGTAGCAGACGTACAGCATGTTGTGGCCGCGCTCCATGGCCCCGGACAGCGACTGCAGGCCGATGTCGTAGGTGCCGCCGTCGCCGCCGAAGGCGATGAAGTTGATCTTCTCGCGCGGCACGGGCAGCTCGCCCCGCTTCTTCAGGGCGCGGAAGGCGGTCTCGGCGCCCGAGATCGTGGCCGCGCAGTTCTCGAAGGCGGAGTGGATGAACGGCGTCTTCCAGGCGGTGTAGGGGAAGATCGTGGTGACGACCTCCATGCAGCCCGTGGCGCCGCCCACGACCGTGTCCTGTCCCGCGGTCAGCATGATCTGGCGCAGGATGTTCGAGCCCGTGCAGCCGGCGCAGGCGCGGTGCCCGCCGGTGAGGAGGTCCTCGTTCTTGGAAAGCGTCTGCAGGTTCACAACAGCCATGACGGTCCCTCCTTTACAGCCGGACGCCCAGCAGGTTGACGGTTTCGGCCTCGCGGCCCTTGGCGATCGCCTGCAGCTGCTCGATCAGCGAGACGATCTGCTTGGTGTCGGTGTCGCGGCCGCCGAGCCCGTAGATCCAGTTGTGGATCTTCGGCCGGGCCGGCAGGTCGTAGAGGGCCGAGCGGATCTCGTTGAAGAGCGGGCCGCCCCAGCCGCCGAAGCTGGCGGACTTGTCCATGACCCCGACCACCTTGGCCTTCGACAGGGCCTTGGCGAGCTCCGCCGCCGGGAAGGGGCGGAACATGTGGATCTTCAGCAGGCCCACCTTGACGCCCTTCTCGCGCTGGGCGTCGATGACGTCCTTGGCCGTGCCGGCCGTCGAGCCGAGCGCCACGATGATCATGTCGGCGTCGTCGGTGCGGTACTCCTCGTAGAACGAGTAGTGGCGGCCGGTGAGTTCGCCGAACTCCTTGTAGACCTCGGCGATGTACTTCGGCGCCCGCTTGAGCGCCTCGATCTGCGAGAGCTTGTGCTCGAAGTAGTAGTCGGTGAGATCCAGCGGCCCGACCGTGATCGGGTGGTCCACGTCCAGCAGGGAGTACCCGGTCTTGAGGTCCTTGGGCCCGACGAACTTCCAGGCGTCCTCGTCCGGCAGGATGTGCAGCGACTCGGACGTGTGGCTGATGATGAAGCCGTCGTAGTTGATCATCACCGGCAGGCGCACGTCCTTGTGCTCGGCGATGCGCCAGCACATCAGGGCGTGGTCATAGGCCTCCTGGGTGTTCTCGCACCACAACTGGATCCAGCCGGCGTCGCGGCCGCCCATGGCGTCGGAGTGGTCGTTGTGGATGTTGATGTTGCCGGACAGCGCGCGGTTGACCACCGGCATGCAGATCGGCAGCCGCAGCGAGGCGGCGATGTAGACGACCTCCCACATCAGGGCGAAGCCGGCCGAACTGGTGGCGGTGAAGGTGCGGGCGCCCGTGGCGGCCGCGCCGATGGCCGCGCTCATGGCCGAGTGCTCGCTCTCGACCAGGATCATCTCGGTGTCGACGACCCCGTCGGCGACGAAGTCGGCGAACTTGTGCATCATCTCGGTCTGGGGCGTGATCGGGAACGCGGGGGCCACGTGGGGACGAGCCTGCTTGAAGGCGGTCGCCACGGCCTCGTTCCCGGTCAGCCCGACGTAGATCTGCTTCATGGGACACTCCTTTCCGTGGCTACTTCTCGTCGCGGACCATGACGATGGCCGCTTTCCCCTTGGCGGCGGGCGGGCAGTGCTGCGCACAGATCCCGCAACCCTTGCAGTGCTCGAAGACGAAGCCCGTCATGACGGTCTTCTCGCCGGTGCTGTCGATGGCCACGGCCGAATCCGGGCAGTAGATCCAGCAGAACATGCAGTGGATGCAGTTCTCGGGGACCCACTGCGGCACGTTCGAGCGCCAGTCGCCCGTCTTGAAGGCGGCGGCGTTGCCGGCCTCGGTGATGATGCCGCCCTCGTTCAGGCTGGAAGTCGGGATGAGGCTCATTCGGACACCAACTCCTTGTAGGCCCTTTCCACGGCGGTGACGTTCCCGTCGATGACGGCCTGGCTGAACTTCTTTTTGAAGCGCACGACCAGCGAGGAGACCAGGTTCTCCAGGGTGATCACGTCGGCCACCGCGGCCAGCGCGCCGATCATCGGCATGTTGGGGATCGGCCGCCCGAAGCATTCCTGGGCGATGAGCGAGGCGTCCACGGTGTGGACCTTGCCGCCCTTGATGCCGAGCCGCTTGCGGATGTTGGCGGGGGTCTCGACGGTGTTGATCAGGAAGACCGTGTTGTCGCTGGCGCCGTCGGGCACGCCCGCGGCCTTGGAGTCCAGCAGCGTGGGGTCGAGCACGATCACGTAGTCGGGCTCGGCGATGCTGCAGTGCAGGCGGATCGGGGCGTCGGAGATGCGGGTGAACCCGCGCACGGGGGCGCCTCGCCGTTCGGGGCCGTACTCGGGGAAGCCCTGGCTGTGCTTGCCTTGGTCGAGGACGGCCTCGGCCAGGAAGATCGCCGCCGTCTTGGCCCCCTGTCCGCCGCGGCCGTGCCAGCGGATCTCAGTGGTCGCTGCTGCCATGATCCATCACGCTCCTTGCACCGGATCTGGGGGCGGGGGCCGGCCGGGTCCCCGCTGTATCGTTCCGTTAACAAAGGTAGTGCCTGCGGCATGAGGGTCAAATGAAATGCTTCTGGCTCGAAGATTGTCCCTCGCCAAGCGCTTGATGTGGTGCGACTTGGACATGCAGAGGCCACGTTGACAGGGGACGCGCGCCGGGCACCTCGTGTGCCCGGCGCGCTTGACTTGCGGCCTCCTGCGCCCTCCTGGCGCAGGAGGCCTCCAGACACCCCTGTCAACGTGGCCTCTGCATGTCCAAGTCGAACAGCATCATGGCGTTGAGCAGGGACAATCTTCAGGCCAGAACTGTGGCGATCTGGTATCCTCGTGCGCGGATCGGACGCGGTACCCGCAATGCGGAGGTTTTTCGTTGCGCGACAGCGTGTTGCACAGGCGGTACCGCCTCGGTGGCGTGACGACCGACTACCGGTGCGCGCCGACGGGGTTGGCTTCGCTGGCGGAACGGCTGGGGGGGCGGCCGGCCGTGGCGGTCGTGGACCGGGCGGTGGTGCGGCTGCACGCGGAACGGCTGGCGGCGGTGCTGCGGGATGGGGACGGGGCTCCCCTGCCTCGGCTGGTCGTGGCCGGCGGCGAAGCCGCCAAGACCGTGGCGAACCTCGAGCGCGCCTGGGAGTGGCTGGCCGCACGACGGCTGACGCGCGACGGCGTGGTCGTCGGGGTGGGCGGCGGCGCGGTGCTGGACCTCGCCGGTTTCGCGGCGGCGACCTGGCAGCGCGGCGTGCGTTTCGTCGCCGCGCCCACGACGCTGCTGGCGGCGGTGGACGCCGGGCTGGGCGGCAAGACCGCCGTCGACCTGGGGGCGTTGAAGAACCCCGTCGGCGCCTTCCATCCCGCCACGGACGTGCTGGTCGAGACGGACCTGCTCGGCACGCTGACGCGACGCGACTGGCGCTGCGGGCTGGCCGAGACGGTCAAGGCCGCGGTGATCGCCGCCGCGCCCCTGTTCCGCGACCTGGAGGCGCGGGCGCCCGATCTCGCGGGCCTGCTGGCCCACGGCCGCGCCGACCGGGTCGTGCCCGGAATCGCGGACCTGCCCTGGACCTCGTGGATCGACGGCGCGGTGCGGGTGAAGGGCCGGCTGGTCGCGCTCGACTTCCGCGAGGCCGGACCGCGACGGGCGCTGAATCTCGGGCACACGCTCGGGCACGCGCTGGAACTGCAGCTGGGCCTGGCGCACGGCGAGGCCGTGGCGCTGGGCCTGGCGGCGGCCGCGCGCCTGGCCGCGGCGCGCGGGACCTGCCCGCGACGGGACGCCGACCGCATCGTCGCGTTGCTGGCGGCCTGCGGGCTGGCGGTGGCGGCGACCCCGCCGCCGCGGCGCGCGACCGCCGCCCTGGTCGCCGGCGACAAGAAGGCGCGCGGCGGCGAGGTGCGCTGGGTGCTGCCGCTGCGGATCGGCGCGGTGGACATCGACGCGCGCGTCGGGTTGGACGACATGCTGGCGGCGCTCTCGGGCTAGGTTCGTCCGGCACCGGACGCACGGAGGGCCACCCCGCTGGGGTGGCCCTTTCGCGTACCCGCGGTGCGCCGCGCTACTTCGCCAGCACCAGCTTGGCCGAGCGTTGCTCCCCGCCCGTCGCGACGCGCAGCAGGTAGACGCCGGCGGCGGCGGCGCCGCCGTCCTCGTCGCGCCCGTCCCAGACCGCCTCGTGCCGGCCGGCGGCCAGGTCCGCGTCCGCGAGGGTGCGCACGCTGCGGCCGCGCATGTCGTAGATCCGCACCTCGACGCGCCCGGCGCGGGGCACGTCGAAGCGGATCGTGGTGCGGGGGTTGAACGGGTTGGGGACCACGTCCGCGATGGCCAGCGCGCGCGGCGCGTCGCCGGCGGCGGTGGCGCCCGTCGTCACCGTCGCCGAGTACCCGCCGACGTGGCCGTCCTGGTCCACCGCCACCACCACGAAGTGGCCGTCGGACTGCGCCGACGCGAAGGCGTGGCCGGGGTGCGCGACGACGCCGGCCACGTGGGCGGCGTCCGGCTGCGTCGCCGCGTCCGGCAAGCGGTAGACGACGTAGTGGTCGACGTCCGGCTCGGCGTTGGGCGCCCAGTCGAGCGCGACGCCCGTGAGCGCCACCTGGGTCAGGCTGAGCTGGGCGACCGCCGCCGGCGCGACCGGCGTGCAGCCGGGCCCGCCGTACGCGCCGATGTCGGCCCGCGAGCCGTCGGGATCGAGGCAGGCGGGATCGGGATCGCCGCGGTCCAGGCAGGGCGAGTGCAGGGCCAGCGCGTAGTCCCCGGCCGCAGCGGCGCAGAAGCCCGGCTCGGCCAGGATGTCGTGGGCGCCGCCCGTCAGGCCCACATAGTCGCCGCCCGGGTTGTTCCACAGGACGTTGTGGTCGCCGACGAAGCTGGCGGTGCTGCCCGCCAGGCCGCCGTGCGCGTTGTCGGCGACGACGCAGTTGCGCAGGACCGTCGAACCGACGCCGGTCAGGAACACGCAGCCGAAGCCGGTGCCCGTGCTGTCGAGCAGCAGCGTGTTCTCGATCCGGACGACGGGCGACGAGTCCGCCGCCAGGGTCGCGCCGAGCACGGCGGCGGCGTTGCCCGTGAAGACGGCGTTGCGCACGTCGAGATCGGCTCCCGCGACGTTCACCGCGCCGCCGCGGTCGATCCGGGCCGAGTTGTCGTCGTAGAGGCCGCCCTCGACGACGAGGCTGCCGCCCACGACGTGGAAGGCGCCGCCCTTGGCGTCCGCGCGGTTGCCGACGGCGGCGACGTCCCGCGCGACCACCGTCGAGCCGCTCGCCGACAGGGCCGCTCCCGCCGCGCAGCGGCGGTTGCCCGTGAAGGTCTCGCCGATCAGGTCCAGCCGGCTGTCGAGGGCGTAGACGCCCGCGCCCTCGTGCCCGGCGACGCTGTCCATGCAGGCGTTCTGCAGGTACTGGTTGCCGGTCAGCACCGCGCCGTCGGCGTTGATCAGGGCCACGGCGCCGCCCAGGTCGGCCCGGTTGCCCTGGAACACGCAACCCTCGATGCGGGGCGCGCCGTTGACGACGATGATGGCGCCGCCGGCCCCGTCGCCGTTGAAGGGGTTGGCCGTGTTGTTCGTGAACACGCAGTCCCGGATGGTGGGCGAGGAACCGTTGATGTAGATGGCCCCGCCGTGGCGGCCGAAGAACGGGACGCTGCTGATCCCGCCGACGCAGTCGTGGAACTCGAAGCCGACGACGCCGGCGTAGCCGTCGAGGCCGCCGACGAAGCCCATCGCGCTGTCGATCGACTGCAGACGCGTCGCGCCCGGCGAGGGGTTGCGCGCGGTGAAGGCCGGGTTCCAGCCGCCGATGATGGTGGTCGGCGTGGTGACGGCCACGCGCTCGGCGTAGTCGCCGGCGGCGACGAGCACGGTGTCGCGGCCGGTGCAGGCGACCAGCGCGGCGGCCAGGCTGCGGGCGGCCGTGGCGACCGACTCGTAGGGCGCGACGTCGCCGCCGGTCGGCGAGACGTAGCGCGTGCGGTGGCCGAGCAGGCGCATCCGGTCCGGGGAGACGCCGAAACCCCGCCGCGTGTCGCCCAGCGGGACGACGCAGAACTTGAGCAGCGTCGTGGAATGGTTCGGCAGGGTCCACAGGTAGTGGCCGGTGTTGGGCACGTCGTCCGCGATCTTGGTGTCGAGGTAGCCGTCGAGGGACGCCCAGATGTCCACCGTGGCCGCGGCGGCGCCGCTCGTGGTCCAGGCGATGTCGACCGTCTCGCCCGCCAGGTAGTCGCGGTCGTCCAGGGGGCCGAGCACCGTGACGCTCGTCGGCGGCACCAGCAGGTCGATCTGGGTCGTCGAGGAACCGATCAGCGACACCCCGTACTTGATGGTGAAGTACCCGCCCTCACCGAAGCTGGGGCCCCAGGAGTTCTTGCAGATCCAGCCGCCGGTGCCGCCGCAGGCCCGGTCGTCCCAGCCGACGATCAGGATCAGGTGGTTCGTGTAGGGACCGACGTTGTCGGTGTAGCAGCCGGTGCCGTAGCTCGGGAAGGGCTCGTCGGCGTTGAAGGCCGAGCAGACGGGGCCGTCGAGCAGGGCGGTCTTGATCTGCGTCACGTTGTTCGAAACGTAGTGCCAACTCGTCACGAAGCCGAAGGGCAGGTGGGCGGACTGGGTGCAGGTGCTGACGGTGCCCTCGGTGTACGGGATGTCCTCCTCGTGGACGGCTCCGTAGGTCATCGCCACGTTGTAGACGGCCGAGGCCCAGCCGCCGTCGCAGTCGGCGCCGTACGAGTTGCAGAGGATCATCTGCTGTTCCGACAGGTTCAGGTCCTGGCCGTAGAAGATCTTGAGATGCGACTCGATCTGCCCGATCGCGGCGAAGGCCCAGCACGAGCCGCAGCCGCCCTGGTCCTTGACCGAGGTCAGGCCGTCCAGGCTCACCCAGCTGAAGTTCGACGGCAGGTCGACCTTGTCCGTCGGGTAGATCTTCAGGTGGTCGAGATACTCGCGCTGGTAGTCCGGCGGCAGTTCGAAGCCGTACAGGTTGGCGCGACGCTCCGGCGTCAGGCTGTCGGTGAACGCCGTCGTCGACTCCCAGGTCACGCCGGACTGGGCGAAGGCCGCCCCGGCGGCGGCGGCGACCAGCAGGCAGGCGAGGGCGGCCGAGCGGGTCCTCGTGATCACGGAAGCACAAAAAAGTTTACGCGGACGCATCGGCTGCCTTTCGTCCGAACCCGGTGGATGGTGCGGGATGTCGCGGCGGCGGCGATCGGACGCCACGGCTCCATGATACCACGCCGACCGGCCGCGGGGCAAACCCGCCCTGCGCCCATCCCCGCTCGCGACATGCAACGTGTTTCGCGACAACTCAATACAGGCCGACGGGATCGACGTCCAGGGTGACGTCGACGGCGGTGTCGGCGGCCAGGCGACGCCCGCGGTCGGCGAGCCAGGCCCGCTGGGCGTTGGTGGTGGGCCCCTTGACCAGCAGCTGCCAGCGGACGCGGTTCTGGAGCCTGGCGAACACCGCCGGCGCCGGCCCCAGCACTTCCAGCGCGGGCGGCGCCAGGTGGGCCCGCAGCAGCTCGCCGAAGCGGTGGGCCGCGTCCTCGACGTCGGCGGGGCGGCGGGCCGCGAGGCCCACGCGCAGCATGCGCCGGGCCGGCGGGTAGCCCGCGGCCTCGCGCTGCGGCAGCTCCGCCGCGGCGAAGGCCGCGAAGTCGTGGCGCGACGCGGCCAGGATCACCGGGTGGTCGGGCTGCCAGGTCTGGAAGAGCACGACGCCGGGGCTCTCGCGGCCCGCGCGGCCGGCGACCTGGGTCAGCAGCTGGAAGACCCGCTCGTGCGCCCGGAAGTCGGGCAGCGTCAGCCCGTCGTCGGCCGCCAGGACGCCGACCAGGTCGACGCCGGCGAAGTGGTGCCCCTTGGCCACCATCTGGGTGCCGACCAGGATGTCGGCGCCGCGCGCGGCGAAGGTCGACAGGATCTCGCGGTGGCTGCCGCGGGCGCGGGTGGTGTCCTGGTCGAGTCGCAGGACGCGCGCCTCCGGGAAGTGCGCCGCCAGCGCCAGCTCGAGACGCTCGGTCCCGGAACCCCCGGGCAGGAAGGCCGGGCCGCCGCAGTCCGGGCAGGTGTCCGGTTCGCGCCGCGCGAAGCCGCAGTAGTGGCACAGCAGCTGGCGCGGGCGCAGGTGCACCGTCAGCGCGATGTCGCAGTGCGGGCAGGCGACCGGCACGCCGCAGGACGTGCACTGCAGGACCCGGGCGAAGCCGCGGCGGTTGTAGTAGAGGATCGCCTGGCGGCCCCCGGCCAGGCACGACTCGAGCCGGGCCAGCAGCGCGTTCGAGAAGCCGTCGGACGCCGGCCCGCCGCGCATGTCGACGATCTCGACGACCGGCATCTCCCCGATCGGGCGGTCGCCGAGCAGGATCTCCCGGTAGCGGCCCTCGCGCGCGTTGCGCACCGATTCGAGGTCCGGCGTCGCGGACCCCAGCACCACGCAGGCCCCGGCCTCGCGGGCCCGCACCAGCGCCGCGTGGCGCGCGTGGTAGCGCGGCTTCTCCTCCTGCTTGTAGCTGGCGTCGTGCTCCTCGTCGACGATCACCGCGCCGAGGTCGCGCAGCGGCGTGAACAGGGCCGAGCGCGGCCCGAGCACGACCTTCAGCTCGCCCGCCGCCGCCGCCTCGTGCACGCGGCAGCGCTCGCCCGCGGACAGGCCGCTGTGCACCGTGGCCACGCGGTCGCCGAAGCGCGCCGCCACGCGCGCCTCGGTCTGCGGGGTCAAGGCGATCTCCGGCAGCAGGTACAGGGCGCTGCGGCCGCGGGCCAGGGCCTCGGCGATCACCCGCAGGTAGACCTCGGTCTTGCCGCTGCCGGTGACGCCGCGCAGCAGCAGCGCCCCGTAGCTGCGCGCCTCCAGGCGATCGACCGCCCAGGCGACGGCGCGCTCCTGGTCGGGCGTCAGGCGCACGTCGGCGGCGTCGGCGATGGGGTAGGCCGCCGCGGCGCGGCGCGGCCGGGCCTTCGTGCCGGGGGCCGGCGGGTGGAACAGGGGCACGAGTTCCCCGGTCGGCAGCGCGTAGTAGCCGGCCATCCAGTCCAGCAGACGCCGTCGGTCGTCCTCGATCCGGTAGGCCGCGGGGAAGCGGTCGCGCAAGTGACGCAGGCGGTGACCGTCGATCTCCGTGACGTCGGCGGCCGCCTCGCGCACGCCGACGACCAGGCCCGTCACGGTCCGCCGGCCCAGCGGCGCCGAGACCAGGTCGCCGGGCCGCACCGGCGGCGCGGGCCAATCGTCCGGGACGCGGTAGGTGAAGGTCATGTCCAGAGGCACCGGCAGGGCGACCTCGGCCAGCGTCGCGACGGCGGCCATGCCTGGTTCCTCCGGGGAAGCGGGACGTCGGCGGGCAGCGTGCGTCGGGAGTCTACACGGCGCGGCGGCGCGCGTCCACGGCGACGTCCGGCCCGGGACTCGGCCCGGGCCGGCGTGCGGCGGCGGCGGCGGGTCGCGGGCGGTCAGCCGTGGCGGACGCCGAGGAAGGTCTGCACCGTGTCGACCAGCCGCTGGGGGCTGAACGGCTTGGTGATGTAGCCGTCGGCGCCGCAGTCGCGGCCGCGGGTGCGGTCCTCGCGCGAGTTGCGCGCGGTCAGCAGGACGACCGGGATGTCCTTGGTGCGCAGGTCCGCCTTGAGGCGGCGGCAGGTCTCGAAGCCGTCGAGCCGGGGCATCATCACGTCGAGGATGACGAGGTCGGGCTGCTGCTCGGCGGCCAGGCCGAGCGCAGCGTCGCCGTCGGCGGCCTGCAGGACGGCGTAGCCCTCGGCATCGAGGCTGAAGTCCAGGATGCTCAGGATGTAGGGCTCGTCGTCGACGATCAGGATCTTGCGCACGATGGTGCCTCCGTCCCTCGGGTGTCGTTCGCGGTGCGTGCCGTTCAGGTCGCGGAGCGGTCGCCGGCGGCGGCGCCGACGAGCTCCCCCTCCTCGCTCTCGAGGCCGACGTCAGCCGCGGCTGCCGGCGGCGGCGGCGGCAGGGCCAGGTTGCGCGCGTGCTGCACCTCGCCGATGCGCTCGGCGTGGCGCTGCGACTCGTCCAGGAAGGTCGCCAGGGAGCGCGGGCAGAACTGGCTGCCGGCGCGCTGCTGCATCTCGGCGAGCGCCTGCTCCAGGTTCACGGCCCGGCGGTAGGGACGGCCCTGGAGCATCGCGGTGAGGCTGTCCGCCAGCATCAGCAGGCGCGCGCCCAGGGGGATGTCCTCGCCGGTCAGCCCCCGCGGGTAACCCGAACCGTCGAAATGCTCGTGGTGGTGCAGGACGATGTCGTGCACCTCGCCGGGAGCGTCCAGCGACGAGATCAGCTGCAGGCTCAGGTGGACGTGCTGCTGCAGGATCTCCCACTCCTCGGGCTCGAGCGGCGGCCCCTTGTAGATGATGTCGTCGGGGATGCCGGTCAGGCCCAGGTCGTAGGTCTGCAGCGCGAAGGCCAGGCTCATCAGCTCGGGCTCGGAGAGTCCCAAGCGCCGGGCGGTCGATGCAGATGTCGTGGCAGAGCTCCGCGAGCTCGTCGTGGCGGGCGCGGCGGATGGCCACGCTCTTGCGCAGGGCCTGCGCGAGATCGCCGAACTCGCGGTTGCTGCGCTGGTGGACCACGACGCGCTCCAGGACGTGCCCCAGCCGCGCCGCGATCGCCTGCAGCAGGAGGCTGTCGCACACGCCGAACGGGCGGCCGTCGAGCCGGCTGGCGACGTTCACCACGCCCACCACGCGCCCGTCGCGCATCACCGGGGCGCTCAGCAGGCTCCCGGTCTGAGGGAGGTCCCCGGTGCGATCCGGCGCGGCGCGCACCCCGGCGGCCGCGGCTTCGCCCAGCGCCGGCTCCCCGGTCGCCCAGACGCGTCCGGCGATGCCCTCGCCGCGCGCGAGGCGCATGTCCTGCACCACGCGGTCCTCGAGGCCCATGGCCGCCTCGACGACCAGGTGCTCCCCGCCCGCGTCGGGCAGCAACAGCGCGACCATCCGCGCCCGCAGCAGCTCGCCGACCCAGTGGATCAGCCGCTCCGCGAACTCGGGCACGTCGTTGAAGACCGTGAGGCGGCCGTTGTTCTGGCCCCGGCGGACGATCTCGTCCCGGCGCGGCAGCAGGGCGTTGAAGCGCACGCCCTGGGGCTGCACCCGTTCGCCCCAGATGCGGCCGCCGTGACGCGTGACGATGTCGCGGCAGATGGCCAGCCCGATGCCCTGGCCGCCGTGCTCGCGCGTGCTGGAGCCGTCGACCTGGTAGAAGCGGTCGAAGATGTAGGTCAGCTTGTTGTCGGGGACGCCGATGCCGTTGTCCTCGACCACGATGCGCACCGACGAGACGCCGTCGACCACCGACAGGTGCACCTTCCCCCCGCTCGGGGTGAACTTGAAGGCGTTGTCCAGCAGGTGGCGGATCAGCTGGCGCACGAGGTCGGCGTCGACGCCGAGCAGGATCTCCTCGCGGTCGACGTGCATGGTGAACGCGATGCGCTTGGTCTCGGCCTGTGTGCGCGCGGAGCCCTCGATGCCGCGCACCAGCGCCACGAGGTCCGTCAGGTGGCGGTTGAAGGTGACCTGCTCGCGTTCCATGCGCTCGAGATCCAGGAGGTTGTTGACGATGCCCGTGAGCTTCTCGCTCTCGGACTGGATGACGCGCAGGAACTCGCCCTGGGCCGCGTCGTCCATGCGCTCGCGCCCGTGCACCAGGGCCTCGCTGTAGGCCTTGATCGAGGTCAGCGGGGTGCGCAGCTCGTGGCTGACGTTGGCGACGAAGTTGTTCTTCAGCTCGTTGTGGTAGCGCAGGCGGTCCGAGGAGCGCGTCAGCTCCTGGTTCTGCCGGTGCAGCCGCGAGTACAGCTCGGCCGAGGCGATGGCGGTGGCGGCCTGCTGGGCGAACAGCTCCAGCATCTGGATGGTCTGCAGACCGGGAAGCTTGTGATCGACCGGATCGTCGACGCTCAGGTAGCCCCGGATCTCCCCCTCGGGAGAATTCAGGGGGATGATCAGCGCATCGCGCTCGTCCCACTCGCCCTCGGCGCGCTTCTCCTGCGCCTGCGTGTACGCGTCGGCCAGGGCCTGTTCCGCACCCTCGATCGTGTGGCGGATGAGGTAGGAATTGGAGATCAGGAACTGCGGCAGCGCCATCTTGCGGAACCCGGTCAGCGTCATCGGGCTGTTGCGCAGGTACTCGATGCCCTCCTCGTCGATGCCGGCGAAGGATTTCGCCTCGAAGACCTTGTCCGAGACGTTGTAGATGCGCAACAGGACCATGCGGAAGCCCAGCGATTCCCGCACCGACTGCGTGATCTCGTTGAGCAGGTGCTCGGAATCGCGGAAGGCGTGGATGCGCGCCGAGATGGCCAGCAGGCTTTCCAGGCCGCGCGCGCGTTCCTGGCGATCCAGGAGATCGCGCGAGCGCTGGCGCACGCGCCAGATCTGCCAGACCAGTCCCGCGGCCAGCGCCAGGATCGCCAAGGCGTACGGCACCGGACCGCCGGGCGCCGCCGCCACGCCGGCCGGGATCGCACCGAGGTTCGCCAGGAACAGCGTCATGTCACGTCCTTCCCTGCATGGACCCGACGCGCGGCCAGGGCGTCGGCGGCCTGGCCGACCAGACGGCTCATCACGAAGGGTTTCTCGAGGTACAGGTCCGCCCCCGCCGCCAGCATCTCCGCCCGGGCGGCGCCGTCGTGGCGCGCCGAGAGCGCCACGATCGCCGTGCGGTCGTGGCCGGGATTGCGCCGGATCAGGCGCGTCGCGTCGATGCCGTCGAGCTTGGGCATCATCACGTCCATCACGATCACGTCGGGGCGGAAGGCGGCCACCTGGTTCAGTCCCTCGATGCCGTTGCGGGCCACGACCGCCTGCCAGCCCTCCTGCACGAAGGCGCGCGACAACAGGCCCGCGAGGTGGGGCTCGTCCTCCACGATCAGCACGCGCACGTCGATCATGGCTGCTCCGGACGCCGGGCCGAAGGGGCCTCGCCCTCCTCGCGGCCGTCCGACGGCGGCGAGGTCTGCGCCGCGGCCGCTTCGTCCGTGAAGCGCCGCTCGTGGATGATCTGGCTGCCGGGCAGGGATTTCCCGTACTTCTTCAGCTCCGCCGCCACGGCGTTGAGCCGGCCCACGTGGCCGAAGTTCCCCTGCTGTTCGACGACGACCGCGACGGTCAGCGACACCGGCGGGAACCGCCGCAGCCGTCCCGTGCGGTCGGGCAGCTCGATGTAGCCGCGGCGGCGGTCCTCGAGCTCGTACTGCCCGAGGATGTTCCGGTCGAACTCCGCGACGATGCGTTCGGCGAGGCCGTCGGCGTCCTGCGGGCGCGACACGGCGATGAAGTCATCGCCGCCGACGTGGCCCAGGAAGGCGTCGTCGCAGGCCAGGACCTCGCTCGCGAGCAGGTCGGCCAGCATCGTCAGGACCGCGTCGCCCTTCACGTAGCCGTAGTGGTCGTTGAAGACCTTGAAATGATCGAGGTCGAAGTAGAGGAACCCGAAGGCCTGGCCCGCCTCGAGCCGCCGGTTCAGCTCCCGCGCGATGGCGCGGTTGCCGGGCAGGCCCGTCAGCGGGTTGGCGTCGCGCTGGCTGCGGCTCAGCTGCAGCAGGTTGCGCACGCGCAGCACCAGCTCCTCCGGCACGAACGGCTTGCACAGGTAGTCGTTGGCCCCCTGCTCGAGGCCACGCACCTTCTGCGGCGTCTCGCCCTTGGCGGTCAGCATGATCACGGGCAGGTGGTGGGTCCGGAACCGGCTGCGCAGCTCGCGCAGCACGTCGAACCCGTCCAGGCCCGGCATCATGACGTCCAGCAGGACCAGGTCGGGCAGCTCCTGCTGCAGGCAGGACAAGGCCTGCCGCCCGTCCTCGGCCAGTTCCACCCGGAAGCCGCCCTGTTCGAGCACGTGCTTCAGGATCGTCCGCAGGTGCTGGTCGTCGTCGACGACCAGGATCGTCTCGGTTTCACGCATCGGCACCATCCGTGCAAATCGCATCGGGAACACTGATTACAGGCAGAGCCGACGAGCCTGTCGCAAGGGTCGTGCCATCATGGGGACGTCCGCGACGCGGGCGGGAACAATGGGGCGGGAGGAGGCAGGTCAGCGCCAGGAGGCGAGGGGGGCGCGCGCAAACCCATCCAAATCAAGGGGATCCGAAAATCCCGCCGCCAGGCGGGCGTGGCCGGCGCAGGCGATCATGGCCGCGTTGTCGGTGCAGTAGACGCGCTCGGGGGGGCGGAATGCGAATCCGCCTGCCGCGGCCTCCCGGGCGACACGGTCGCGCAGCCACGAATTGGCCGCCACGCCGCCGGCCAGGTAGACGCCCCGCACACGGTGTTCGCGGGCGGCCTGGAACAGGCGCTGGACGAGCACGTCGACGACCGCCTCGCGCAGGGCCCGGCAGATATCGGCCACGGTCTGGTCGTCAAGCGGCCGGGGCAGCGATTCGACCAGCACGCGGACGGCCGTCTTCAGGCCGCTGAAGCTGAACACCAGGCGCGGGTCGCGGGTCAGGGGCCGCGGCAGTTCGAAGCGGCCGCCCCGGCCGCGCTCGGCCAGGCGGTCGATGACCGGGCCGCCCGGGTACGGCAGGCCCATCAGTTGGGCCGTCTTGTCGAAGCACTCCCCCGCGGCGTCGTCCAGCGTCCAGCCCAGACGCCGGTAGCGGCCCACCTCGCTCATCAGCACGACCTCGGTGTGGCCGCCCGAGACCACCAGCACGGTCGCGGGCAGGTCCATCGTGCCGGACAGCAGGTTGGCCAGGATGTGACCCTCGATGTGGTGGACCCCGACCAGCGGCTTGCGCGCCGACCAGCAGAGGGCCTTGGCGGTGGACAGCCCCACCAGCAGGGCGCCGATCAGACCGGGACCGGCCGTGACCGCCACGCCGTCCAGGTCCGCCGGGGCGAGCCGCCGTCGCTCCAGCAGCACCTCGATCAGAGGCAGCAGGTTGACCAGGTGCGCGCGCGAGGCCAGCTCCGGGACCACGCCGCCGAAGTGGTCGTGCAGGTCGACCTGGCTCGAGACGAGGTTCTCCAGCACGCCCAGCTCGGAGTCGTAGAGCGCGACGCTGGTGTCGTCGCAGGAGGTTTCGATGCCCAGGACCTTCATGCTCCCGCCCCTGCCTCCGTCAAGTCGTCCAGTTCGGCCAGGGCGGCGGGCAGACGGTCGGCGACCTCGCGGGCCAGCACGGCGCGGCGGGAACCACCATCGGCCGCCAGCTCCCCGGCGCGGCCGTGCAGCCAGCAACCCAGCAACGCGGCGTCGAGCGGTTCGCAGCCCTGACCCAGCAGGCCGCCGATCAAGCCGGTCAACACGTCGCCGGTGCCGCCGTGGGCCAGTGCGTCGTGGCCGGTGGGGTTGAACCAGAGCGTGCCGTCCGGGGCGGCCACCAGCGTCGGGGATCCCTTGGCGACCAGCACCACGCCCCAGCGCGCGGCGAGTTCGGGGACGAGGTCGAGCCGGCGCGCGGCCAGCTCGGCCGGGTCGAGGCCGGCCAGCCGGGCCAGCTCGCCGGCGTGCGGCGTGACGACCGCCGGACCGGCGCCGCCGCGCGGCGGCAGGCCGAGACGCGCGAAGGCGGACAAGGCGTCGGCGTCGATCACCGCCGGCAGCGATGATGCGGCCAGCAGTTCCACCACGAAGCGGTCGGTGTCGGGGTCGTCGCCGAGACCAGGGCCCACGGCCAGGGCCCGCTGGCGGCGCAGCAGCGCGGCCAGGTCGTCGCCGGTCACGGGCAGCAGCCCCCCGCGCGGGCCGGTGGGCAGGGCGACCACGGGCGCTTCGGGAACGAAGGACGTGGCCGCGGCCGCGTGCTCCCGAGGCAGGGCGAGGGTGACCAGGCCGGCGCCGGAGCGCAGCGCGCCCAGCGCCGCGAGCAGCGCCGCACCGCCGAAGCGGGCCGAACCGGCGAGCACCAGCACGGTCCCGGCCCCGTACTTGTGCGTGTCGGTGGGGCGCGGCGGCAGCAGTTCGGCGTAGTCCTGGGGCAGCAGCCAGTGGCGGGGGCCGGTGTGGCGGGCGCAGGCCTCGTCATCGAACCCGATGTCCACGACCGACAGCGCGCCGGTGTGGTCACGCCCCGGCGGCAGCAGCAGGCCCAGCTTGGGCAGGCCCACGGTGATGGTGGCGTCGGCCCGCACGGCGACCGGATCGACGGCGCCGTCGTCCCCGCCCACGCCCGAAGGCAGGTCCAGGCTCGCGATCGGCGCGCCGCCGTCGTTCAGCGCCGCGAACAGCGCGGCGTGGTCGGGCTTCAGCGGCAGCGTGACGCCCGTGCCGAAGACCGCGTCGATCACCAGGTCCGACTCCGCGCACAGGTCGCCGGCCCGGTCGGCCCAGGCGTCGGGCGGGATGGTCTCGACGGCCACGCCGGGGGGCAGGCGGTCGAGGTTCGCGCGGGCGTCGACGGCGAGGTCGTCCGCGGCGGCCAGCAGCAGCACCCGCACCTCAAAGCCCAGGTTCTCCAGCAGGCGCGCCACGACCAGCCCGTCGCCGCCGTTGTTCCCCTTGCCGCAGACCACGCCGACCTGGGCCGGCGGCGCCAGCGCGGGGAACTCCCGCAGCAGCTGCCAGGTCATCTCGCGGCCGGCGCGTTCCATGAGCTCGCGGCCGGGCACGCCGCCAGCGATCGTCTCGCGGTCGATGGCCGCCATGCCGGCGCTCGTGGCCACGCGCATCTCAGGCCTCCCCGGCCGGCCGCTCGAGCCGCTCGAGCACGTCGAGCAGCTGCAGCAGGTCGTCGATCACGAAGTGGGCGCCCGAGTCCGTGGTCCGCGGGCGGTCCGGCGAACCGTAGGTGTCCCCGTAGCGCGCGTAGACCGTGTGCAGGCCGGCGACCAGGCCGCCGACGATGTCGCGCTCCGGCCAGTCCCCGACCATGACCGCCTGGCCCGGCGCGACGCCGAGCCGCTCGAGCGCCATGCGGAAGGGCACGGGGTCGGGTTTGCGCGCGCCGGTGTCGTCGTGGGTCAGCACGACGTCGAACACGTGCTGCAGGCCGAGGTAGCAGAGGCGCAGCCAGGCCTCGAAGCGAGGCGCGTCGCTGACCACGGCCAGCTTGTAGCCGTCCTTGACCAGCCGGTAGACCACGCGCTGGACGTGCGGGTACGGCACGAGCGAGGCCTCGCGGGCGCGGCGGTAGGCCACCACCGCCGGGGCCAGCACGTGATCGTCCACGCGCCCCGTCGCCTCGGTCAGGAAGCGGTTGAAGACGCGCTGGTGCTCGATGCCGACCTCGTCGTAGATGGCGAAGATGCGGTCGTAGACCAGTTGGGGGTCCATCACCAGGCCGGCGTCGATCATGGCGTCGGCCGCCGCCCGGATGGCGCCCCGCTTCGCCTTCATGAAGTCGGTCAGCGTGTTGTCCAGGTCGAAGACCACCGCCCGGATCGTCCGTCCCTCGCGCAGTTCCGTCATGTCGCCCCTTTCGCTCCGCAGCCGTCCGCTGCATATTAACCGTTCGGGGAACCCGCGCCAAGGCGGGCCTGACGGCACGCTCCCCAGGACGGAAGGACCGCCTTGCATCCCGACACCCCCACGCCCGAACCCGGCTCCGGCCCGCCGGAGCGGCCGCTTCCCGGCTACGGCGGCTGGCACGGCTGGTCCACGCGACGGCTGGTCGTGCTGGCGTTCTCCCTGATGGCGTCCAACCTCGCCGCGCAGGTCCTCGTCTTCCAGCTGACCGACAACCTCTTCGCCGCCGCCGGCGCCGGCGCTGCGCTGACGATCCTGTTCGCCGCTGCCGCCACCCAGTCGCGCGGCGCCCCGCCGCAGGCCGCCTTCGACCTGTCCCGCCTGCCGGCGGCCGAGCACGTCCTGTGCGTGGCCATGGCCCTGGGCTCGCTGCTGCCCACCTCGCTGTTGGCCGGCCTGTCCTCGCGCCTGCACCCGCCGGGCCCCGAGTGGATCGCGATGTACAACAGCCACCTGCCCGACAGCGTCGCCGGCATCGCCCTGGCGGCCGTGGCGGTGGTGGTGGCCGCGCCCCTGGCCGAGGAGATGGTCTTCCGCGGTCTCGTCTACCGCCTCGGCCGGCGCGCGTGGGGACCGTGGCCGGCGGCCGTCGTCTCGGCGCTCGTCTTCGGCCTGGTCCACGGCGAGCCCTGGTACCTGTTCGGGCTGCTGGCGCTCGGCCTGCTGCTGGCGGCGGTCTACGAGCTGACCGGTTCGCTCTGGTCCTCCGTGATCGTCCACGCGGTCCACAACGCGGTGGCGCTGGCTCTGCTGGTGGCGCAGGGCGGCCTGGTCGCGGAGGAACCGCCGCCCACGCTGCTGGACTGGACCGGGGCCGCCGCCTCGCTCGCCGCTGTCGTCGGTATCGTCGCCCTGCTGCGACGCCGTGCCGCCGCGCGCCGAGCCTGAACCCTCGGTTATAACCACGACGGTAACCCTGCCCATATCCACGCTGCTGTTGCGACTTGGATCCACACATCTTGTGGTGACAGGGGTGTCCTGCAGGCCTTGGAGCCAGGATGGCGGAAAGGCCGGAAGGCCAAGCGAGTCGGGCACAGGAAGTGCCCGACGAGCGCCCCCTGTCACCACAAGATGTGTGGATCCAAGTCGCAACCCCGCATGCGCAACGACCATCAGGTCTTCTGCGGCTTCTGGCGTGCCGCCGGGAACAGCACGTTGTTCAGGATCAGGCGGTAGCCGGGCGAGGTCCGGTACAGGTCCAGGTCCGTCGGCGGATCGCCCACGGCGTGCTGGTAGTCCTCGGGATCGTGCCCGCCCAGGAACGTGAAGGTCCCCAGCCCCAGCTTGCCGTGCAGGTAGCGCACCTCGTCGGTCCCCTCGACCTCCGCCAGCACCAGGACCGAGCGCTTCAGGAAGCGGCGATGGAACCCCGTGGTCTGGCCCATGAAGCCGTTGACGACGTTGACGTGGCACTGGGTGAGCATCGTCGGCACCGGATCCTGCTTCGCCGCGAAGGAGAACAGCGTGAAGTAGTCGGCCTCGGGGCCGCGCAGGCCGGCGTAGTCGCTCGTGTCGAGGTCGGAGAACTCGTAGACCAGCGGGTTGGTCACCAGCGTGAAGCCGGTGAAGGCGAAGGTGCGGCCGTCGTCGCGGCGGCGCTCGCGGTCGGGGTCCAGCGGCGTGCCGTCGATCTCCGGCGGCACGATGTCGGTGCCCAGGTAGGCCAGCGCCAGGTCGACGGTGTCGGTCGCCGAGCACATCGCGAACAGGAAGCCGCCGCCCTCGACGTAGTCCCGGATGCGCAGCGCCACCGCCTGCTTGAGCCGCCACACCGCGCCGAAGCCGAGCTTCGCGGCCAGCTCCTCGTTCAGCGTCTGCTGCTCCAGGTACCACGGTTCGAGCCGGTAGGCGGCGAAGAACTTGCCGAACTGGCCGGTGAAGTCCTCGTGGTGCAGGTGGAGCCAGTCGTACTCCGCGAGCCGCCCGGCGAGGACCTCCGCGTCGAACACGGTGTCGTAGGGGATCTCTGCGTAGTCCATGGCCAGCGTCACGGCGTCGTCCCAGGGCTGGAAGTTCGGCGGCACGTAGACCGCGATGCGCGGCGGCTTCTCCAGCAGCACCTCCTCCCGGTTGCCCTGCTGCATCTGCTCGCGGATCGCGGCCGCCCCGGCGTCATCGACCTCCACGCAGTCCACGCCGCGCAGGCGCGCGGCCAGGCGGACGCCGCCCACGTCGCGCATCAGGAAGCTGCCGCCGCGGTAGTTGAGCAGCCAGGTCACGCGCGCGCCGTCCTGCAGCGCCGAGAAGGCCAGGCCGTAGGCCTTCAGGTGGTTGGTCTGCTCCAGGTCCATGGGCACCAGCAGCCACTGGGCGCGGGCGGTCGCGGCCGCGGCGCAGAGCAGCAAGGTGAGCAGGGCGGCGCGCAGGGCGGTTGTCGGCAGGTTCACGGCGAACTCCTGAGCTTGAGCCGGGCGTCCTCGGCCTCCAGGGCGTCGGGGTACTGCAGCAGCAGCCGCTCCCAGGCGGCGCGGCCGTCGGGCTCGCGGTGGGCCGCGACCAGCGCCTCTCCTTCCCGCAGCAGCGCCCGCGGCGCGAGCGGACCGGACGGGTGGTCCGTCGCGACGAGCCGGCACTGGTCCGCCGCGCCTTCCGCGTCGCCGGCGCGCAGCAGCACCTCCGCCAGCTCCAGCCGCGCGCGGTCCAGCAGGCGGTCCTGGTCGGCGCCGCTCGCCGCGCCGCGCACGAAGGACTCGAGCGCGGCGCGGCGGGCCGCGTCGTCGCGGACCAGGGCCGCCGCGACCGCCGGCGCGTAGGCGGCGAGGCGCGACGGGCCGCCCGTGGGCTGCATGAGCTCCTCGGCGATGAGCAGCCCGAGGTCGAGCGCGTCGTTGGCCACGTCACTGGCGGATCCGTCCAGGGCGACCGAGGCGAGCCGGTCGCGGGCCGTCTCCCAGCCGCCCTGCGCGAAGTCCAGCAGGGCCAGCAGGTAGTGGGCGCGGCCCGCGGCGTCGCGGAACTGCGGGCTGCGGCCCAGGCGCGTCAGGACCGTCCGGGCCCGCGCCGTGTCGCCCGCCGCGAAGCAGGCCTCGCCCAGCGCGAGGCGGGCGAGCGCCACGCCTTCCAGCGGCAGGTCCAGGTCGACCAGCAGGCGTTCCAGCGACGCGGCCGCCTCCGCCGGCCGTCCCAGCACGTCGCGCGTGTACGCCGCCAGCCGGATGCGTGCGGAGTAGAGCCGGCTCGAACCCGGGCTGCGCTCGCGCACCAGCACCAGGATGGAGTCCAGGCGGCGGGCCACGGCATCCAGGTCCGGACCGGCGGCTTCGAAGGCCAGCACGTCCTCGCAGACGCCGGCCAGCAGGTCGAGCACCCGCAGCTGCTGGCCTCGCGGCACCGACGACGAGCCGGCCAGGGTCTCGAGCGTCGCGATCAGCCAGGAGGCGGCGGCCCGGCGCACCTCGGGCTCCGGCTCCAGCGGCAGCTCCTTCGCCAGGATGCCGGCCGCGTGCAAGAGGACCTGCGCGCCGGCGGGTTCGGCGGCGAGATCGGCGGTCGCCGCCGCGGCCGCGTCGGCGCGCCCGAGCCGCAACAGCAGATCGGCGCGCAGCAGGCGGGCGGCCGGCACGTCCCGGTCCAGCTCCGCCAGGGCCGCGACGGCCCGTTCGCGTTGCGCCCGACCGGCCAGCAGCCCGAGCATCTCGTCGCGGACCAGCGGCAGGTTCAGCGGGTTGACCTTGAGTTCGTCCGCCGCCTCGGCCATGCCCGCCTCGATCCGGTCCAGCTCGACGAGGCAGGCGGCGGCCTGACGCTGGAAGATGCGCGGGTCGCCGTGGGCGGCGCGCAGCGAGTCGCAGAGGGCGAACGCTTCGTCAGGGCGGCCGTGGGCGCGCCACAGGCCGATCGCGTCGGCGACGCTCGTGATGCGGTTGGGGCTGGCGTCGAACAGGGTCGCGAGCGTGGCGCGCGCCTCGGGCAGCCGGCCCAGGGCCATCTCGGCCTCGGCCAGCGCACGCAGCAGGCGCAGCTGTCCGGGCCGCTCACGCAACCCCTCGCGGCAGAGATCGGCCGCGCGGGCGTCGTCCCCCGAGCCCTGGGCCAGGGCGACCCAGCGCGTCAGCGTCTCGGCACGCGGGGCGCCGAGCTTCTCGGCCTCCTCCAGCATCGTCGCGGCGCGGCCGAAGCTCTCCAGCCGGATCAGGTGATCGACCTCCAGCAGGCGCGTGCGCCACGGCTGGAATTCGGACGCGGGCGCCCGGCCGCGCAGCAGGCGCTCGATGACCGGCGGCTCCTGGGCATCGGCCGCCGGCGAGCGGCCGGGACAGGCGACCACGGCCAGGGCCGCGAAGCAGACGGCGGCGCGAACGCCGGCGGTGCGGCGCGCGATCATGGGCGGGCCTCCGCGGCGGCGCCGCCCGTTCCGCGCGGCGCGTCGAGCTCCTGCAGCGTCTCGAAGTAGCGGCGGACCAGGTCGCGGTACTCCGCCGGCACCCGGTCGAGCTGCTCGGCCCGCAGGCGCCAGGGCGCGAGCGGCGCCGACGCCGGCTCCCCGCCGTCGCTCCCCTGCTGGCGGCCCGACACCTCGGCGGCCGCGCGGCTCTCCCGCCGCCGGCCGAAGTCGCGCTTGCGCACGGAATTCCTGGCGTCGAGCATGCGGCCGAGGATCCGCTCCTGCCGCTCCAGCGTCTGCTCGTCGATCTCCCCGGCGGCGAGCGAGGCGGCGACCCCCTCGAGGTCCCGGGCCAGCTCGCGCAGGTCGCCCAGGATCCGTTCGCCTTCGGGCGAGCCGCGCTGCTGCTCGGCGGCCTCGCCCATGCCGCGGGCCACGCCCTGCTGGTCCGACTGCAGGCGCTGCATCTGCGACCGCGCCTGCTGGCTCATCCCCCGCTCGCCCAGCTGGCGGCGCAGCTGCTCGGTCAGGCCGTTGAGGCCGGCCTGCTCGCGCGCCATCTGTTCCAGCTGGCGGCTGAGCGACGGCATCGGCATCGACATCGCGCCCCCGCCGCCGCCGCCCGCCATCTGGGCGCTGGTCAACAGGTTCATCACCAGCTGGTTGATCTGGCCGAGGCTGCCGCGCGCGCCCGCGCGCGCCGGCTGCCCCCAGCCGGCGTCGAGCGCCGTGACGGTCGGCTGCATGCCCTCCACCAGCTTGTCCAGCTCTTGCAGCATGCGGAAGGGGATCGCGCCGGAGGAACCGAGCGCCGTCTCGAGCCGGCCGCGCAGGGCCGCCGTCGCGCGCAGCAGGCGCTTCTGGTCGCGGGCCAGCTGGGGGGCGCGCACGTCGCGCAGGTCGGCGGGGATCGCGGTCGCCAGCAGCTCCTGGCGGCGCGAGATCTCCAGCAGGTCGAAGGCGAGCCGCCGCATCGCCTCGCCGGCGAAGTTCTGCATGGCCATCTGCATGGCCTGTTGCCCCTGCAGCAGCACGTTGTAGAGCGACGCCAGCCGCCGCATCGCCTCCTGCTGCGACGCCGCGCTCTGCGGCGCCTGGTCGCCCGACTTCAGCGAACCCGCGGCCTGCTCCAGGGCCGCCTCGAGGTCGCCCTTCTCGAGCTCCGCCAGCGCTGCCTCGAGCGCCTCGCGCATGGCCTCGGCGGACGGCGGTTCGTCCGTTGACGGCTCGCCGGTCTGCGGCTCGCTCGACTGCGGCTCGCCCGCCGGCGGTGTCGCCGCCAGCTCCGCGAGCGCCTCGCGCAGCTGCTGTTCCAGCTCGCGGACCGCCTCGGACAGGGCCTCCTGGCGCGCCGCCGCCTCGGCGTCGCGCTCGCCCTCCATCAGCTGCGACTGCTCGCGCATCAGCTGTTCGAGCTGCGCGGTGAGCGCCGCCATCTCCTGCTCGCGCTTCATCTGCTCGAGCAGCGACGCGGCGCGTTCCAGGCGGTCCAGGAACTCCTGCTGGCGCCGGGCCACGTCCGCCACCGCCTCCTGGACGTCGCGCTCCTCCAGCCGCGCCATGGCGTCCTGCAGCTGGTCGCGCAGGCGGTCGAGGTTCTCGTCGCGGATCTCGTCCATCAGCGCGGCCACCTGGTCCAGCCGCTCGACCAGCTCGACCGAGGCGAGGTTGCTCGCGGCCAGCCGGTCCAGGTCCCGGTGCAGGCGGTCGGTCAGGTCCTCGAGCCCCGACTGCAGGTCCTGCTGGCGCGCCAGCGCCTCGTCGATCTCCTGACGGCGCGCGAAGTCGGGCAGGGGGTCCTTCTTCAGCTCGCGCTCCAGCCGCGCGAGCTCGTCGCGCAGGTCGCCGCCCCGGCGCCGCAGGTCGGCCAGGTCCTCGAGGCGCTGCTGCTCGCCCTGCTGGTGGTCGGCCAGCAGCTCGGCCGCCGAGGGCAGCGTGAAGCGCAGGACGCGCGAGCGGCCGCGGCCGGGCGCGCCCGGCCGCCGGTTGTCGGCGGCCTCGAGCTGGAGCGCCAGCGTCTGGCCGGGCACGAACTCCAGCTGCGACACGTCCAGGTGCAGGGAGGCGCCCAGCCGTCCGGGAGCCGGGTCGGCGGCGGGGTCCGCGGCCAGGCCGGCGACGCCGCCCTCCAGCTCGGCGCGGACCGGCGCGGCCAGCGCGGCCGGGACCGGCAGGCGGATCCAGGCCGTGTCCTGCGGCGCCTCGGGATCCTCCCGCCTCAGCAGCAGGTCCAGCCCCGCGATCCCGTAGTCGTCCTCGGCGCGGGCCGCGAGCTCCAGCCGCCCGTCGCCCGGCAGGTCGGTCCCGCCGTCCGGCCGCGTCAGCTCGGCGACGGGCGCGCGGTCCGCGAGCGCCGCGATCTCGTAGGGCGCGTCGGACAGGCCGCCCAGGCCGGCGGCGTCCCGCAGGCGCAGGCGCCAGCTCAGCGGTCCGGTCACCGTCAACCCGCCGTGGAACTCGTCGCCGTCGACGCTCCACGCCGTCGAGTCCCCCGCGGCGGTCACCATCGCGGCCTGCGCGAGATCGTGGTTCGCGCGGCCGCGCCACTCCAGGCGGCTGCCGGTCGGGACCTCGAGGCGCGTCGGCGCCTGCGGGTGCCGCGACGCCGGCAGGCCGGTGTACGACGGCGGGGTCACCGACAGCGACAGCATCAACGGCAGCGGCGGGTGCAGGACGCGCAGGCGGCCCTCGGCGGTCGTGAACGGGCCGCGCCGGAAGCGGTACACCAGGTCGTCGCGCGCGTCCGCCAGCCGCGCCGCGAAGCGGCGGCCGGGCGCCGGCGTCGTCGCGGGCTCGAGCTCGGCGGCCAGCGTGCGCCAGGCGCCGTGCTCGCTGCGCACCTCGCAGGCGACCGGCAGGACCGAGCTGCCGAAGTCGACGGCGGCCAGGCGCGCGTCGGCGCCGCCGACGACCCGGACCTCGGCCGTCTCCAGGAAGAGTCCGGAAGCGGACGGCGTGCCGGGACCGGACAGCGGCCGCGCGAGCCGTTGCGCGCCGCGTTCCAGCACCGGTCCGGTCAGCACGCAGCCCAGCGACACCGCGGCGGCGACCAGCAGGCAGCGCCCTGCCGCGACGCGCAGCGGCGGCAGTCCCGGCGCGCGGGCCGGATCCAGAACGGCGAGGTCGCGTCCGGCGGCCGCGACGACCCGGCCCGCCAGCTCCGCCGCCAGCGGCGACGCCCGCCAGCGATCGGGCCGGCGCGTGGCCTCCTCGGCCGCCACCAGGCGGTTGCCGCAGCCGGCGGCGCGGTCGACGCGGCCGCAGAAGCGCGCGAGGCCGCCCAGGTCCGCCAGGGGCGCGACCACCAGGTCCGCGATCAACCACGCGCAGCCCAACCACCAGACGACGGCGGCCGCGACCCTCGCGAGCGCCGGCGCCTCCGCGGGCCAGCCCAGCAGCAGCGCGCACCACGCGGTCAGCAGCGCGATCCCGGCCGTCGCCTGCGCCGCCCCCCGCCCGAGCGCGTGACGACGCGCGCGGCGCAGCAGGCGTCGCGCGTCGTCGCGGAAGCGCAGAGCGGGATCGCGCTCGGTCACGGGTCGCCTTTCAGGGTCGGGTCAGGGCGTAGGTCAGGATGTTGACGGCCATGCGGACCGCCGCTTCGCGCGCCTCGGGCGGGTCGCCGTGGACCTGCGCGTCCTCCAGCCCGTCGCCGATGTCGCTCGACCACGAGTAGAACACGACCAGCCGGCCCTCGCGCTCGATGCCGAAGCCCTGCGCCGGCGCGCCGTCGTGCTCGTGGATCTTGGGCAGTCCCGGCAGGTCGTAGAAGCTGTGGTAGATCGGGTGCTCCGAGCCCAGCGGGCGCAGGGGCGTCTCCGGGTAGACGCGGGCCATCAGCGCCCGGAACGCGGGGTCGAGGCCGTAGTTGTCGTTGGCGTAGAGGAAGCCGCCCGCGTCCAGATAGCGGCGCAATTCGCGCACCTCGCGGTCGCTCAGCTCGATGCCGCCGTGGCCGACGAGGTAGAGCAGCGGGTAGCGGTACAGGTCCTCGCTGTCCATCGTCACGGTCGCGGGCGCGTCGGCCGTCGCGACGCCGGTGCGCGCCGCGAACGCGCCCAACCAGTTCGGCAGGGAGCTGGGGTCGCAGTACCAGTCGCCGCCCGCGTACTGCAGGCGCGCCACGGTGACGGGCGCCGCGGCGCCCGGCGCCGACGCGGTCAGCGACGAGACGACCGTGACCCACGCTGCGATCCTCGACAGGCGGCTCACGTCGCCCTCCGTTCCGATGTTCCGTGCTTCAGGTGCGCGGCGCCGGCCGCACGTCCGCGCGCGGCAGGGTCACCTCGGCGAGGGCCCCGGCGCCGTCGGGCCGGTTGCCCAGGGTGATGGACCCCTGCATCAGCGACAGGAGGTTGCGGCAGATCGAGAGGCCCAGGCCGGTGCCGCGGCTCTTGGTGGAAAAATAAAGGTCGAACAGGCGATCGGCCACTTCTGGCGTCAGGCCCGGCCCGTTGTCGGCCCACAGCAGCGTGACGGCGTCCGGCGTCACGCGCCAGCCGACGGTCACCGCCAGGGGGGCGTGCCCGGCCGTGGCCTGCAGGCTGTTCTCCAGCAGGTTGCCGACGACCTTCGCCAGCGAGTCGGCGTGGCCCAGCACCAGGGGCACGTCGTCGCGCTCGAGACCGGCCACGTCCGGCCCCCCGCCGCCGGGGGTGCGGTAGCGCGCGACGACGCCGCGCACGACCGCCGGGAAGGACACCGGCGCGCCGGGCGGCGTGTCGGGCCGGCCGAGCAGGCTGAACTCCGTGGCGATGGTGCGCAGCAGCTCGACCTGCTCCAGCACCTGGCGCACCGTCGCCTCCAGCAGCTCGTCCAGGTTCTCGGCCCGGTCGCGCCAGGCCTGCTGCAGGAACTGGACCGAGAGCTGGATCGGGGTCAGCGGGTTCTTGATCTCGTGGGCGACCTGGCGCGCCAGCTGCGCGTTCATGGCCAGCCGCTGGTTCTCCAGGAACTCCGTGACGTCCTCGAACACCAGCATGCGGTCGCGCCGGCCGCCGGGCAGGTCCAGCGGCGCGAGCCGGCCGCGCAGGGTCCGCGAGCGGCCGGGTGCGGTCAGCTCCGCCTCGCCGGGCTCCTCGGGGATGCGCCCGCGGAAGCCCGCCAGCAGGCGCGACGCTCGCGCGTCTTCCCCAGGCAGATCTTCGCCGGGCAAACCGTCGCCGCCACCCTCGCCGGCGTAGAAGGCGTCGATGATGGCGCGCGCCGCGGGGTTCACCGTGACGACCCGGTCGTCGGCGTCGAACACCGCGACGCCGACCGGGACGCGCTCGAGCAGGCGGGCGAGGAAGCGCTCGCGCTCGGCCAGCGACCGTTGCGCGGTCTGCAGGTCGTCGCGCATGGCGCCGAAGCTGGCGCTCAGCCGCCCGATCTCGTCGCGGCCGGGCTCGGGCAGCGGCGCCGCGAAGTCGCCCGCGGCCAGCCGGCGCGTCGCGTCGACCAGCACGCGCACCGGGTCGAAGATCTTCCAGGTCAGCACCAGCGCGAGCAGGGCGGCGGTCACGAAGATCAGCGTGGCCAGGCCGGCCAGGAACAGCACCGTGCGCTCGCCCTGCCCGGCGAAGTCGCGCGCCCGCGCCGAGAAGGTCACCGCCAGGGCGGCGGGCAGGCGCCCCAGCCGCAGCGACCCGGTCGCGTCCTCGAAGGAGAGTGCGGGCAGGCTCAAGAGGCCGGTCCAGGCGTGCGGGCGGCCCGGCGTGGGCTGGACGTGGATGTTGCCGGGCTGGCGGCGCAGCCGGTCGAGGGTGGGCGCGGCGAGCACCAGCGGCGTGCGGCCGGCGAAGACCTGTTCGGGGTGGCTGGACAGCAGCGCCTCGCCGCCCGCGTAGAGCGTCGCCTCGCCCTGGATGACGTCGCCGAGCCCCGACATCAGGTCGGTGTCGACGCGCTGGCGGTAGAAGAACCAGCCGTCGCGGCGGCGGGCCACCGGCCCGTCGGTCGACGGCCCGCCGCCGGCGGCGGTGTCCGCGGGCGCCGCCGAGAGGTCCACCGGGATCAGCGTGCCCAGGTAGACGCCCAGGTCGTCGCGGATCAGCACGAGCGAGGACGAGCGGGCCTGCTCCAGCAGCAGCGCCGCCTCGTCGCGGTCGAGGTCGCTGAGCGTCTCGTCCAGCAGCAGGTCGCCGTCGGCGGTGAAGATCATGCCCTGGCGCGTGGAGAAGGGGCCCAGAGGCCGCTGGCCGGAGAGGCGGCTGGCCAGCAGATCGGCGATGTAGTCGCTCGCCGCCAGGGCGCGGGCCTGCTCCGCCAGCAGGCCCTGCAGCTGCTCCTCGGCCGCCTCCATGCCGCCGCGCGCCACGTCGCGCGCGCCCTCGGCCAGCCACTCGCGGCTCAGGCGGTCGATGAAGGTGCCGGCCAGCAACAGCGGCAGCAGCCCCAGCACCAGCGACACCGCGAGGAAGCGTTCCTGGAAGCCCAGCCTGCCCGGGGTGCGGCGGCGCAGCAGCAGGGCCGCGGCCAGCGCGACCGACCCCAGCCCGCCCGCCAGCAGCAGGTCCAGCAGGGCCAGGCGCGACAGGTCCAGCAGGCGGTCGCCGAAGCTCGGGATGCGCACGCCCAGCAGGAAGCCCTCCCCGCCGTCGCCGTCGCGCCAGAGGCAGCGGTAGGGCTGCCCCTCCAGGCGGACGCGCCCCCAGCCGCCGACGGCCCGCAGGCGGGCGATCGCCGCCTCGGAACCGGCGTCGGGCGCCGGCGCCCCCCCGGTGTCGCGCCAGCCGCGGGCGTCGCCGCGCATCAGCAGCAGCGGCTGGTCGACCTCGAGCCGGGGCGTGTAGCCGCCCGCGGCGGCGTCGACGTCGGCGCCGGACAGCCGGTCCAGGAGCGTCGCGCAGCGCAGGGACCGCGCCGGCAGTTCGAGGCTGATCCAGCCCGCGCCGCCCGGGCCGACCACCTCGCCGCGCAGCACGTGCTCGTCGCCGGCCGCGTAGCGCCGGCTCTCGGTCTGCAGGTACAGGGGGGCCGAGCGTCCCGGTCCCAGGTTCAGCGGCCGCCCGCTCTCCCACGCCGAACGGCTGCCGATCTCGTAACCCTGGTCGCGGAAGAACCCCGACGCGAAGCGGCTGACCGGGACGCCGTCGTCGTCCAGGAGTTCGAGCAGGCAGGGCAGGCGCAGCTCGTCGATGCGCGCCTCGCGCCACAGCGTGTACGCCGACCAGTGGCGCCAGAGCGCGGCGGCGTCGGGGGCGTGGGCGTCGGGGACGTCGCGCAGCTCCGCGGCCGAAACCGAGAGCTCGGCCAGCAGGTCCTCCATGAGGAAGCGCACCCAGTCCTGCTGGGGCTGCACGATCTCGCCGGCCTTGGCCTGCAGCCACGCCGCCTCGCCCGCCGCGTAGCCGCGGGCCAGCGCGACGTAGTTCCAGGCGGCCGCCGCGAGCACGGGCAGCAGCCAGGCCAGCCGCCGCACCGGGTCGTCGGCCGCCGGACGCCAGCGCCCGCGCAGCCCGTCCACCGCGCCGACCAGCCAGGCGGCCAGGCCCAGCGCGGGCAGCAGCAGCGACAGGTGCAGGACCCAGAACGCGAGATGCCCGAGCGGCACCTTCGGGCCGATGAGTCGGGCGTTGGCGCCCTCGGCCAGGTGGGTCGCGAGCTCCGCGAGCAGCCAGAGCATCCCGACGGCCGCGGCGGCGGCTACCAGGGCCAGCGCCCGGTCCCGGCCGCGCGACCCCGCGACCCGGCCCGACCGGTACCTCCGGAAGCCCGCCGCCGCCGCCGCGAGCACGACCGCCGCCAGCGCGCAGGTGAGCAGCGCGTCCAGGGCCGAGGCGAACAGCCCGCCGCCCCAGCGCGTCGCGAAGTACGTCGGGTCCAGCAGGCTGCCCACGGCGCCGGGCCCCCGGTCGGCCATCGCGCCGGGGAACGCCTGCCGCAACCAGACGACCAGACCCGCGAGCAGCCACAGCGCGCGAGAGAGGACCAGACCGGCGACCGCGCCCGTCGCGCCGGCCAAGCTGCGGCCGAGCCCGGCGACCGCCGCGGCCCACAGCAGCAGGATCGCGGTCATCGTGCGGGCGGCGGCGGCGGAGCGGTCCGCGACCCGCGGCGGCACGGCGTAGTCGAGCCGCAGGAAGGTCAGCGCCATGTCGCCGGGCGAACTGTCCAGGGCGATGTCAGCCACGCGCACCAGGCCGCGGCGGGCGTCGCCCTGCCAGACGGCGCGCGCCGGCGCGGTGGCCTCCACCAGGCGGGCCGACGCCACGCCGGGCGGCAACCCCGTCCCGTCGACCGCGATCAGCCGGACCTGCCACTCCAGCAGGTCGTCCCCGACGGCGGTCGCGCCGCGCCAGTACCAGCCGGCGCGACCCTCGCGCACGGCCTGGCCGGCGCCGTCCAGGGGGAAGGGCTCCAGGTCGCCGCTCCAGTCCATCCGCTCCCCGTCGCGCCAGAGCGCCAGCGCCAGGGGGAAGCGGTCGCCGCCGGGCACGTCGTCGCGCCAACGCCTGCGCAGGGACGCGAGGTCGGGCGCGGCCCCGTCGCGCAGGTCGCGGACGCCCGCCGCGACCAGGCTGTCGGCCCTCGCGGCCAGGCGCGGCACGACGGCCTGGACGCGGCGCAGCTCGGCGTCCAGGTCGGCCTGCCGCGCCTGCACCCAGCGGTCGTCACGGCCCGCGTCGGGCGGCGTGGCCAGCCAGAGACCGCCCAGCAGCAGGGAGGCCGCCGCCGCGAGGCGCAGCGCCCGCCGCCGCGGCGCGCCGGCGCGCAGGGCGAGCACCGCCGCCCCGGCCGCCGCCGCCGCCAGCGCGCCCCAGAGGCGCGGGCCGGGCGCGCCGGCGCCGGCGCCGGACACGGCGAGCACGACGCCCTGCGCCAGCAGCAGCAGCGAGGCGACGGCGGTCCAGGTGCGGGCTCGATTCGGCAAGGCTTCTCCCGGGGCGACGGCCGGCGTCGATCTTAACTCACGACGGGCTCGCCGGAAACGCCGGTTCCGCCCCCCGCGTTCCGGGCGGGGCGGGACCGGGGCGCCGGCGCGGCGGTGGACCACGAAAAAGGGCGCCCCGCGGGGCGCCCTCGAACTGCCGGCGTCGGTACGCTCACATGGCTTCGCGGCGCCGCGGGTCCGCGACGCGCTTCTCGTGCCACCAGACCAGGATCGGCGCGGCGACGAAGATCGACGAGTAGGTGCCGATGACGATGCCGAAGGTCAGCGCGAAGGTGAAGTCGTGGATCACCGGACCGCCGAAGTAGTAGAGCATGGCCGAGACCATGACCGTCGTCAGCGAGGTGATGACGGTGCGGCTCAGCGTCTCGTTGATCGAGCGGTCGACCACCGCCGCGTACGACTCGCCGCGCTTGCGCAGCTTCATGTTCTCGCGGATGCGGTCGAAGACCACGATCGTGTCGTTGATCGAGTAGCCGATGATCGTCAGGAACGCCGCGATGATGCTGAGCGAGACTTCCTTGTTCAGCAGCGAGAACAGGCCCAGGGTGATCGTCACGTCGTGGGCCAGGGCGATGACGGCGGCGACGCCGTACTTGAAGATGAAGCGCACCGAGACGTAGATGATGATCAGGCCCAGGGCCGCGACCATCGAGTTGAAGGCGGCCGTCTTCAGCTCGCCGCCGATCTTCGGCCCCACCGACTCCTCGCGCCGCATCTCGACCGCGGTGCCGGGCAGCCCCTGCTCCAGGACGGCCTTCATCGCGCCGGCGGTGTCCAGCTCCGAACTCGACCTGGAGATCCCGGTGAAGGTGATCAGGAACTCGTCGGCGGACCCGAAGTCCTGGACCTGGACGCCGGGGTAGCCGCCGCTCTCGAGCAGCGAACGGACGCGCCCGATGTCCGGGGCCGGCGCCATCTTCACCTGCAGCACGGTGCCGCCGGTGAAGTCGATGCTCAGGCGCGGGCCGCCGTGGGCGACCAGCGAGACCACGCCCGCCAAGATCAGCAGTCCGGACAACACCAGCGCGTACCGGAATAACTCGCTGAACCGGACGTTCGTCTGCTTGAAGAACTGCATGCCGGAATCCTCTCCCGGGGCCCGCGGGCCCCCGCTCGCGCCGCGCGGCGTCCGTTCAGATTCGCAACGTCGCGTTCGCGCGGTTGCGCGTGTACGCTTCCAGGATGACCCGCGTCAGCACCAGCGCGGTGAACATGCTCGTCAGGATGCCGATGCTCAGGGTCACGGCGAAGCCCTTGATCGGGCCCGTGCCGAACCAGAGCAGCACGACGCCCACGATCAGCGTCGTCACGTTGGAGTCGATGATCGTGCGCGTCGCGTTCTGGTAGCCGGCATCGACCGCGGCGCGGGCCGTCTTGTTGCGCCGCAGCTCCTCGCGGATGCGCTCGTTGATCAGCACGTTCGCGTCCACCGCCATGCCGACGGTCAGGAAGATGCCCGCGATGCCGGGCAGGGTCAGCACCAGGCCGAACTGGGCCAGCGTCGCCATCATGATCAGCATGTTGACGACCAGGGCCAGCACCGCGACCAGGCCGACGGCCTGGTAATAGACGATCATGAAGACCACGACGATGGCCGCGCCGATCCAGCCCGCCTTGAGGCCCTGGGCGATGGAGTCGCGCCCGAGGCTCGGGCCCACGGTCCGCTCCTCCTCGATGCGCACGTCCACGGGCAGGGCGCCGGCGCGCAGCATCAGCGCGAGGTCGCTGGCCTGGGCGCTGGTGAAGCTGCCGGTGATCGAGCCGGAGTCGGTGATCTTGGTGATGATCTGGGGCGCCGACTTGACCTTGCCGTCCAGGCTGATGGCCAGGAAGCGGCCCTCGTTGGCGCCGGTGGTCTCGCCGAAGATGCGCGAGCCGCGGCGGTCGAGCGAGAAGTTGACCTGGAACATGCCCGGCTTCTCGGTGTCGGGCTTGCTCGTGGCGGTGGTCAGGCGGTCGCCGGTCAGCGACGGCGTGCGGTCCATCAGGAACAGGAACACGCCCGGCTGCCCGAAGGGCGAGCGCTCGTCCATGCCGAACTGCAGCTCCATGTCGCGCGGGATCACGCGCGCCGCGGGGCCGGACAGCAGCCGGCGCACCTCCTCGACGGACTCCGACGGCACGAACATGTAGCTGCCGCCGTACTGGGCCAGCTGCTCGTCCACGATGACGCGGCTCGTGAAGGGGCGCTCCCCGCCGGCGGCGGCGGCCGCGTCGGCCGCGTCCTGCACGTCCGGCAGGGCGGGCAGGTCGCCCAGCGCGTCGTCGGCGCCGGGGGCGGCCTGCGTCGCGTCGGCGGCCGCGGGTTCCGCCGTCGCGACCGGGCCGGCCGCGACCTTCAGGGCCTCGTCCAGCTTGGTGGCGACGAACGCGGCGTCCTCCCAGGGGCGCACCAGACGGAACTCGAGGCGGGCGGTCGAACCGATCAGGCTCTTGGCGCGCGCGGCGTCCTGCAGGCCGGGCAGCTGCACGATGATGCGGTTGCTGCCCATGGGCTTGATGTCCGGCTCGCTGACGCCGAACTGGTCCACGCGGTTGCGCAGGATCTCCACGACGCGGCTCAGGGCGTCGCTGGCCTGGGCGCCGGACATGCCCTCGGTGTTGACCTCCAGGACCAGGTACATCCCGCCTTGGAGATCGAGCCCCTTGCGGATGGCCTTCGCCTTCCAGCCGTCGATCTTGGCCTGGAGGGCCGGATCCGTGGCGGCGCGGGCCAGCATCTGGTCGTCCACCTGCGAGGCCCGCCACGTCGGGTAGAGCCCCCACAGGGAGAGCAGCACCAGCACGGCGATCAGCAGCGACTGCAGGGTCTGGGATCGGTTCATGAGCGCCTCTTTGGTCTCGGGGCCGAACAGTTGCGGTACGGTGGCGCCGCGTGGCCGCCGCCGCATGCGCAAAAAAAACACGTCAAGACGTGCTCGGAAAGGGGGACGATCCGAGCGGCCGCACCCGCCGGAAGCCGCCGGAACAGCGCCGCTCATTATAGACAGCGGCCCCGGACGGGTCAACCGCTATCCCTGCCGGAGGATCCGGGCCGCCCGCCGTCAGCCCACCGTCACGATGGCGGGGGCCTCCCCGCTCCCGGCGCCCAGCCGGGCGGCCTCCCGGACCGCAAGCAGCGGGTCTGCGCCGGGTTCGCGGTCCGGGCAGCAGGCCGCGACCCAGCCCGGCCCGGCGGCGCCGTCCAGCAGCGCCGCGGCGGCGAAGTCCAGGGCCACGGGGTCGGCCGCGGCCAGCACGCCGAGGTCCGGCAGGGCGGCGGCCCGGGCCAGGTTGACGGCCCGGCGCTGGGGCTCGCCCAGCAGGAAGGCCAGCCAGACGCCCCGCCGCGGCTTGCCGCGCACGACCGCGGCCGCGTAGGCGCCCAGGCGCGCCTGCAGGGCGTCGCCCCCCCCCTCGGGGAATTTCAGGGCGCCGGTGTGGCACTCGGCCAGGCAGTCGCCGCAGGCGAGGCAGGTCTCGGGTCGGATCGCCGCGACGTGGCCGTTGTGGCGCACGCCGTCGTTGCCGCAGAGCGACACGCACATGCCGCAACCGCCGCAGACCGCGCGCTCGATCCGCGGCTGCACCCCCTGCTGCAGGGCGCGCTTCCCCTCGGCCGAGGCGCAGGCCAGCGCCGTGGCCCGCACCGCCCCGGCCAGCCCGGAACGTGGGTGGCACCCCAGCCGCAGCCCGATCAGCAGACCGGGGGCCGCGTGCGCGTCGCGGGACAGCGAGGCGAAGGGCACGGCGGCGTCCTGCAGCGGCACCCCGACGGCGTCGGGGCTCGGCCCCGCGAGGGGCGGCAGCGTGGCCAACGCGTGGCCGCGCTCGCGCAGGCGGTCCAGCACCGGCACCGTCCAGCCCAGGAACTGCTCCTCGGCGCGGCTCCGGTTGTGGTCCTGCAGGTGGTAGGCCAGGGGCAGGCCGGGCGGCGGGTCCAGGTCGCGCAGGACCGCCTCGACGAGCCGCACCGCCCGCCCGCCGACCGTCGCGGCGTCCGCGGCCGCGGTCAACGGCGCGTGGTAGACGACACCGGCGCGCGTCACGGCAGCATCCCGGTCGCGTCGCGGCGGGCCGCCTCGAGCGCCAGCAGCTCCGACACGGTCACCAGGCGCAGCCCCTGTTCCCGCAGCCGCGGCAGCTCCTCGCTCAGGATCGCCAGCGTCTCGGGGTAGGGATGGCAGAGGCCCACCGCGGCGCCGCGCGCCCGCGCCGACTTCACCAGCCGGGCGAGCAGCTCACGCACCTGCTCGCGGCTGGTCGTGCTCTGGTCCAGGAAGATGCGGTTGACGAGCGTCGGCACCCCGGCCTCGCGCATCCGCCGCGCCGCGACGGAGCGCGGCGTGGTCAGGCTGTCGACGAAGAACAGGCCGCGCGCGGCCAGTTCGTCGGCCAGCGCCGCCATCAGCTCGGGATCGGCCGTGGCGGCGCTGCCCATGTGGTTGTTCAGGCCGCGGGCGCCCGGCACGCCCGCGAGCGCGGCGTCGAGGATCGCGGCGACCTGCCCGCGGTCCATGCCCAGCCGCAGCGGGTCGGGGCCGGGATCCTGGTCGGGGTAGCCTTCGGGCTCCATCGGCAGGTGCAGCATGATCTCGCGCCGGCGCGACGGCGGCGGGGAGGCGGTCCGGTCAGGTTCGTCACGGTCCGGCAGCGCCAGCGGCGTCGCCTGCAGGGCGTCCTGGCGGGAGAAGCGCAGGCCCGGCAGGATGGAGAAGGTCAGCGGGAAGTCCAGCTCGGCGAAGCCGCGGGTCGTGGCGTCGCGACGGTGGCCCCAGTCGTCGACGACGATCGCGATCGTCGGGACGTCGAGGGGACCGAGCAGGTCGGTCAGCGACGGCGGCGCCGACGGGGCGGGCGCGGCCCGGGGCGGGACGGGACGGGTCCTCTGCGCCGACCGCTCCGCGTCGCGGTCTCGCTCGGAAGGGCCGCAGCCGGCCGGGCCGAGGGCGATCACCGGCAGCAGCGCCAGCAGGAGCGCGAGGGGAGCAACCGCCCGGCGGCGGCGGGGTCGTGTCGGGAGGGGCGGCAGCATGCGGCCACGATACGCACGGGCCGGGAATTGTCCAACGGAAAGGGGGGCGCGGCGCGCCCCCCTGACGTCGATCTCAGCGCCGGTTGCGCCTAATTGCTATTGAGATCCGTCTGGCCGATCAAGTAGAAA
>PNOJ01000004.1 GCA_013824755.1 Gemmatimonas sp.
AAACCCAGCTCGCGTACCGCTTTAATTGGCGAACAGCCAAACCCTTGGGACCTTCTCCAGCCCCAGGATGCGATGAGCCGACATCGAGGTGCCAAACCTCCCCGTCGATGTGGACTCTTGGGGGAGATAAGCCTGTTATCCCCGGCGTACCTTTTATCCGTTGAGCAACGGCCCTTCCATACGGGACCGCCGGATCACTAAGACCAGCTTTCGCTCCTGCTCGACTTGTAGGTCTCGCAGTCAAGCTCCCTTATGCCTTTGCACTCTACGCGTGATTGCCAAACACGCTGAGGGAACCTTTGCGCGCCTCCGTTACTCTTTTGGAGGCGACCGCCCCAGTCAAACTACCCACCACGCACTGTCCCCGACCCGGATAACGGAATCGGGTTAGACACCAAACAGTTCCAGGGTGGTATTTCAAGGTTGGCTCCACCGACACTGGCGTGCCGGCCTCACAGCCTCCCACCTATCCTACACAAAAACTGCCTAATGCCAATGCGAAGTTGTAGTAAAGGTGCACGGGGTCTTTCCTTCTAACTGCGGGTAGGCGGCATTTTCACCGCCAATTCAATTTCGCCGAGTCCCTTGTAGAGACAGCGCCCGAGTCGTTACACCATTCGTGCAGGTCGGAACTTACCCGACAAGGAATTTCGCTACCTTAGGACCGTTATAGTTACGGCCGCCGTTTACCGAGGCTTCGATTCAGAGCTTCGCCTTGCGGCTAACCCCTCCTCTTAACAGATCGGCACCGGGCAGGTGTCAGTCCCTATACGTCGTCTTACGACTTTGCAGAGACCTGTGTTTTTAGTAAACAGTCGCTCAGGCCTTTTCACTGCGGCCACTTTCGGCTCCACCGGCGAACGGCTTCACCTACTCATGGCGCCCCTTCTCCCGAAGTTACGGGGCAATTTTGCCTAGTTCCTTTACAAGGGTTCTCTCGAGCACCTTAGGATTCTCTCCTCACCTACCTGCGTCGGTTTACGGTACGGTCTGGACGATCTCTCCTTAGAGGTTTTTCTTGGCAGTCGGATTAGGGACGGTTGGCTCGCCCGAAGGCTCGTTTCCCCATCACCTCTCGAGGTATAAGGAGCCCGGATTTGCCTAGGCTCCACCTCTACCGGTTTGGACCAGCACTTCCATCCGCTGGCCGTCCTTTCACTACTGCGTCACCCCATCGTACAAACGAAATCATCCAGGTTCCGGAATATTAACCGGATTCCCATCGTCTACGCCTTTCGGCCTCAACTTAGGGACCGACTGACCCTGAGCGGATTAGCCTTCCTCAGGAAACCTTAGGTTTTCGGTGAGCAGGTTTCTCGCCTGCTTTATCGCTACTCATGCCTGCATATGCCCTTCCGATGTGTCCACGGTCCCTCGCGAGGCCGCTTCAACCACCTACGGAATGCTCCCCTACCGCTCGCGCAAGCGCGAGCCCATAGCTTCGGTACCGGACTTAGTCCCGATCATTTTCGGCGCTGGATCACTTAACTAGTGAGCTATTACGCTTTCTTTAAAGGATGGCTGCTTCTAAGCCAACCTCCTAGCTGTCTGGGCGATCCAACATCCTTCAACCACTTAGTCCAGATTTGGGGACCTTAGCTGTTGGTCTGGGCTGTTTCCCTTTCGCCGACGAAACTTATCTCTCGTCGACTGACTCCCGTGCTTAATTTATCCGGCATTCGGAGTTTGATTGGGGTCGGTAAACCTTGTAGGGCCCCTAACCCATTCAGTGCTCTACCTCCGGTAAACATACACGAGGCTAGGCCAAAACCTATTTCGGGGAGAACCAGCTATCTCCGGGTTTGATTGGCCTTTCACCCCTAGCCACAACTCATCCGAGCGGTTTTCAACCCACTACGGTTCGGACTTCCACGCACTGTTACATGCGCTTCCTCCTGGTCATGGCTAGATCACCCGGCTTCGGGTCTACCACACGCAACTTGCGCCCTATTCAGACTCGCTTTCGCTACGGCTCCGTGCCAGAGGCACTTAACCTACGCCGCGTATGATAACTCACAGGCTCATTATACAAAAGGTACGCCGTCAGCCGCCGAAGCAGCCTCCGACTGATTGTAAGCACATGGTTTCAGGTACTATTTCACTCCCCTTCCGGGGTGCTTTTCACCTTTCCCTCACGGTACTGGTTCACTATCGGTCGCCAGAGAATATTTAGCCTTAGGAGATGGTCCTCCCAGATTCCAGCAGGATTTCTCGTGTCCCGCCGTACTTGGGAACACCACAGGAGATTCATCGCTTTCGCTTACGGGGCTTTCACCCTCTATGGCCGACCATTCCAGGTCGTTCAACTAGCCATGAATTTTGTAACTCCTTGGGAGATCACCGATTCTCCCGTGTGGGTCCCGCGACCCCGCCCGCACAACGCTCGGCAGCTTTAACATGCTGGCGGTTTAGGCTGTTTCCCGTTCGCTCGCCGCTACTCAGGAAATCGTTGTTACTTTCTCTTCCTGGGGGTACTTAGATGTTTCAGTTCCCCCCGTTCGCCTCCTTGGACCTATGTATTCAGTCCAGGATACTGCAGGTTTACCCGCAGTGGGTTGCCCCATTCGGAAATCCCCGGGTCAAAGCTTATTTGCAGCTCTCCGAGGCTTAACGCAGCTTATCACGTCCTTCATCGCTTTCTGGCGCCAAGGCATCCACCATGTGCTCTTAGTAGCTTAATCAAAGGCAAGAACGCATCCTCAGATGCACCTTCATTTGCTACCCTCTATATTCGGTTATCAAGGAACGTACCGTCGTGGACGGTGCTGGTGGAGATAGACGGGATCGAACCGTCGACCTCCGGCTTGCAAAGCCGGCGCTCTCCCAACTGAGCTATATCCCCGAAAGACAAGCGTGGTGGGCCTAGGTAGATTCGAACTACCGACCTCACGCTTATCAGGCGTGCGCTCTAACCAACTGAGCTATAGGCCCCCAGTCAACCACACGCCAAAAGGGGAAATCCCGGCTTTTGACAAGAGAATAGCGTACGAGACGGACGATTCCAAGCTTCACCATAAGACTTCCGGCACAGGGCCGGAGGCCTTTCTCCTTAGAAAGGAGGTGATCCAGCCGCACCTTCCGATACGGCTACCTTGTTACGACTTAGTCCCCCTTACCAACCACACCTTGGGCACCTGCTTCCCTTGCGGGTTAGCGCAGCGACTTGGGGTGCAGCCGACTCGGGTGACTTGACGGGCGGTGTGTACAAGGCCCGGGAACGTATTCACCGCGGCATGCTGATCCGCGATTACTAGCGATTCCGACTTCATGCAGTCGAGTTGCAGACTACAATCCGAACTGAGGCCGGCTTTTTGGGATTCGCTCCACCTTGCGGTCTTGCAGCCCATTGTACCGACCATTGTAGCACGTGTGTAGCCCCGGACGTAAGGGCCATGAGGACTTGACGTCATCCCCACCTTCCTCCGGTTTGTCACCGGCAGTCTCCTTAGAGTTCCCAGCTTTACCTGATGGCAACTAAGGACAAGGGTTGCGCTCGTTGCGGGACTTAACCCAACATTTCACGACACGAGCTGACGACAGCCATGCAGCACCTGCACAGGTGCCCGAAGGAAACCGTGTTTCCACGGCGGTCACCTGCATGTCAAGCCCGGGTAAGGTTCTTCGCGTTGCATCGAATTAAACCACATGCTCCACCGCTTGTGCGGGCCCCCGTCAATTCCTTTGAGTTTCAACCTTGCGATCGTACTCCCCAGGTGGGGCACTTAATGCATTAGCTACGGCACTGAAGGGGTGAAGTCCTCCAACACCTAGTGCCCATCGTTTACGGCTAGGACTACCGGGGTATCTAATCCCGTTTGATACCCTAGCTTTCGTTCCTCAGCGTCAGTACCGCCCCAGATGGCCGCCTTCGCCACTGGTGTTCCTCCTGATATTTACGCATTTCACCGCTACACCAGGAATTCCACCATCCCCTAGCGGACTCAAGACCAGCAGTATCAGAGGCAATTCAACGGTTGAGCCGTTGGCTTTCACCTCTGACTAACTGGCCCGCCTACGAACCCTTTATACCCAGTGAATCCGAACAACGTTTGCGCCCTACGTATTACCGCGGCTGCTGGCACGTAGTTAGCCGGCGCTTCCTCTGGAGGTACCTTCAACCCCCGCGGGTATTAACCGCGGGTATTTATTCCCTCCTGACAGAGCTTTACGACCCTAAGGCCTTCATCGCTCACGCGGCGTCGCTCGGTCAGGCTTTCGCCCATTGCCGAAGCTTCTCGACTGCTGCCTCCCGTAGGAGTCTGGGCCGTATCTCAGTCCCAGTGAGGCCGGACACCCTCTCAGGCCGGCTACCCATCGTCGCCTTGGTGGGCCATTACCCCGCCAACTAGCTAATGGGACGCGGGACCATCCTTCAGTGACAGCTTGCAAGCAGAGGCCATCTTTCAGCCGGCCACCATGCGGTCGCCGGATCGTATGCGGTATTAGCAGTTCGTTAGAACTGTTGTCCCCCGCTGAAGGGTAGGTTTCCCACGCGTTACTCTCCCGTTCGCCACTTTACTCATCCCCCGAAGGGAACTTTCTCGTTCGACTTGCATGCCTAATCCACGCCGCCAACGTTCGTTCTGAGCCAGGATCAAACTCTCCGTTGTAAAAATATACAACAGGAATCGTTTCCTGTTTTTCGCAAGACAAGACGTGATGGATCCGAGGATCCGACACGTCCGACTCGGAATCGTCGGGAATGTCTCGTACGCTATTCCGTTGTCAAAGAGCCGACCCAGGCGCAAGGCGCTGGCCGTGCCCGTTTACGGGCCGACGGCAGAATGTATCCGAGTGCTGCGAAGTTGTCAAGTGTCTTTCGTAAAAAACTTTGACCGCTTCCGACCCGTTCTGCCAGACCCTCCGGAGGCACCCCCGGACCCGCACCTATCGGCTTGCGCCGCAATCGGTACGGGCGCGCAATCTAGCTTTGGCCCCTACCGTTGTCAAAGGAATAATCCGCAAACTGCGAAATAACAGCGAAATGCCGGCCAAGGCCCGCCAACCGCCTTCCCTGCTTGTTCCTGGGCGTCGACTGCGCTAGGGTTCGCACCATGAAAAACCTCCTGGAAGGCTCCATCTCCCCGCGTCGCGTCCGCGTCTCGCTGTTCGCCGTGGCCGGACTGCTGCTGCTGGGCATGGGCGCGGGGCTCACCGCCGTGCGCCGCCTCTCGCGCGACCTGCCGTCGCCCGAGCGCATCCTGACCATCGAGCCCGCGCGCAAGACGCTCGTGCTCGGGGCCGACGGCAGCATCATCCACGAGTTCTTCGTGGAGAACCGCACGATCGTGACGCTGGACCGCATCCCCCGCCGCCTGCAGGAGGCGGTGGTCGCCATCGAGGACCGCCGCTTCTACACCCACTACGGCCTGGACATGAAGCGCTTCGTCAAGATCGTCTGGGTCAACCTGACCTCGTCGTCGAGCCCCGGCGCCAGCACCATCACGCAGCAGTTGGCCCGCAACCTCTTCCTGACGCTCGACAAGACGGTGACCCGCAAGGTCAAGGAGATGATCCTCGCCCTGCAGTTGGAGCAGACGTACAGCAAGGACGAGATCCTGGCGATGTACCTCAACCAGGTGAACTTCGGCAGCGGCGCCTACGGCGTGCAAGCGGCCGCGCGCACCTTCTTCGGCAAGGACGTCTGGGACCTCCAGGACGGCGAGTCCACGATGCTCGCCGGCATGATCCAGCTGCCGGAGGCCTACTCCCCCCTGCACAACCTGGAGCGCGCCTACCGCCGCCGCACGACGGTGCTGGAATCCATGGTCGCCACCGGCGCCCTGAGCCGCGACGAGGCGCGGAGCATCAACCAGGTGCGGGTCGTCGTCCGCGACGGCCGCCGCCGTTCGACCACGCCTTCCTTCGCGCCCCACTTCGTCGAGGAGATCCGCCAGCACCTCGAAGCGCGCTACGGCTTCGAGGGTCTCTACACCGACGGGCTGCGCGTCACCACCACCCTGGTGCCGCGCTACCAGCACTGGCTGGAGGAAGCCGCCGCGAAGCACCTCGAGCGCTACGAGCAGGAGAGCCGCTACCCGATGACCAAGGCCCGCTACGACGCGCTCGCCGCCGTCGGCAAGCGGCCCGCGCGCGTGGAGTACCTGATGGGCGCCTGCGTGCTGCTGGACACGCGCACCGGCGCGGTGCTGGCCCTCCACGGCAGCCGCGACTACGACGACTACCAGTTCAACCTGGCCATGCAGGCGCAGCGCCAGCCCGGCTCCATCTTCAAGCCCGTCGTCTACCTGACGGCGCTGACCCGCGGCTACACGCCGTGTTCGATCCTGATGGACACGCCGGTCGCCCTGAACACCGGGGCGGGCCTCTGGCAGCCGCACAACTTCGACAACAAGTACCTGGGCCCGATCACGCTGCGCTACGGCCTCAGCCACTCGCGCAACGTCGTCGCGGCCCGGCTCATCGACGACGTGGGGGTCGTGCCGGTGATCGAGACCGCCCGCCGGCTCGGCATCACCAGCGAGCTGCCGCCGGTGCTCTCGCTGTCGCTGGGCGCGGGCGAGATCAACCTCGTGGAGATGGTCTCGGCCTACGCCTCCTTCGGCAACCACGGGGTGCGCGTCGAGCCCTACCTGATCACGCGCGTCGAGACCGCGGACGGCGAGGTCCTGGAGGAGGGCGGCGTGCGCCAGCGCGAGGTGCTGGACCCGGCCACGGCGTGGCTGATGGCCGACCTGATGACCTCGACGCTGACCGAGGGCACGGCGCGCGCGGCCCCCCGCTACGGCTTCACCAAGACCGCGGCGGGCAAGACCGGCACCTACAACGAGTACACCGACGCCTGGTTCGTGGGCTTCACGCCGAGCTTCGCCGCCGGCGTGTGGGTGGGCTTCGACACGAAGGTGAGCATGGGGCGGGCCGGCACCGGCGCGCACATGGCGCTGCCGATCTGGGCCGAGCTGATGGGGAAGGTGACGTCCGAGGGGCCGGACGAACCGTTCCCGCGCCCCGAGGGGATCGTCCAGAAGCGCGTCTGCCTGCTCACGGGGCTGCTGGCGACCACCGGCTGCGACTCGATGGCCGCGGAGTACTTCCTCGCCGACGGCTTCCCGCGGCGCGCCTGCGACCGCCACGGCGGGGCCCTGCTGGGCCCGGTCGAGGGCTGGGTCGAACCGGCGCCGCGGGAGCTGCGCGACGTCGAGCTGGAAGACGAGTTCTAGCCGCCGTCGACGCCCGGCGTCGCGGCTTCGATACGGCCCAGGACCAGGGGCGGCGCCGCGGTCGGCGCCGCCGCGATCGACAGGGCGTCGCGCACCCGCTGCGCCGCGCGCGCGGCCGCCGCGGCGTCGCGGGCCCGGATCCAGGCCAGGGGCTGGCCGCGCGCGACGCGCTCGCCACGCCGCACCAGGACGTCGATCCCCGCCTCGAGGTCCAGCGCGTCGGCCACCTGCCGCCGCGCGCCGCCGATCTCCGCCAACGCGTGGCCGAAGCCGCGGCAGTCCACCTCTCCGATCCAGCCGTCGCCCGCCGCCTCGACGGCGGTCAGTCGCGGCGCCAGCGCGAGCCCGAAGTCGGGTCGCGCGGGGTCGAGCCGGCCGCCCTGGGCGGCCACCCAGCGCAGCATCGCGTCGAAGGCCTCGCCGCCGTCCCAGGCCCGCCGCACCGCGGACAGGGCGGCGCCGCGGTCGCCGGCCAGACCGGCGGTCAGCAGCATCTGGGCGACGAGATCCTCGGTCAGCGCGACGAGGTCGGCCGGGGCGCGGCCGCGGCCGTCGGGCCGCAGGGCGTCGAAGGCCTCGATCGTCTCGCCGGCGTGCCCCACGGCCACGCCGAGCGGCTGGGACATGTCGGAGAAGACGACGGCCATGCGGCGGCCCCAGGCCTCGCCGATGCGCATCAGCGAGGCGGCCAACTCCTCGGCGGCCGCGCGGTCGGTCATGAAGGCGCCGGAACCGACCTTCAGGTCGATGACGATGGTCCGCGGTCCCGCCGCCAGCTTCTTGCTCATGATGCTGGCGGTGATCAGCGGCACGCAGTCCACCGTGCCGGTCACGTCGCGCAGCGCGTAGATGCGGCCGTCGGCCGGCGCGATCCGCGGCCCCTGGCCGACGATGGCGCAGCCGGTCTCGGCCACCACGCGCAGGAAGGCCGCGTTGTCCAGGCGGATGTCGTAGCCGGGGATCGCCTCGAGCTTGTCCAGCGTGCCGCCTGTGTGGCCGAGCCCGCGTCCCGAGAGCATCGGCACGCACAGCCCGCAGGCGGCGGCCAGAGGCGCCAACAGCAGGCTGACCTTGTCGCCGACGCCGCCGGTGGAGTGCTTGTCCGCGGTGGGGGCCGGCAGGCCGGAGAGGTCCAGCTCCTCCCCCGAATGCAGCATGGCGCCGGTCAGCGCGGCGGTCTCGCGCGGCTCCATGCCGCGGCACCAGATCGCCATCAGCAACGCCGACATCTGGTAGTCCGCGACGCTTCCCGAAGTGTAGCCCTCGACCGCGAACGCGATCTCCCGCTCGTCCAGGGCGCCGCCGCGCTTCTTGCGCTCGATGATCTCGACGATGTTCACGGGCCGTCTCCGTTCAGGGGGCTTCGCCGGGGGTGAAGTTGTCGAAGGGGCGGGGCAGCAGCTCGGACAGGCGGAAGGTCTCGACGTCGCCGCCGCGGCCGGCGAGGTGGATCACCAGGTCGGGGGCGAACTCCTGCAGCACCTGACGGCAGGCGCCGCAGGGCGGCGTCGGCCGGTCGGTGTCGGTGACCACCGCCGCCGCGACGAACCCGCGGCAGCCCTCGCTCACGGCCTTGAAGACCGCGACCCGCTCCGCGCAGATGCTCAGGCCGTAGCTGGCGTTCTCGACGTTGGTGCCCGCGTGCACGCGCCCGTCGGCGCCGAGCAGGGCGGCCCCCACCCGGAAGTGCGAGTAGGGCGAATGGCTGTGCGCCATCGCCTCGCGCGCGGCCGCCACCAGCCGCTGCCGGATCTCGATCGTCACGTCCGCCTCCCCGCCGCGGCGCGGATCGCCGCCAGGAAACTGTGCCCGAGCCCGGGCGCCGGCAGGCCGAAGTACTCGGCCAGGGTCGCCCCGAGATCGCCGAAGGTGGGCCGCGTGCCGAGGTCGGCGCCGCCGCGGGCTCCGCCCAGCGTCGCCAGCAGCGGCACGTACTCCCGGGAATGGTCCGAGCTGGCCGTCGTCGGGTCGTTGCCGTGGTCGGCGGTGAGCAGCAGCAGGTCGTCGTCGCGCAGGCGCGGCAGGAAGTCGCCCAGCCAGCGGTCGAAGGCCTCGAGGTCGCGCGCCATGCCGACGGGGTCGTTGCGGTGGCCCCACAGCATGTCGAAGTCCACGAGGTTCAAGAGGACCAGCGACGGGCCGGCGCCGGCGTCGGCGTACAGCGTCGCCAGCGCCGCCATGCCCTCGGCGTTGGATTTCGAGACGACCTTCGCGGTCACGCCCTTGTGGGCGTAGAGGTCGGAGATCTTGCCGATGGCGCTCACCGCGACGCCGGTCGCCGCCAGCCGCGGCAGCAGCAGCTCGTCCGGCGGCACGACCGAGTAGTCGTGCCGGTTCGGCGTGCGCCGGTAGTCGCCGACGGCGCCCAGGAAGGGGCGCGCGATCACCCGGCTGACCTCGTGGGGCGGCACGAGCAGGCGGCGGGCCACCTCGCAGACGCGGTAGAGCTCCGCCAGCGGCACGACGTCCTCGTGCGCCGCGATCTGGAAGACCGAGTCGGCCGAGGTGTAGACGATGAGCTTGCCCGTGGCGACGTGCTCGTCGCCCAGCTCCTTGATGATCTCGGTGCCGGACGCCGGCTTGTTGCCCAGGACGCCGTATCCCGTCGCGGCGGTGAAGGCCGCCAGCACGTCGGCGGGGAAGCCGTCGGGGTAGGTCGGGTAGGGCCGTGCGGTGACGACCCCCATCAGCTCCCAGTGGCCGGTGGTGCTGTCCTTGCCCTTGGACACCTCGGCCATGCGGCCCCAGCAGCCGCGGGGCGCCGCCGCCGGCGGCACGCCCGCGACGGCGTGCAGGTTGCCCAGGCCGAGCGAGCCGAGGGCCGGCAGGGCCAGCCCGCCCACGGCCAGGGCGGTGTGGCCGAGGGTGTCGTGGCCGACGTCGCCGTACTCGGCGGCGTCGGGCAGCGCGCCCACGCCGACCCCGTCCAGGATGATCACGATGGCGATGCCCACGCGCGGCGGCCTCCTGTTGCGGGTGCGTCCGCGGACGGTAGTCCCGCCCCGCGGCGAAGTCAATGCGTCAAGGTCGCACCGGCCGGCTCCGGCCGCACCCTCCCGCCGCCGCCGCCGCGCCCGCAGGTCCGGCTTGTGCGGGCGCCGAAACCGGGTAGTATGAGCCGCATGGAAGATGAACTGTTCGGCGGCGGCACGAGGCGGGGGCGTTCCGACGGCGGCGGGCCGGCGGACGGGGCGGCGTCCGCACCGCCCGGTCGGCCGCTGGCCGACCGCATGCGCCCGCAGCGGCTCGAGGACATCGTCGGCCAGGACGAGCTGCTCGGCCCGGGCCGGCCGCTGCGCCGGCTCATCGACGGCGACGCGCTGCCGTCGCTGCTGCTGTGGGGACCGCCGGGCTGCGGCAAGACCTCGCTGGCCCGCGTCATCGCCGGCGTCACGGCCGCCAACTTCCTCGAGTACAGCGCCGTGCAGGTCGGCAGCCGCGAGCTCAAGCAGGTCATGGCCGAGGCGGCCAAGCTGCGGCGGTCGCTGCAGCGGCGCACCATCATCTTCCTGGACGAGATCCACCGCTTCAACAAGGCCCAGCAGGACGCCCTGCTGCCCTGGGTGGAGAAGGGCGACGTGACGCTCATCGGCGCCACGACCGAGAACCCCTCCTTCGAGATCAACGCCGCGCTGCTGTCGCGCACGCGGCTGTTCGTGATGAAGCTGCTGGACGAGGCGGCCCTGACGGAGCTGCTGCGCCGCGCGCTGGCGGACCCCCGCGGCCTCCGCGGCGACCAGGGCGCGGCGGCGAGCTTCGCCGAGGACGCCCTGCGCTCCCTGGCCGTCGCGGCCGACGGCGACGGGCGCGTCGCGCTGAACCTGCTGGAGATGGCGGCCGCGGCGGCGACGCCGGGCGAGGTCGTCGACGCCGCGGCGATCGCGCGCATGATCCGCGACCGCGCGATCCGCTTCGACAAGGCCGGCGAGGAGTTCTACAACCTGATCAGCGCGCTGCACAAGTCGCTGCGCAACAGCGACCCCGACGCCGCGCTGTACTACCTGGCCCGGATGCTCGAGGGCGGCGCCGACCCGCTGTACGTCGCCCGCCGCCTGACCCGCTGCGCCAGCGAGGACGTGGGCCTCGCCGACCCGCAGGCGCTGGCGCAGGCGCTGGCGGCGCGCGACGCCGCGCAGTTCCTCGGCATGCCCGAGGCGGCGCTGGCCCTGGCCCAGGCCTGCGTGTACCTGGCGCTCGCGCCCAAGAGCAACGCGGCCTACGCCGCCTACGCGGCCGCCGCGGCCGAGGTCCGCCACGGCGTGAACCCGCCGGTGCCCCTGCACCTGCGCAACGCCCCGACGCGGCTGATGGCGACGCTGGGCTACGGCGGGCTACACGTACGCCCACGACGCGCCCGAGGGCGTCGCCGCCATGGACTGCCTGCCGGACTCCCTGCGCGAACGGCGCTTCTACGCGCCGACGGCGCGGGGGTTCGAGGCCCGCCTCGGCGAGAGGCTCGCGAAGATCCGGGACTGGAAGCAGCAGCGCCGCGACGGCGCCGCACAACCGACGAAAGAAGAGGACGCATGAAGCGCATCGGTGTCTTGACGGGTGGCGGCGACTCCGCCGGCATGAACGCGGCCCTGAGGGCCGTCGTGAGGACGGCGCTGGGCCAGGGCGTCGAGGTGGTCGGCGTCCAGCGGGGCTGGCTGGGCCTGAGCGAGGGCGACGCGCGGCCGCTGAACTCGCGCGACGTCGCGGGCATCCTGCACGCCGGCGGCACGATCCTGCGCACCTTCCGCTACCCCGACTTCAAGCTCGAGACCGGGCAGGAGAAGGTCGGCCGCGCCCTGAAGAAGCTGAAGCTGGACGGCCTGGTGATCATCGGCGGCGACGGCAGCTTCCGCGGCGGCGCGGTGCTGGACAAGACCTTCGACCTGCCGGTGATGGGCGTGCCCGCGACGATCGACAACGACATCCCGGGCACCGACTTCTCCATCGGCTTCGACACGGCGCTGAACATCGCCGTGGACGCCGTGGACAAGATCCGCGACACGGCCTCGAGCCACGGGCGGATCTTCGTGATCGAGGTCATGGGCCGCTCCTGCGGGCTGCTGGCCATGCAGGCCGGCCTGAGCACCGGGGCCGAGGAAGTCATCGTGCCGGAGATCCCCTTCGACCTGGACGCGATCTGCCGGCGCATCGAGGGCGGCTACGACCGCGGCAAGCAGCACGCGGTGATCCTGGTCGCCGAGGGCGCCGCCAAGGCGCCCTACATCGAGTACGAGCTGAAGAGCCGGCTGAAGCGCTCCATCCGCATGGTCGTGCTCGGCCACGTGCAGCGCGGCGGCTCCCCCTCGGCCGCGGACCGCATCCTGGCCACCCGCTTCGGCGTGGAGGCCACGCGGCTGCTCCTCGGCGGCGAGCGCGGCAAGATGGTGGGGATGGTCTCCGGCCGCCTCAAGACCGGCCCGCTGTCGTCGCGCAGCGACGTCGCCCGCAAGCAGGTGCTGGCCTACGAGCAGATGCTGCGGCTGCTGACCTGACGCCGCCCACCGCCGTCCGTCGCAAAAGCGCCCCCGCCGGCCGGCGGGGGCGCTTTCGCGACGGACGGCTCGCGGGTGCGTCAGCTGCCGCGGATCGCCGTGTTGGCGACCTTGAACCAGTTGATGCGGATCGTGCCGCAGACGTTGCGCAGCGTGCCGTAGGACTTGGTGCGCTCGATGATCGAGTCGGACACGCTGATCAGCGAGAACGAACCGACCAGGGGCAGGTTCTTCTCCTTCAGCAGCTGCAGCATGAAGCCCGCGCCGGCGTCGAGGTCGACCACCTTCAGCGTCGCGTTGTCCAGCACGATGTACCAGCCGTAGTCGTTGGGGCCGGGGTTCGCGCGCTGCGACTCGCTCAGGTCGTGGCGGGGCACGTAGACGAAGTTGTCCACCATCGACTGCACCTCGGGCGCGCGGTCGCCGGCGTTCGCCGGCAGCAGGGGCTGGAAGGTGCTGAACAGGCGGGCGTTCATCTCGTTGAGGTTCGTGCCCGGGGTCTCGATCTGCTGCTTGGTCAGCTTGACGATCGACGGCAGCGTGTAGTTCGCCACCGAGTCGACGCGCGCGATCGCGCCGCCCTGACGCACGCCCATCAGGAACAGGTGCGTGGTCGTGTTGCCGGTGGCGCGGTCGGTGAACCGCTTCTGCACGCCCAGGCGCTGGCCCTGGTACTTGCCGGCGTACTCGGTCTGGAGGGCGGGACCGACCAGGAAATGCATCTGGTTGCCCTGCTTGACGATCGCCACGTCGCCGCGCGCGAAGTAGAGCGGGGGGCCGTCGACCTCGAACAGGAAGTCCGCGCTGCGGACCGTGTCGGCGCCCGCCATCACGGCGCCCAGGGAGGCGGACAGGTAGGGATCGACCACCTTCTCCTTGCTGCAGCCGGCGAGCCCGGCCAGGATCGCGATGAGGACCATCGCCGCGAGGAGAAGCGGAGCCCGTCGCAGCACGGACGTGGCAGCAAACATGGACAACCTCCCTTGGGGGTATCGGATCGTGCCGGTCGTCGACGGCCGGCGTATCAACCTGGACTGGCGCTCCCGCCGCAGGACCGCGGCAGCAGATTACCCGCCGCCGCCGGTCATCGTCAACACCGGGGATCGAGCCGGCATCGACATGAAATTGGCGAACCGGGGTCGAAAAAGCAAATGCATTCCCCGGGCACGTGCCGCCTCAGGCGCCCCGGCGGTCCAAGGGCGGTCGGTGGTCCAGGGGCGGCAGGCGCCCGGCCCTCCCGACGAGCCCCTCCTGGTCCGGGTCGTCCCAGTCCCACAGCTCGTGGAACAGCTCCCAGTGGAGCGGCAGCAGCACGCCCGCCGCGCCGAAGAGCCGCGCGAAGCGGCGGCGGCGCTCGGCGACCGGCAGGCCGGGCAGGAACCCGCGCCGCAGGCGGCCGTCGATCGTCACGTCCCAGGCTTCCTGGAACGCCTCGGCCAGCCCCGCCGGCACCGCGGACGGCACGATCCGGCCCGCCAACACGTCGGCCACGGCCAGGAAGTGGTGGTGCAGGAATCGTTCTCCCCGCGCGGGCGCGAACGGCGGCGGGTCGGCGGGCGCCGGGGGTTCGCGCAGGTCCCAGGGCAGGGACGGCAGCGAGCCGGCGAGTTCCGCGCCGCGCTCGGCGAGGAAGTGGCCGGGGTGCCCGTAGATCTCCAAGACGCCGGGCGCTGCGAGGCGCCACCAGGGCCGCTCGTCGGGCGCGAGGTCGTCCAGGACCAGCGCCAGCTCGTGCAAGCGGTCCGTCAGGCCGTGGCGGCTGGCCGCCCCGCGCGCCAGCTCCGCGACAGCCGCGGCGTGCTCCCAGTCATCGGGTTCCACGCGCAGCAGCACGGCCGCCTCCTTCCTAGTCGGCGATCAGGGACCCGCCGCCGAGCGGGCGCAGGCGGGCGGTGAAATGGCGCAGCACCGGCGCCTCCTCGACGATCTCCAGGCCGCGCAGCCGCTCGCCGCACTCGCGCAACCTCCCGCAGACCTCCGCCACGTAGGCCAGGTGCGTCTCGGTGTACACGCGCCGCGGCACGGCCAGCCGCACCAGCTCCATCGCCGGGTGCACGGTCCGGCCCGTCTCGGGGTCGGCGTGGGCGAACATCAGGCTGCCGATCTCCACGCCGCGCACACCGCCCTCGAGGTAGAGGGCGCAGGTGAACGCCTGAGCCGGGAAGGCGCTCTGCGGCAGGTGCGGCAGCAGGCGCCGCGCGTCGACATAGACGGCGTGGCCGCCGACGGGCGTCAGGATCGGCACCCCGCGCGCCTGCATCTGCTCGCCCATCCGCCGGACCTGGCCGATGCGGTAGGTCAGGTAGTCGTCGTCGAGCACCTCGCGCAGGCCCTGGGCGACCGCGGCCAGGTCGCGGCCGGCCAGGCCGCCGTAGGTGCGGAAGCCCTCGATGAGGATCAGCAGGTTGGTGATGTCGCGGGCCCAGTCGTCGTCGTTCAGGCAGAGGAAGCCGCCCATGTTCACCAGGGCGTCCTTCTTGGCGCTCATCGTGCAGCCGTCGCCGAGGGCGAAGATCTCCCGCGCGATCTCCTTGATGCTGCGGTCGCCGTAGCCGGGCTCGCGCCGCTTGATGAACCAGGCATTCTCGGCGAAGCGGCAGGCGTCGAAGATCAGGGGCACGCCCCGGCCGTGGCAGAAGGCGGAGACCTCGCGGATGTTCGCCAGCGACACGGGCTGCCCGCCGCCGCTGTTGTTGGTGATGGTGATCATGACGAAGGGGATGCGGTCGCCGTAGCGGTCGAAGGCCTCGGCGAGCTTGGCCAGCGACATGTCGCCCTTGAAGGGGTGCTCGCCCGTCGGGTCGAGCCCCTCGTCGATGACGCAGTCGAGCGCCAGCGCGCCCTGGTGTTCGACGTTGGCGCGCGTGGTGTCGAAGTGGATGTTGTTGGGCACCACCGAGCGCTTGTCCAGGCGCGTGGTGAACAGCAGGTTCTCCGCCACGCGTCCCTGGTGCGTGGGGATGACGTGGCGGTAGCCGAAGATGTCGCGGATGGTCTCCTCGAAGTCGTAGTAGTTGCGGCTGCCCGCGTAGGCCTCGTCCCCCTGCACCAGCGCGCCCCACTGGGCGTCGCTCATCGCCGAGGTGCCGCTGTCGGTCAGCAGGTCGACGTAGATCGACGAGCTCGGCAGGCCGAAGACGTTGTAGCCGGCCTTGGCCAGCGCCGCGGCGCGTTCCTCGCGGCTCACGCGGCGGACCGGCTCGACGACCTTGATGCGGTAGGGGACGAACGGCAATTCCATGGGTCCTCCTCGACCAGGGAGACGGCGGCGGGAGACGGCGGAAGGCCTTGCCACGCGCGGCGCGGCGGGGCATCCTGCGGGGTCGAAGGTAGCAGCCGCCGTTACGGCGAACAAGGAAAGAGGGGGCGACGATGGTCCTGCCGGACCGCTGGCGACAACGCCTGCGCGAAGCGTGGCGGGCGGCGGTGGGGCCGACGCGGGATCCGCGGGCCATCGCGCGCGGCGTCGCGGCGGGCCTGCTGGTGGCGCCGACGCCGGTGCTCGGGCTGCACACCTGGATGGCCCTGGGACTCGCGACGGCGCTGCGCGCGAACCGGGCGGCGGCGCTGCTCGCCTCGAACCTCTCGAACCCGGTGACCTTCCTGCCCCTGGCGCTGCTCGACGTGCGGCTGGGCACGTGGCTGCTCGGGCGCCCGCTGCCGGAGCTGGCCGTCGACGAGATCTCGCGGGCCAGGCTGGGCGAGGCGCTGCTGGCGGCCTGGCTCGGCGCGGCCGCGCTGGGTGTCGCGCTGGCCGCGGCAGGCTACCCGGCGGCGCTGGCGGCGGCCCGACGCCGGCTCGCCGACGACGACGCGGTTCAGCCCCCGTCCTCCCCCAGCGGCGAGCGGTCCTTGTAGCACACCAGCAGCCGATCGCCCGCCGGCGCGATCGCCCGGTAGAGGTGGCGCGGCATCTCGTTGCCGAAGAAGAGACAGGCCAGGTCGTGCGGCCGCCCCCCGACGCCGTCGTCCGGTGTCGTGAGCGCCAGCACCGGCGGCCCGTCCGTCGGCGCCCGCAGTCCCCCGATCCCGTCGGCCTCGATGCGCCAGGCGAGCAGGAGCGGCTCGCGGACCAGGTCCGCCAGCGTGGCGCCCCCGTGGATCGCGACGAGCTCCTTCAGTCGGCGCCGCGCCACCGGCCAGGCCAGCAGCGATTCCGACCAGCCGGTCCGGGCCGCCAGGGCGATCAGCTCCGAGAGCGTCGCGGTCGGCGGCGGGGCCGCCTCCCCCAGCCAGCGCCGGTACTCGCGGGCAGCCGCCGACGGCATCAGCCCGGCGGCGGCCGGCGCGGACGGCGACGACGGCGCGGCGACGCGACGCGGGGGCGCGACCGCACCGGCGGCGGCCACGTCCAGGGCCAGGGTCAGGATCTCGAACGGACCCGGCAGCAGCAGCGGGTCGAGGCGGTGGCGCTCCACCGGCAGCCAGCCCGCCAGCGAGGCGGTCTGCGCGAGCGTGACGAAGTCGCCGCGCACCGGCGCCACCAGGTTCCAGAGACGCCCGGCGCCGCCGCGCTGCAGATCGACGATGAGGTTGACGGCCTCCGGACCGTTGGTGGTGTAGGAGGACACGACCTCGCCGCGTTCGCGCCGCCGGGCGCGGACACGGGGGCGCTCGCCGGCGAAGCGCGCGACCAGATCCAGGATCTCCTCGCACACCTGGCGCGACTGGTCGCGCTGGTCCCGCAGGGCGATCACCTGCTGCCGGGGCGGCACCACCAGGTAGAGGTGCTCGCGCGTCTCCTGGCAGAGCATCGGGTCCACCGTCCACAGCTGCCGGCCGGCCTGGAAGCGCTGGGCGGCGCGGAAGCGCAGCGTCGTGGAGAGGTCCTGGGCCTCGAGCAGCACCAGCACCTCCTCGGCGGGCTCGCCGCGGAGGATCCCGTCGCCGGGCGGGTCGCCCAGTTCCAGGTTGTCCTGCTCCAGGATCACGTTCAGCGGCGGCAGGCCGGACCGGACGCGACGCCAGGCCAGATGGAACCTGGCCGCGGCGGCCGTGCCGGGCGCGATCACCACGATCTGCCGGTGGTCGGTCCCCGCGTCCAGCAACGACACGAGCAGGCGGGCGGCCGCTTCGGGCGCGCCGGTGCCCGTCATGCCCTCCAGGACCAGGGGCGGCGCACCGGGCGACGGCCAGTCGGCGACCGGTTCCGCATCGTCGTCGCGCCCGGCCCGTCGCGCGGCGACGGGCTTCACGTCGGGCAGGCAGCCGTCGCGCCAGGCTTCGAGCAGTTGCTCCCGCCACGCGTCGTCCTCGCGGGCCAGGGCGGCCAACAGCTCGGCCGCGGGCGTCGGGTCGGTCCCGGCGGCGAGCACGGCGGCGAACTCGTCCAGCGCGATCTCACCGTGCGACGCCGCGCCGTCGACGCACCACAGGCCGAGCATGACGCCCGCGGCGTGCACGTCGTCGTCCGACGCCGGGAACGGGACCTCCCCCGCCTCGTGACCGGACAGCTGGCGCGCCCGCTCGCGCACGGCCGCCAGGCGTCCGGAAACGAGCGAGGCCAGCGTCGCGGCGTCCCCGCGCACGCCGCAGCGGCGTCGCGGCGCGTGGAGCGCCCCGCCCGCCGCGGCGTAGACCAGCAGGGTCCGGCCGGCCGGCGCGCGCAGCGGCGAGATGGCCAGCAGCAGACGGTCCCACCAGCCGCGTTCGGTCGGGTCGAGCCACGGCCAGAGACGGAGCGGATCGGTCAGCAGGGGCGAACCCTCCAGCGCGGTCGCGGCGCCCAGCGACGCGACGACGCGCGGCAGCAGCGCCTGGAGCCGTTCGAGCCGGTATTCGGCCTCCACCAGGGCCACCGCGGGCCGCACGCGGCGCGGCCGCGGCGTCGGTTCCCGCGCGACGCTGCGGCCGCCGACCGCCGCCGTCCAGGCGGCGACACCCAGGGCCCGGCGCACGTCCGCGGCGGGCAGGCCGCAGAGCGCTTCCACGCAGCGGGGCGGCAACGCGCCGTCCCCGCCGGGGCCGACCTCGGCGCCGGGCGGCGCCGACGCCACGCTGAACAGTCGCCGGAAGTCCCCGCCGGTCGCGCGGCGTTCGTCGCCGGCCAGCGCGCCGCACGCGGGATCCAGTTCGAGCGCGTGGTACCAGAGGCTCGTTTCGCCGCGGGCGCGCAGACGGAACCGCCGCAGCTCCTGCTCGCCGGGAGGCGGGTCCAGCAGGGCGTGGCGGCATTCGGCCGGCGGCTCCTCGGCGCGGCCCAGGCAGCAGACGAGCCATTCGTCCGGGGCGGGCGAAGCCGTCAGTTGTCGGGTGGGCTGCAGGCGCCAGCGACGACCCGCCTCGTCCAGCAGGGACGTCAGCAGTTCCTGGTGCTCGGGCGCCGTCCACACGCAAAGCGGTTCGGGTCGTGGCGCCGCCGTGCGCTCGGCCAGGGCCCGGAGCTTCTCGCGCCACAGGTGCCGCAGCAGGGCGGTGCGGTCCGCGGGCGAAGCCCAACGCTCCAGCGCCGAACCGCAGGCGGGGCAGCCCTGTGACCAGCGGAGCCAGGCCGACACCGTGGCGCAGCTCGGGCACGGCCATTGCGGGTCCGGGATGCGGCCGATCACGACCGCGGGCAGGTCCGCCAGGTCCGACATCGTCGCCTCGTCCAGGGTGTCGAGGACCAGGCCACCGGCATGTTCGAACAGACCGGACAGGTATCGGCGCCAGGAACCCGGCAGGTCCGTCGCCTGCAGGGTCATCGGCGCCTCGACCAGGTGCAGCAACGCGTGCAGGCAGGGCGCGCAGCGACCGCCGTCGGTCGCGCCCGACGGCAGCCAGCCACCCAGATCCCCGGCCCAGATCTCCGTCGGCGGGTCCAGGGCGAGTCGCCGGACCAGCTCGGGGTCGGCGAGGTCGGACGGCCGGGCCCAGGTGACGGCATGCCAGCCGCCGCCAGGCGGCGAGCCGTCTGCGGCGAGCAGCGAGGGTCGTGGCGACAGCACGGCGTCGCGCAGGACCACCGCTTCGGCCGGCGGCGAATCGCTCACCACCAGCAGCCAGGCGCCGTGGTCGCCGTCTTCGCGGGCCGCGGTCACCGCGTCCGCGCAGTGGAGCCAGGCGGCCGCCGGATCGCCCAGCACGAGGCGGCGCCGGGCCGTCGGCCAGGCTTCCGGCAGACCGGTGCGTTCGCGGTCCAGGAATCCCGGCGGCAGGCCCCGCCCTTCGGCGTCGGTCCAACCCTGGATCTGCAGCCAGCCCACGACCGACTTGCGCAACGGGTCGGCGGCGCGACCGCGTCGCACCGGCGGCCGCACCGGTTCACCGTCCAGGTCGAAGACGCCGGCGCCCCACGCGCCCGCCAGGGCGGCAGCGCCGGCGGCGTCCAGCGACGAGCTGCCGTCCGCACCGAGCGGGAACGTGCGCCACCAGCGCGTGTCCCCGACCATGACGGCGCCCGCGCCCCTACCCCGCAGCGCGTGCAGTTCCAGCGCCAGCAGGGCGCGACGCTGCGCGGCGACCGCGGCGGCCTCGACGTCGCGGCGCCGCCAGGAACCGTCATCCGCGGCGTCGGCGGCGCCGTCGCCGGCGGCGGGGTCCAGGCTCGCCAACTGGGGAACGTAGACGACGCCCCCCGCGCACCGCCTCGCGGTGTCCGCGTCGTCCCAGAAACCGTCCTGCGTCTCGACGCCGAGATCCGTGACGGGCAGGGCGGCGATCCCGCCGCGCGCCAGGGCGTGGAGGCAGGCGCCCAGCGGACCCGTCGTCGGCAGCAGCAGCCGCGCGCCGGCCGTCCCGGACAGCTGCGCGAGGCGGCGGGCGTGGGCCGCCGCGGCGGCGCCCAGGCGCACCCGCGCGTCCGGAGGCGGGCCGCCGACGGCCAGCGACAGCGGCGTCGCCGCGTCCCCGCCGCGCACGAAGACCCGGCAGGCGCCGTGGAGCGAGAGCCAGCCCCCGAGGATGGCGGCGAGGTCGCCGTCGAGGATCGGGGCGGGCGAGAGCAGCGACAGCTGGCCGGCGCCCTCGCCGGCCAGGGCGCGATGACGGGCGGCGGGTTCGTCGGCGCCGCGGCGGCGCCAGCTCCAGTTGATCACGGCGGCGTCGGCGAAGACCCAGGCGACGGCCCGCCCGCCCAGCCCCCAGAGCCGGGCACGCGCCGCGCCGTCGCTCGGCAGATCGCCGGCCAGCCCCACGACCGCGGCGTCGCCGGCCACGCGCTGGGCCAGTTCTGCGGCCCAACCGGACGGCCCCGTCGCCGCTTCACGGCGCGTCTGCAGGTCCAGCCAAGCGTCGTAGCGGTCGATCCAGGGACAGGCGCCGCGCTCGCGCGGGCGCAACCGGCGGTGGTCGGCCAGGTCGCCGTTGTGGGTCGCGGCGAGTCGGCAGGCGTGGATCAGCGGCAGCAGGCCCAGGTTCGGCGTCGAGGCCATCTCCGACAGCTGGGACAGGGCCGCCTCGCGGTCGTGGAACTCGCCGCCCGCCGGCACGAGGGTCCAGGCGCCCGGTTGCCGCGACAGCGGGCCGGCGAATTCCGCCAAGCGATCGGCGCCGTCCAGGACGACGCGCCAGGCGGCGCGACGCTGACCCCAGGCTTCCAGCGCCGACGCCCGGTCGGCGGCGTGCACCAGCGCCGAGGCCGCCGCGGCCAGTTCAGGGTCGCGCGGCTCGACATGGCGGCGACCGCCCTCCGTCGTCGCGGCGGCGAAGACGCGCGGCGACGGCCGGTCCTGCAGCGGGGTCAGGGGCCAACCCTGGGGCCGCACGAGATCCGGTGGCAGGAACGACGCCACCAGCCGTGCCGCGGCGTCCCCGCGGCGGGCCAGTTCGCGGATCATGCCGCGCTGCCCGGGCTCCGCGGCCGACAGGCGCGACGAGACGCCCAGCCAGACCCGTCCCGCGCGCAGAGCGCCCGCGATCGCGACGGAAAGAGGCTCCCCGGACTCCATGGCGAAGAGCGGGTGCGGCGCCGGCGCTTCGCAGCGCTGTGCGGACAGGGAGTCCAGCACGCCGTCGTCCACGCCTCGTGACGGCAGTTCCGGCTCCAGCAGCGCTTCCACCAAACCCCGCAACTCCCAGCCGGAAAGATCGTTGCCGATGTCACCGAGCACCAGCACACGATCGCGCGCCTCGCCCAGGTACGCGGCCACCGCCGCGGCGGATGGCCCGTCGTGCCAGCACAGCACGTCGAGAGGGCGGCTCCGGCGCCACACCACCAGGTGACCGACGCCGCGGGCGTCGAGGGCCGCCGTGGCCCAGACCCCGTCTCGGGTCCCGATCCTTCGCTCCTGCAGCACGACCAGGGCCGCGCGACGGCGACGCTCGACCGCCGCGTCGGCGGCGACGGCTTCGAGCAGGACCAGGGCCTCGTCGTAGCGCGGGACCGGCAACGCGAAGCGGTCCAGGTTGGCGAGCAGGGAGGCGGCGGCGAGACGGGCGAGGTCGCGGCGTTCGGCGGGCGTGCCCTCCTCCCGCGCGCAGGCGGCGTAGAGGGCGGCGGCCCGCGGCGCGTCGTCCAGCGGTCCTTCGGCCAGCTGGGCGGCGAGCCAGAGCCGCTCGGCCTCCTGGACGGGACCGACCATGTGTTCGGGAGCGAGCAGGGCGTCGGCGTCGCGGGCGAGAGCGCGAACGGCGGCGTCCGCCTGCCCCCGGCGCGCGAATTCCAGGACGCGCGCGGCCAGCCGCAGGCGGACGTCGGCGGCCAGGGGCAGCGACACGGCCAGCAGGCCTTCCGGCGGCGGGCAGCCCGCATCGCAGGCGGCGACCAGCGCGGCCTCGAGGAAGGGCGAGGGATCGATCCGGCGCAGGTCGGCCAGTTCGCTGACGGCGGTGAGGTAGGCGGCACCGGCCGCCAGGCCCAGACGTTCGCGGGGCGGGAAGGTGCCGGGCGCCGCGACCGAGGCGCGCGCCCGGTCCAACAGGCCGCGCGCCTGGTCACGGAAATCCGCCGTGAATCCGGCCCGTTCCCGCTCCCAGCGGCCGGCCTCGCCCCCCTCGGCGGCGCCGGCGCCGCGCAGGCGGGTCAGGGCGCGCTTGGCCGCGCCGCCCATCTTCTCGCTCAGGAACACGCGCACGGGCGATCGTTCGCGGCTGTACCCCGCTTCGGCGAAGCGGGATTCCGCCCCGCGCAGGTCGCCTGCTTCGAGCCGGGTGCGGGCCTCGGCCAGCAGATCCCAGTAATTCATGGCCGTCCCCTGTCCGACCCCGATCAGACGACGATGTTCACGAGCTTGCCCGGCACGACGACGACCTTGCGCACCGGCCCCGCCCCGATCAGCTCGGGGACGCGGCCGTGCGCGAGCGCGTCGCGCTCGACCTGCCCGGCATCGGCGTCGCGGGGCGCCTCCATGCGCTCGCGGATCTTGCCGTTGATCTGGATGACGTAGGTGACCGTGTCGGCGACGAGGAACTCGTCACGCCAGGCGGGCCACGGGTGATCGAAGACCGAGCCCTCGCGCTCCAGCCGCAGCCACAGCTCCGCGCCGAGGTGCGGCGCGAACGGCGCGAGCATCTGCACCAGCGACGTCAGCGCGTCGCGGAAGTCCGCGTCCCCGGTCCGGGGCCGCTCGCGGCCGCAGTACTGGTAGAGGGCGTTGGTCAGTTCCATCAGGCGGCTGAGCGCCGTGTTGAACTGGAAGCGCTCGAGATCCTGCGTGCAGCCGCGCACCGAATTGTGCCGCACCAGGCGCAGCTGGGGCCAGCGCGCGGCGGCCTGCTCTGCGGTCATGGCGGCGGCGCCGACGGGCGCGTCGCCGGCGGGCGAGCGGTCGTCGAGCACCGCGTCCACGAGGCGCCAGACGCGGTTGAGGTAGCGCCAGATGCCGTCGATGCCCTCGTCGGTCCAGTCCCCGCCCTCGGCGAAGGCGAAGCCGAACATGAGGTAGGCGCGCAGCGTGTCGGTGCCGTAGCGCTCGAGGTAGTCGGCCGGCACGACGGTGTTGCCCTTGCTCTTGGACATCTTCTCGCCGTCGCGGGTGATCATGCCCTGGTGGCGCAGGCGTGCGAAGGGCTCCTCCACCGGCACCAGGCCGAGGTCGTGCAGCACCATCGTGATGAAGCGCGAGAAGATCAGGTGCCCGCAGGCGTGGTCGGCGCCGCCGACGTACATGTCCACCGGCAGCCACTTGCGCAGCGTCTCGTAGCGGAACGGGGCGTCGGCCAAGCCCGGCTCCGGGTAGCGCAGGAAGTACCAGCTGCTGCAGACGAAGGTGTCCATCGTGTCGGGGTCGCGCCGGGCGGGGCCGCCGCAGGCCGGGCAGTCCACGGCCATGAAGGCCTCGCTGCTGGCCAGGGGGGCCTTGCCGCGCGGCCGGAAATCCACGTCTTCGGGCAGCAGCACCGGCAGGCGGTCGCGCGGCACCGGCACCTCGCCGCAGGACGGGCAGTGGATGATGGGGATCGGCGCCCCCCAGTAGCGCTGGCGGCTGATCAACCAGTCGCGCAGCCGGTACTGCACGGTGGCGCGGCCGAGGCCGCGCGCCTCGAGGTCCGCGACGACGAGGCGGGCGCCCTGCTCGCTGTCCTGGCCGTCGTAGGCGCCGGAGGCCGTCATCAGGCCGGGGCCGGTCCAGGCCTCCTCGAGCGCGGACGTCGTCTCGGCGCCCGCGGGCAGGATCACCTGACGCACGGGCAACGCCAGCGCCGCGGCGAAGGCGAAGTCGCGCTCGTCGTGGGCCGGGACCGCCATCACCGCGCCGGTGCCGTAGCTGGCCAGCACGTAGTCGGCGACCAGGATCGGGACCGCCTCGCCGTTGACGGGATTGACGGCGGTCGCCCCGGTCGGCACGCCGGTCTTGGGCCGGTCGCTGCTCTGACGGTCGACCTCGCTCAGCCGCGCCGACTGGCGGCGGTAGGCGGCCACGCCCTCGCGGTGCTCCGCTCCGGTCAGCACCTCGACCAGCGGGTGCTCGGGCGCCAGCGCCAGGTAGGTGACGCCGAAGAGCGTGTCGGGGCGGGTCGTGAAGACGCGCAGGGCGAGCGAACCGTCGGCCAGCGTGTCGGAGCCGATGCGCGCGGCGGCGCCTTCGGCCGGCCGCGCGGCGAAGACGACCTCGGCGCCGTGGCTGCGGCCGATCCAGGCGGTCTGCTTCTTCTTGGTCTCCTCGGGCCAGTCCAGCGCGGGCAGGTTGTCGATCAGGCGGTCGGCGTAGCGCGTGATGCGGAAGCACCACTGCGTCAGGTTCTTGCGCACGACCTCGGACCTGCACCTCTCGCAGGCGCCGTCGTCGACCTGCTCGTTGGCGAGCACCGTCTGGCAGGAGTCGCACCAGTTGACCGGCTGCGCCGCCCGGTAGGCGAGCCCGTGTTCGAACAGGGTCAGGAAGAGCCACTGCGTCCAGGCGTAGTATTCGGGCGTGTGCGTGGCCAGCTCGCTGCGCCAGTCGTACATCGGCCCCAGGGTGAGCAACTGTTCGCGGATGAAGGCGATGTTCTCGGCCGTGTGCGCGCCCGGGTGGACGCCGCACTTGATGGCGAAGTTCTCCGCCGGCAGGCCGAAGCTGTCGAAGCCGACCGGCTGGAAGACGTTGTCGCCGCGCTGGCGACGGTAGCGGGCCCAGGTGTCGGCCGGCACGTAGTTGTACCAGTGGCCGAGGTGGAGCTTGTCGCCCGACGGGTAGGAGAACATGCTCAGGCAGTAGCACTTGGGCTTGTCGGCGTTCCAGTCCACCTGGTCGTGGCCGGTGCGGGCCCAGTGCTCGCGCCAGCGCCGCTCGATCTCCTGGAACACGTAGTCGGCCATGATCCGTCGATCCTCCGGCCGGCGACGCGGCGTCGCCGGGGATGGCTGGGCTGTGGGCGTTGGGACGGCGCGGATCCGCGCGCCTCGGTCGCGCAACTCTAACCGCACGGCTCCCGCCGCGCCACCCCCAATCGGCGGCGCCCGGCGTGTCGCCGTGCGTCGACGCGCGCGGGATCAGAGGACACCCGCGGTCACCTCCAGCCGCAGCCCGTCCCCGCCCGGCGCGAAGCGCACCGCGGCGACGTCGAAGCGGAACTCCGCCACGTCGCGCGCCGGGTTCGCCGCGAGCCAGGCCCGGGCGGCCAGCCGCAGCCGCCGCAGCTTGCGCGCGTCGACCGCCGCGGCCGGCGAACCCCAGCCGTCCCCGCGGCGGGCCTTGACCTCGACGAACACGAGCAGGGGTCCGCGCCGCGCGACGAGGTCCACCTCGCCGCGGGCGGCACGGAAACGTCGAGCCAGGATCGAGAAGCCCTCGGCGGCGTACCACAGCGCCGCGATCTCCTCGCCGCAGCGGCCGAGCGCCGCGGCCCCGTCGTGCTGGTTCATGGCCACCTCCCGCCGTCGCGGCAGCAGGAAGCCTACCAGAGGGAGCCCTGCCGCAGCAGGGCGACCGGAGCGAAGGTCCGGCGGTGCAGGGGGCAGGGGCCCAGCCGCTGCAGGGCCGCGAGGTGGGAGGCGGCGCCGTAGCCCTTGTGGCCGGCGAAGCCGTAGCCGGGATGGCGGACGTCCAGGTCGATCATCAGCCCGTCGCGCACGACCTTCGCGACGATCGAGGCGGCGGCCACCGCGGCGCTGAGGCCGTCGCCGCCCACCAGGCAGTCGGCGGGGCAGTCCAGCGGCGGCGCCTGGTTGCCGTCGACCAGCACCAGGTCGGGCCGGACGCGCAGACGCGCCACGGCGGTCGCCATGGCGCGCAGGCTGGAGCGCAGGATGTCGGTGTGTTCGATCTCGCGGGGCCAGGCGGCCTCCGCCTGCCAGTCCAGCGCCTCGCGGACGATGTCCCGGTACAGGGCCTCGCGACGGCGGGCCGTCAGGCGCTTGGAATCGTCCAGCGCCTCGGGCGCCCAGCCCGGCGGCAGCACCACCGCCGCGGCCACCACGGGGCCGGCCAGGCAGCCGCGCCCCGCCTCGTCCGTGCCGGCGAGCACCAGGGTCCCGCCCGCCCGCGAGGGATCGGCGGCGCGTTCGCGGTCGAAGGCGGCCAGGCGGGCGCCGCAGCCGCTCACTTCCGGCCGAACTGCTTCTCGCGGATGCGGGCCTTCTTGCCGGTCAGCTCGCGCAGGTAATAGAGCTTGCTGCGGCGGATCCGGCCGCGGCGCACCAGCTCGATCCCGGCGAGGTTCGGGCTCTCGATCGGCAGCACGCGCTCGACGGCCACGCCGTTGGAGATCTTGCGCACGGTGATCGAGGCTTCGTTCGCAGAACCCTGGCGGGCGATGACGACACCCTCGTAGTTCTGGATGCGGGTCTTGCCGCCCTCGGTGATGTTCATCCGGCAGCGGATGGTGTCGCCGATGCTGAACACCGGCAGGTCCGTGCGCAGCTTCTCGGTGCGGATCGTGTCGACGATGTTGCTCATCGCAGCCTCCTGGTCGTACCCGCCGGCGTCGGGCCGGGGGGCGGGGTCCGTGGACCCCGTCGTGTCTCGCCGTCTTCCCGTGCGGGGCGACGGCGTCGTTCCCATCGCGTGTCGTCCGTCATTCTCCGGCGCCGCCGTCGCGGTCCCGCGGCGGGCGCCTCCGTCCCGCGGCCAGGTCGGGACGACGCTCCCGCGTGCGCTCCCGCGACCTCTCCGCGCGCCAACGCTCGATGTTGGCGTGGTGCCCCGAGATCAGGATCTCGGGCACCGCCAGCCCGCGGTACTCCGGCGGCCGGGTGTACCAGGGGCCTTCGAGTCCGCCGTCGAGCGCGGCGGTGAAGCTGTCGTTCTCGGCCGACTCGCTGTTGCCCAGCACCCCGGGCAGCCGCCGCACCAGGGCGTCGATCACCACGAGCGCGGGCAGTTCCCCGCCGGTCAGCACGTAGTCCCCGATGGAGACCTCGCGCGGCCGCAGCAGGTCCAGCACCCGCTGGTCGACGCCCTTGTAGTGCCCGCAGACCAGCACCAATTCGCCGGCGGCCGCGGCCTGCGCGGCCAGCTCCAGCACCAGGTCCTCGTCCAGCCGCTCCCCCTGCGCCGACATCAGCAGCACGGGCGTCGCGTCGCCGCTGCGGGCGGCCTCGACGGTCTCGACCACCGGCGGGGCCATCAGGACCATCCCCGCGCCCCCCCCGTAGGGTGCGTCGTCGACCGTCCCGTGGCGGTCCACCGCGCGGTCGCGGATGTCCAGGACCTCGTAGGTCACCTGCCCCTGCCGCTCGGCCCGTCCCAGGATGCTGGTGGACAGGACCTCCCGGATCATCTCCGGGAACAGGGTGACGACCTTAATCGCCAGCGACATCGAGCAATCCCTCCGGCGGGTCGATCACGAGCGGCCCCTGCAACCCGTCCTCGGGCCGCAGGATGGGCGCCACGGCCGGGATCAGGCACTCGCGGCCGCCCCGCGGGACGACCAGCATGAACCCGGCGCCGTAGGTGCGCACGTCGTCGACCTCGCCGACCGCCTCGCCCGTCGCGGTCACGACCGGGCGTCCGAGCCAGCGGAACGGCAGTCCGCCGCGTGGACGCGGGAAATCCGGGTCGGCGTAGCGGCTCCGGAGGAAGCCGACCATCCTGCCCACGGCGCCCTCGGCGCCTTCCCGCGTCCCGATCCCCGGCACGGCCACCACGTAGCAGGTCCCCTGGGACCGCCAGGATTCGGGCGCGAACGGCGCGCCGTCGTCCCAGAACAGGTCGCCGGAGTCCAGCAGGGGCTCGTGCCAGTCGATCAGCGGGTAGAGCTTCAACTCGCCCCGCAGACCCACCGCCTTGACCACGTCGGCGACGGGCACGAACTCGTCGGCCGGGAATCCCGTCATGCGCTACTGCTCGTTCGCGATCTCGAAACCGAAGCGCCGGTCGACCCGCAGGCCCACGGCCTGCAGCAGGCCGCGCACCGCCTTCACGGTCGCGCCCCCCTTGCCGATGATCTGGCCCACGTCGTCCGGATGCACCTGCACCAGGAAGACCTCCTCGCCGTTGCGCTCCAGGGACTGGATGCGCACGTCCTCGGGATGGTCGACCAGGTTCACCGCGATGTACGAGACCAGTTCCATGGCCTTGCTCATGGCGGTCAGCTCTCTTCCGCGGGTGCGTCGCTCTGCGCTGTCGCGTCGCCCTCGGCGGGCGTCTCGACGGCGGCGGCTTCGGCCTCGGCGGCGGCCGCGGCTTCCGCGGCGGCCTGCTTGGCCGCGGCGGCTTCGGCGGCGGCGGCGGCCTCGTCGGCGGCCTTCTTGGCGGCGACGGCTTCGGCCTTCGCCTTGCGCTCCTGCTCGGCCTTGGCCTGGACCTTGGCGCCGAGACGGCCGTCGAGGTCGCTCTTCCAGGCCGACACGCGGGTCTCGACCTCGTCGACGGACAGGCCCTGGCGCAGCAGCTCCCACCGCAGCAGGACGCCCTCGCGGCGCATCAGGGAGCGGGCGGTCTCGCTGACCGTGGCGCCCTTGCGCAGCCAGGCGATGATCTCCTGCTCGTGCAGCTTCACTTCCAGCGGCTCGGCGAAGGGGTTGTAGTAGCCCAGGTTCGCCAGGTAGGCGCCGTCGCGCCGGTTGCGGCTGTCGGTGACGATCAGCCGGTAGAAGGGCCTCTGCTTGCGACCCATGCGGGTCAGACGGATCGTGGTCGACACTGAGTACCTCCGGGTTCGTGTCGGTGTGTTGCCCCGCACCCGCCGTTCAGGCGCGAAGCGATCCAATATAGGTCCCCGGACGGCCGGATCCAAGCCGCCCGGACCGCGGGACGGGGCCTAGCCGCGCCCGCCCAGCACCTTGCGTCCGAACTCCTCCAGACCGCCGGCGGCGTTGATGCTGCGCATCATCCGCCGCATGTCGCGGTACTGCTTCAGCAGCCGGTTGACCTGGGACACGTTCGTGCCGCTGCCGCGGGCGATCCGTTTGCGGCGCGAGCCGTTGATGATCTCCGGGCTGCGGCGCTCGGTCGGGGTCATCGAATTCAGGATGGCCTCGACCTTGCCCAGCTGCCCCTCGTCGACGTTGGACTTGTCGATCATCCCGCCGTCGACCCCGGGCAGCATCTTCATGATCCCCTTCAGGGGGCCCATCCGCCGCACCTGGCGGATCTGCTTCTGGAAATCCTCGAGCGTGAACTGGTTCTGCAGGAAGCGCTCGGCCAGCGCCTCGGCCTCCTGCTGGTCCATGTTCTCCTCGGCCCGCTCGATCAGCGACATGACGTCGCCCATGCCGAGGATCCGGCCCGCCATGCGGTCCGGATGGAAGGTCTCCAGGTCGGCCAGCTTCTCGCCGGTGGAGACGAGCTTGACGGGACGGCCGGTCACGGCCTTCACCGACAGCGCGGCGCCGCCGCGGGCGTCGCCGTCCATCTTGGTCAGCACGGCGCCGTCGAAGCCCACCCGCGAGGCGAACTCGCGGGCCACGGTCACCGCCTCCTGGCCGGTCATGGCGTCCACGACCAGGAGCTTCTCGTCCATCGGCACGGCCTTGTCGATCGCGGCCAGCTCGTCCATGAGCGTGGCGTCGATGTGCAGGCGGCCGGCGGTGTCGACGATCAGCACGTCGCACTTGTTGTCGCGCGCCCGGCGCAGGCCGAGCTTGACGATCTGCGCCGCGTTGCGGCGCTCGCGGTCGGCGTGGACCGGCACCCCCGCCTGCGCGGCCAGGGTCTCGAGCTGGTCGATCGCCGCGGGCCGGTAGATGTCCGCCGCCACCAGCAGGGGCGAGCGGCCCTCCTTCACCAGGCGCTGGGCGAGCTTGGCGCAGAACGTGGTCTTGCCGCTGCCCTGCAGGCCCATGACCATGACCGTGGCCACCGGCGCGCCCGACAGGTTCAGCGCGGCCGTCTCGCCGCCGAGCAGCTCCACGATCTCGTCGCGGACGATCTTGACGACCTGCTGGTCGGCCGACAGGCTGTCCCAGACCTGCTGCCCCGCCGCCTGCTCGGCCACGCGGGCGACGAAATCCTTGGCGACCTGGTAGTTGACGTCCGCCTCGAGCAGGGCCAGGCGCACCTCGCGCAGCGCGTCCCTGACGTTGTCCTCGGTGAGGCGGTCCTGTCCCGACAGCTTGCGCAGCGCGCCGCCCAGCCGGCTGGTCAACTCCTGGAACACCCTCGGGATCCTCTCGCAGGTACAAGACGGCGCGCACAACGACAACGGACGGACGCTCCAGGCGCCCAGCCCCCCTTGCCGCGACCGCCCAGTATCGTCGAAAGCGACCGCGAAATCAAGGGTATAATGGGTTTCCGGGCGGTCCGGCGCCGGTCAGCGCAGGGAGGAAATCGCGGCGGCGGGGTCGGCGGCGCCGAACAGGTAGGATCCGGCGACCAGGATGTCGGCGCCGGCGTCCCGGCAGGCCGGGGCCGTCCCGGCGTTGACGCCCCCATCGATGGAGATGGCGAACCCGAGCCCGGAGGCGGCCCGCCGCGCGGCCAGGGCCCGCAGCTTGTCCAGGGCCGCCGGCTGGAAGCTCTGCCCCCCGGCCCCCGGCTGGACGGACATCACCAGCACCAGGTCGACCCGATCCAGCCAGGGCAGCACCGCTGCGATCGGGGTGCCGGGATTCAGGCTGAGGCCGCGGCGCTTCCCGAGCGCCCCGATCGCGTCGAGGGCCGCGCCGGGCGCGGGGACGGCCTCGATGTGGATCGTGATCGCGTCGGCGCCGGCGCCGGCGAAGGCCGCGAGGTGGCGCTCCGGCTCCGCGACCATCAGGTGCGCGTCCAGCGGCAGGGCCGTGCGCCGCCTGACGGCGGCCACGACCGGGGGGCCGAAGGTGAGGGTGGGGACGAAACGGCCGTCCATGACGTCGAGGTGGATCAGGTCCGCACCCGCGGACTCCATCCTCGCGACCTCCCGCCCCAGGTCGGCGAAGTCGGCCGACAGCAGGGACGGGGCCACCGCCGTGCCGTGTTCAGCGCGTCGCGACCACCAGTTCAACGATCTCTCCCCTGAGGATGCGCGTCCCCGGTTCCGGTTTCTGGCGCAGGATGGTCTGCGGCGGCGTGCCCGCGTCGCGGGCGTGGCGCAGCGGCGCGAGGATGCAGCCGGACTCGTCGACGGCGCTGCGGGCCGCCGACAGCGTCCGGCCCTTGAGGTCGGGCATCAGGAAGGCGGGCGCTTCCGCCTGGTCGACCATCACCACGTCCACGGTCACGCCCTTGCGGCTCCCGGTGCCCGCTTCGGGGTACTGCAGCGCCACGGTCGACGGCGCGCCCTCGAGCCCGCGCGCGCGCAGGGTGCGGCCGGCCCGGAAGCCGCTGCGCTGGAGGGTGGCCGCAGCCTGTTGCGCGTTGAGACCGTCGAGGACGGGCACCGCGCCGGTGGGCGGGCCGCTGCTGAGCACCAGGCCCACCGCCCTCCCCTTGCGCACCGGCTGTCCGGGGGCCGGGTGCTGGTCGACGACGTTGCCGACCGGCTGCCGGGCGTGCGCCTCGCTGCGCACGACCTGGACCTCGAGGTCGGCGCCGGCGGCGGTGCGGCGCGCCTGCGCCAGGGTCTGCTCGCGCAGGTCGGGCACGCGCACTTCGGCGCGGCGATGGATCAGCTGCGGGACGATGAGGTAGTTGCTCAAGGCGAGGCCGACGGCGCCGGCGAGACCGAGGCCGGCGAGCAGCAGCAGGAATTGCCAGAACTTCACGATGCATCCCTCCGCCGCGACAGTCGGGCCGCGAAGAAGCCGTCCGCGCCCTCGCGCTGGGGCAGCCAGGTCCGCGCCCACTCCCCGTCCGCGCGCCACGGGCAGGGCGCCAGCGACGGTTCCGCCGCCAGGACCGCCTCCAGAACGCCCTCGTTCTCCTCGGGTTCCAGGGAGCACGTGGCGTAGAGCAGGCGGCCGCCCGGCGCCAGCAGCAGGGACGCCCGCCGCGCCAGTTCCGTCAGCCGGGTCGCCGAGGCGACGATCGCCTCCGGGCCGAGGCGCCACTTCCCTTCGGGGTGCCGCCGCAGCACGCCGGTCCCGGTGCAGGGCCCGTCCAGCAGCACGGTCGCGAAGGAACCGGGCCGGAAGGGCGCCGCCCTGCCGTCAGCAGATACCACGAGGTCCGGCCCCGCGTCGATCCTTTTCGCCGTCGCCTGCAGCTTGCGCAGGCGCGAGGCGCTGAGGTCGGCGGCCACCAGCAGCGCCGGCGACCCGTCGTCCCCCGCCGCCAGGGCCGCGCGCAGCCGGGCGGTCTTGCCGCCCGGCGCCGCGCAGAGGTCCAGGGCGGGGCCCGCCACGCCGTCCAGCAGGAGGTCGCACGCCGCCTGGACCGCCTCGTCCTGGACGATCAGTTCCGGACGCGTCCGCAGCAGGGCCGCCAGGTCGGCGCGCTCCTCGCTCGCGAGCAGCAGGGCGCGCGGGCTCAGGTCCCCGGGGCGGGCGGAACGGCCGGCGGCGGCCAGGCCTGCGGCGACGGCCGCGGGGTCGGCGGGCGCCAGCACGTGCACGGCCAGCGGCGGGGACAGGTTGTTGCAGCGGCAGAGTTCGGCGGTCGCCGCGAGCCCGTAGCGCGCGCGCCACCGCGCGACCAGCCAGCGCGGGTGGCTCCACCAGGTCGACAGCCAGCCGTCGGGGTCGCGCGCGGGATCGGGGAACAGCGCGTGCAGGGCCTCCTCGCGCTGCGGCGCCCCGTCGAGCGTCCGCCGCACCGACTGCAGCAGTCCGTTGACGAAGGGGGCGGGCCAGGGACCCGCGACGTCGCGGGCCAGGGCCACGCTCTGGTGGACCGCCGCGTGGTCCGGCACGCGGTCCATGCCCAGCAGCTGGTGCAGGCCCAGGCGCAGCACGTCGGCGATCTGCGGCGGCGTCGCGGCGTCGTGGCGCGAGAACCGCCGCACGAGGTGGTCGTAACGGCCGCGCCAGCGCAGCGCGCCCTTGACCAACTCCGCCAGGAAGCGGCGGTCGCGCTCGTCCGGCAGGCGGGCCAAGGCGTCGTCGAGGGCCGCATCGAGGTTCTCGTCGCGTTCGGCGCGTTGCAGCACGTCCCAGGCGAGGCGGCGCACGGGGTCGAGGCTCATGAGCGCAGTCGGGTGCCGGCGGGGATCGGGCAGCCGCGCAGGAATTCGGCGGCGGTCATCGGCTTCTTGCCGGGGTTCTGCAGGCCCGTCACCAGCAGGACGCCCTCGCCGCAGGCCACGCACAGGCCCTCGTCCACCAACGCGAGCACGGTGCCCGGCTCGGCGCCGGAGGTGTGGAAGGACCAGGGCCGGGCCTCGGTGATCTTGATCTGGTGGTCGGCGAGGAACGTCGTGGCGCCGGGCCACGGCTGCAGTCCCCGCACCTGGTTGTGGACCTTCACCGCGGAACGCTCCCAGCGCAGGGGCGACAGCGAGCGGTTGAGCTTCGGGGCGTAGACGGCGCCCGTCTCGTTCTGCGGCGTCGGCGGCGCGCCGCCCGAATCGAGGCCGCGCAGGGTGCGGACCATCAGGTCGGCGCCCAGACCGGCGAGGCGGACCAGCAGGTCGCCGGCGGTCTCTTCGGGGTCGATGGCCACCGCACGCTGGGCCAGGACCGGCCCGGTGTCCACGCCCGCGTCCATGCGCATGATGCTCACGCCGCTCCAGGCGTCGCCGTGCAGGATCGCGTAGTGGACGGGCGCGACGCCGCGCCAGCGCGGCAGCAGCGAGGCGTGCAGGTTGATGCAGCCGAGACGGGGCAGGTCGAGCAGGGACTGCCGCAGGATGTGGCCGAACGCGGTCACCACCACGGCGTCGGGCGCCGCGTCCGCCACCAGCTGCGTGACGCGGGCGGCGTCGCCCGGGCCCCACTCGACCACGGGCAGCCCGTGCCCGCGGGCGGCGTCCTTGACCGCGGTCGCCTCGAGCTGGCGGCCGCGCCCGGCGCGGCGGTCGGGTTGGGTGACGACCAGGGGGATCTCGGCGCGGCTCTCGACCAGGGCGTCGAGCGTCGGCACCGCGAAGTCCGGCGAGCCCATGAACACGATCCTCACGCGCGACCTCCCGCAGGGCGCAGTCGCCGCAGACCCAGCCGCAGTTCCACGCCGAAACGCCGCCAGGGACCGAGGTGGTCCACCATCAGGATCCCGTCCAGATGATCCAGTTCGTGCAGCGCGATGCGCGCGGCCAGGCCGTCGTCGCGCAGCAGGCGGGCCGCGCCGTCGGGATCGCGGTAGCGCAGCACCGCGGCGCGCGGCCGCGCGATCCGCCGGTAGATGCCGGGGAAGGACAGGCACCCTTCCTCGAACACGGTCGACGGGCCGCCCGTCTCCTCCAGCACGGGGTCGAGCAACACCAGCGGCGGCCGCTTCCCGGCGAGGTCCGGCTGCACCACGATCACGCGCCGGTCGTCCCCCACCTGGGGCGCGGCCAGCCCGACGCCGCGGTGGCGCCGCATGAGCGCGAGCATGTCCTGGACGAGCGCGTCCAGCCCCGGTTCGCCGGGCTCCGGGCTGCGGCAGACCAGGCGCAGGCGCCGGTCGCCGTACAGCACCAGGCGGCGCGGCGCGGCGGCGGTCACGATCAGGACGGCAGGACCGTGGCGACCGCGCTGCGGGCGATCTCCACCTTGACGCCGTCGCCGATGGTGCAGACCAGGCGGTCGTCCTTGACGCTCTGCACGGTCGCGAACAGGCCGCCGGTGGTGACGATCTGGTCGCCCTTCTTGAGGCTCTCGAGCATCAGGCGGTGCTTCTTCTGCCGCTGGGCGTTCGGGCGCCAGATCAGCAGGTAGAACACCAGCACCATCATGCCGATGAAGACGAAGTTCATGAGGATGGCGCCCTGCCCGGGCGCGGCCTGCCCCTGCTGGGGCGCGGGGCTCATGGCGAGGAAGTTGACCAGCGACATCTCGTCTCCTTGTCGTCGTTCGTGCTCGGCGCCGCTCCAAGATGGCACAGCGGGGGGCCGCGGGCAAACCCGGAGTCGCGGGATGGGCATTGCGGGCCGGCTCAGGGGCGGTCGGCGTCGCCGGCCAGGCGCCGGCGTTCACCCTCTTCCCAGCGGGCGAGGAAGTCCGCGGCGAAGACCGTCAGGCGGCCCGCCGCGATGGCTTCGCGCAGGCCGCGCATCAGCGCCTGGTAGAACCAGACGTTGTGGGTGGTGGCCAAGGTCAGGCCGAGGATCTCGCCGCAGGACAGCAGGTGCCGCACGTAGGCGCGGCTGTGGCGCGCGCAGACCGGGCAGCCGCAGTCGGGGTCGAGCGGCCGCTCGTCGCGGGCGTAGGCGCCGTTCTTGACCACCAGCCGCCCGTCGTGCGTCAGCACGGTGCCGGTGCGGCCCATGCGCGTCGGCAGCACGCAGTCGAACATGTCCACGCCGGCGAGCACGCCGTGGACGATGTCGTCGGGGAAGCCCACCCCCATCAGGTAGCGCGGCCGGTCCGCCGGCAGCAGCGACGCCGTGGCGGCGACCATCTCCCTCATCAGCGGCACGGGCTCGCCGACCGACAGGCCGCCGATGGCCGTCCCGGGCAGGTCGAGCGCGGCGACCAGGTCGGCCGAGCGCCGCCGCTGCTGCGGGTCGAAACCGCCCTGCACGATGCCGAACAGCACGCGCTCGTACCCGTCCTTCACGCGTCGTCCCCCGGGGCCGAAGGCGTCGCGGCAGCGGCGCAGCCAGCGGTCGGTGCGGTCGACGGCCGCCGCGACGGCGGGCGCGTCGGCGCCGTGGGGCAGGCAGTGGTCGAAGGCCATGACGATGTCCGCGCCCAGCGCCAGCTGGATCGCCATCGACAACTCGGGCGTGAAGCGGTGGCTGCTGCCGTCCAGGTGCGAACGGAAGGCCACGCCGTCCTCGTCGACCTTGTTCAGCGCGGACAGCGAGAAGACCTGGAAGCCGGCGCTGTCGGTGAGCATCGCCCCGTCCCAGCCCTCGAAGCGGTGCAGCCCGCCGAGCGCCTCGATCACCCCGTGGCCCGGGCGCAGGTACAGGTGGTACGTGTTGCCGAGGATCAGCCGCGACCCCGACGCGGCCACCTGCTCGAAGGTCATGGCTTTGATCGAGCCGTGCGTGCCGACCGGCATGAACACCGGCGTCTCGACCTCGGCGTGGGGCGTGCGCAGGAGGCCGCGGCGCGCCGCGCCGTCGCGGGCCGTCACCGCGAAGCCGAAGGGCCGATCGAAAGCGGCGTTGGCTGGCGGGTTCATCGTCCGTCCCCGTTCATCGTCCGTCCCAGTTCATCGTCCGTCCCCGTTCATCGTCCGTCCCCGTTCATCGTCCGTCCCGAGGCGCCGCGACCGCGTCCGGCAGGACGAGCATCGCGTCGCCGTAGCTGTAGAAGCGCCAGTCCCCGTCCACCGCGCGCGCGTAGGCGGGCCGCCAGCGATCGGCCCCGCCGAGGAAGGCCGCCAGCAGCATCAGCAGCGACGAGCCCGGCAGGTGGAAGTTGGTGATCAGGCCGTCGGCCGCCGCGATGGCGTCCGGCGGGGCCGCGAAGAGGCGCGTCAGGCCGGACACGCGCCAACCCTCGCCCTCGCGGGCGGCCTCGCCCTCGAATGCCGCCGGCACGATTCCGGTGGCGGGCTCCGCCCGGCGACGGTCCGGGCCGTCGCGGTCCAGCCCCAGCCGGCGGACCGTCTCGAGCACCCGCAGCGACGTCGTGCCGACCGCGACGACGCGGCCGCCCTCGCGGCGGCAGCGCCGCACGGCGGCGTCGGTCGCCGCCGGCAGCGTGAAACGCTCGGCGTGCAGCCGGCGGTGCGCCAGGTCGTCGGCGTCGGGCGCGCGGAAGGTGCCGGAGCCGACGTGCAGGGTGACGGTCGCCCAGCCCACGCCGGCCTCGCGCAGCCGGGCGAGCAGCGCCGCGTCGAAGTGCAGGCCGGCGGTCGGCGCCGCGACCGAGCCGCGCGCCGCCGCGTACACCGTCTGGTAGCGCTCGCGGTCGAGCGCCGCCAGCTCGGGCGCGGTGTCGGGGCCGCGCCGGATGTAGGGCGGCAGGGGCGTCTCGCCGCGCCGTTGCGCCAGGTCGGCGAGGTCGCCGCCGCACGCGCGCACGACGAGGCCGCCGCCCGCGTCGCGGCCCACGACCTCGATCTCCCCTGCCGGGTCGGCGCCGTCGCCGTCCTCGGGCCGGAGCCGCTCCCCGTCCTTCAACCGGCGCATCGGCTGGGCCAGGGCCAGCCACCGCCCGTCGCCCAGCGGGCGTTCCAGCAGCAGCTCGACACGGCCGCCGCTGGCCCGTCGCAGCCGCAGCCGCGCGGGCAGGACGCGCGTGTCGTTGGCCACCAGCAGGTCGCCCGCGCGCAGGTGCGACGGCAGGTCCGCGAAGATCCCTTCCCCCCGCACGCTCCCGTCGCGCGCCACCAGCATCAATCGCGAGCCGGTGCGCCGGGGGGCCGGCGACTGCGCGACGAGCCGGGCCGGCAGGTCGTAGTGGAAGGCGGGGGCCGACGCCGGCGGCTCAGAGCAGGTCACGCTGGGCGTCCTGGGCATCCCGGCTGCGGCGGGGCGGGGCGATCCCCAGGTGGGCGCAGGCCCGCTCGGTCGTCTCGCGCCCGCGCGGGGTGCGCTTGAGCAGGCCGGACTGGATCAGGAAGGGCTCCACGACGTCCTCGAGCGTGTCCTGCTCCTCGCCCAGCGACACCGCGAGGTTCTGCAGGCCGACGGGCCCGCCGGCGAAGTGCTCCACGATCAGGCGCAGGTAGCGCCGGTCCAGCGGCTCCAGGCCGAGCCGGTCGACGCCCAGGCGCGTCAGCCCGTCGTCGGCGGTCTCGCGGTCGATCACCTGGCGGCCCGCGATCTGGGCGTAGTCGCGGACGCGCCGCAGCAGGCGGTTGGCCGCCCGCGGCGTGCCGCGCGAGCGCCGCGCCAGCTCCAGCGCGCCGTCGGGGTCCAACCCGATGCCCAGGATGCCCGCCGAGCGGCCCAGGATGATCTGCAGCTCCTCGGGCGGGTAGAAGTCGAGGTGGCAGACGATGCCGAAGCGGGAGCGCAGCGCGGCGGTGATCATGCCGGCGCGGGTGGTCGCGCCCAGCAGGGTGAAGGGCGCGAGGTCCAACTGGAAATGCCGCGCGTGGGGCCCCTTGTCCACCACGATCTCGATGCGCCGGTCCTCCATGGCCGGATAGAGGTACTCCTCGACCGTGCGGTTGAGGCGGTGGATCTCGTCGATGAACACGGCCGAGGGCCCTTCGTGCTGCGTCAGCAGACCGACCAGCTCGGCGCTGTTCTGGAAGGCGGGGCCGCTGCTCTGGCGCAGCTCCAGCTCCATCTCGGCGGCGATGATGCCGGCCAGGGTGGTCTTGCCCAGGCCCGGCGGCCCGTACAGCAGGACGTGGTCGAGCACCTCGCCGCGCGCGCGCGCGGCGGCGATGAAGACCCGCAGGTTCTCCTTGACCGCGGCCTGCCCGACGAACTCGTCGAGGCGCCGGGGGCGCAGGCCCGGCTCGGCGACGTCCTCGCGGGGGCGCAGGTTGGGATCGGTCCAGCGGGAATCGGTCACGGTCGACCTTCCTTGCGGTGTCGGGGTCGGCGGCGGTCAGCCCAGGCGGCGCAGTGCGGCCCGCACCCAGAGAACCGGGTCATCGCCCAGCGCCGCGTCGTCGCGCAGGGCCTCGCGCAGGAGCTGGTCGGCGCGCGCGGCCGGCAGCCCCATGGCGCCGAGCAGATCGCGCGCCACCGGCTCGTTCGGGTGCAGGACGGCGCCGGCGTCCGCGGACGCGGCCGGCGGCGGGGCGCCCGCCGCCAGCAGCGCCGGCGGCACGCGCGAGCCCAGCTCGACCACCAGGCGCGCCGCGCTCTTGCGCCCGATGCCCGGCAGCGTCGCCAGCGTCTTCTCGTCGCCGGCGTGCAGGGCGTGGGCGATGGTCGTCGCCGGCGCGCCGGACAGGATGCCCAGGGCCAGCTTGGGCCCGACGCCGGTGACCGAGATCAGCAGCCGGAACAGCGCGAGCTCGTCCTGGTCCAGGAAGCCGTACAGCGTCCAGGCGTCCTCGCGCACCGCGAGGTGCGTCCACAGCCGGACCCGCTCGCCGACCGCCGGCAGCGCGGCCGCGCACCCGGCGGGCACCGTGACCGCCAGGCCCAGCCCGCCGACCTCGACCAGGCAGTCGAGGCCGCGGCGCACGAGCAGTCCCTCCAGGGTGGCGATCATCGGGCTCCTCCGCGCCGCGGCAGCGCTTCCCGCGGCGCCGTGCGCCGCTGGGCGTGGCAGATGGCGATCGCCAGGGCGTCGCTCGCGTCCAGCGAGGCGGGGGGCCGCGGCAGGGCCAGCAGGCGCTGCACCATGAAGCGCACCTGCTCCTTGCCGGCGGCGCCGTGGCCGGTCACGGCGAGTTTTACCTCGCGGGGGGCGTATTCGACAACGGGAATGTCACGCAGCGACGCGGCGAGCAGGGCGACCCCGCGGGCGTGCCCCAGCACCAGGGCGCTGTGGGCGTTGCGGGCGGCGAAGACGCTCTCGACGGCCATCTCGCCCGGGTTCCCCTGCGCGAGCAGCTCCGTCAGCGCGTCGTGGATCAGGCGCAGGCGCGCCGGCAGGGCGTCGCCGCGGCCGGTGCGGATGGCGCCGGCGTCCAGCAGGCGCAGCCGTCCGCCGTCCTGCTCGATCAGGCCGTAGCCCGTGACGTTGCTGCCGGGGTCGATGCCCAGGATGATCACGGCGCCTCCGCCGGACGCGCGAAGGGGGCGGCACCGCGGCCGCCCCCCGTCCGCGGAACCGGCATCTGCTAGAGGTTCTCCATGATGGAGGCCATCTCGTCGTCGTCGATGGCGAAGTTGGACGAGACCCGCGACACGTCGTCGAGGTCGTCCATCGCCTCGATCAGCTTCATGAGCGTCTCGGCGTCCTTGCCGGTGACGCGCACGGTGGTGGTCGCCTCCTGGACGATCTCCGACTCGGTCACCGGCAGGCCCTTCTCCTGGAGCGCCAGCAGGACCTGGTTGTAGTCGGCGAACGCGGTCGTGACCTCGAGGGCGCCGCCGTCGGCCGACACGTCCTCGGCGCCGGCTTCGATGGCCGCCTCCATGAGGGTGTCGAGGTCGACGCGGGCGGGGTCGAGGCTGATCGAGCCCTTGCGCTCGAACAGGTAGGACACGCAGCCGTTGGTGCCGAGGTTGCCGTTGTACCGGGTGAAGATGTGGCGGATCTCGGAGGTCGTCCGGTTGCGGTTGTCGGTCTGCGTCTCGACCAGGACCGCCACGCCGCCGGGCCCGTAGCCCTCGAAGCTCAGCTCCTCGTAGACGGCGCCCTCGATCTCGCCGGTGCCGCGCTTGATCGCGCGCTCGATGTTGATGTTGGGCATGTTCTGCGCCTTGGCGGCCAGGACCGCGCTGCGCAGGCGGGCGTTCCCCTCGACGTCGCCCCCCCCCTGGCGGGCGGCGACGATGACCTCGCGTGCGAGGCGCGACCAGATCTTGCTGCGGGCCGCGTCCTTGGCGCCCTTCTTGCGCTTGATCGTGCTCCACTTGGAGTGCCCGGACATCTGCCACGCTCCTTGTTCGCGGTCGCGCCGCGGAATCCGCGGGCGGCCCCTCCCCGGTTCGGCGATCCCTAGTCGGCGTCCTCGGTGCGGCTCTTCTGGTACGCGTCGATCAGCTGGCGGGCCACGTCGCCCGGCACCTCGGCGTAGTGGCTGAACGTCATCGCGAACTCGCCGGTGCCCTGGGTCATGGCGCGCAGCGAGGTGGAGTACTGGTACATCTCGTCCTGCGGGACCAGGGCCTTGATCACCTGGATGGGACCCTCGGCCTCCATGCCCTGCGGCTGGCCGCGGCGCGACGAGATGTCGCCCATGATGTCGCCCAGGTAGGACTCCGGCACGCGGATGGTGACCTGCATGATCGGCTCCAGCAGCGCCGGTTTCGCGTCGGGCACGCCCTTCTGCAGGGCGATGCGGGCCGCGGCCTTGAAGCTGTTCTCGCTGGAATCCACGTTGTGGTAGGAACCGAAGAAGAGCGTGACGCGCATGTCGACCATCTCGTAGCCGGCCATGACGCCGCGCTTCATGGTCTCCCGGACGCCCTTCTCGACCGCCGGGATGAACTTGCCGGGCACCACGCCGCCGACGATCCCGTCCACGAACTCGAAGTTCTCGCCGCGGGGCAGCGGCTCGAGGCGCAGGTGCACGTCGCCGAACTGGCCGCGGCCGCCGGTCTGCTTCTTGTAGCGGCCCTGGACCTCGACGGTACCCTTGATCGTCTCCTTGAAGGCGACCTTGGGCCGCTTGCGCAGGACCTCGACGCCGAACTGCTTCCGCAGACGTTCGAGGATGACCGCGAGGTGCATCTCGCCCTGGCCCACCATCAGGGTCTGGCTCAGCTCGCCCTCGTGGCGGACCTGGAAGGAGGGGTCCTCCTCCATGAGCTTGTTCAGGCCGACGCCCATCTTGTCCTCGTCGCCGGCGTTGGCCGAGGTGATGGCCTCGGCGCTGGTGGGCGCCGGCAGGGCCGGGGCCGGCAGCTGGATCTCGACGCCCGACGCGCAGAGCGTGGCGCCGATGCGGCTGTTCTTGAGCTTGGCGGCGAGCACGATGTCGCCTGCGGCCACGCTGTCCACCTTCTCGCGGCCCTTGCCCACGGCGAAGCTGAGCTGGCCGATGCGCTCGCCGTCGCCGGCGTGAGTGGTCAGGTTGTCGCTGGAAGACAGGGTGCCGCTCCAGACGCGCAGCCAGGTCTGGTCGCCGCCCTGGGCCTCCCGCTGGTACTTGAAGGCGTAGGCGAGCGTCGGCTTGTCGGGACCGATCGCGACGGTGTGCGGCTCGGCGGTGCCGGGGCGCAGGCCGGTCAGCCCGGTGCGCGCGGCGGGGCTCGGCATCAGCTGGGCGACCGCTTCCAGGAGCGTGACGACGCCGATCTCGCTGTCGGCCGCCGTCACGTACACCGGGAAGACCTGGCCGGAGGCGACGCCCGCGGACAGGCCGCGGACCAGGTCCTCGTCCGAGAGGGTGCCCTCCTCGAGGAACTTCTCGATGAGGGCCTCGTCCGTCTCGGCGGCGGCGTTCATCAGCTCCTCGCGGGCGATCGCGGCCTCGTCGGCCAGGTCGGCGGGGATCGCCACCGCCTGGGCCTTGCCGTCGGCGAAGGTGTAGGCCTTGTTGGCCACCAGGTCGACGACGCCCCGGAAGGCCTCGCCCTCCCCGATGGGCAGCTGGGCGGCGACCACCGTCCCGTCGAGGTGGTCGGCGAACTCCTTCATCGCCTTCTGGAAGTCGGCGTGCTCCTTGTTCATGCGGGTCACGACCAGGAACATCGGCGTGCTGCGCTGCCGCAGCGTGCGCCAGAGCGCGTCGCTGGACACCTCCAGGCCGCCGTCGGCCTTCACCCCGAACAGCACGCCCTCGACGACCTCCAGCGCGCCGTACATGTCGCAGCGGAAGTCGGCGACGCCGGGCGTGTCGATGATGTTGATCTTGACGCCGCCGACCTCGGTCCAGGCCATGCTGGCGGTCATCGTCTGCTTCTTGTCCAGCTCCTCGTCCAGGTAGTCGAACACGGAAGACTTGTCGTCGACGCTGCCGCGTCGCCCGACCTTGCCGGTGACGTGCAGCATGGCGTCGGCCAGGCTCGTCTTGCCCACGCCGTGGGGGGCGACGAGGGCGATGTTGCGGATCTTGTCGGTGGCGAAGGTCTTCAACGTGATCCTCCCGTCCGGACGGCGAGTAAGCGATGGCGGCGGCCCCGATCGCGGGCCGGAACCGAAACTTCCAGCAGACGCTCAGGATGGCGGCGAACGCGAATGATAACCGCCGCTCACAGGTGTGTCAATCCCGCCACCTCTTGTCCTGACAGGGAGTTTCCCCTATGTTCAGAGGTGTTCAGGGGCGCGAAAGACCTTGCCGCCGGCTGCCGGGGAGATTACCGTAGACCCGCCGCGACGGCCGAGATCAGGTCGCCGTGCGTGTTTGTGGGGACACTCCCCGCCACGGGCGCCCAGCGGTGTCCGCGGGCGGGTCCGACCCGCCGGACGCCTTCCGCCAGAACGTCGAGGTGTGGCATGAGATTGATTCCGAAGTGGCTGCTGCCGGGATTCCTCCTCGCGCTCGTCCCCCTGGCCGCCGTCGCCCAGGAGGACGCGGGCGCGGCCGCGAGCCCGGAGCCCGAGAGCGCCATCAAGAAGATCGCGATCTCCGTCGGCGGCGGCTACTATTCCGGCACGACCTTCTTCGAGCTGCCGACCCTCGACCAGCGGGCCCAGGTCGCGCCCGGCTCCAACACCGTGACGCTGTTCAGCGGCCAGGAGCTCGACCTCGGCATCCAGCGCCGTCCGAACTGCCTCGACGCCCCCATCAAGAAGATCTTGCCCGGCCAGGCGTTCAACCTCAGGCTGGGGTTCTACATCTCCGAAGACTTCCACATGGACCTCTTCGGCTCCTACGCCAAGAGCAAGGCGGAGCTCTCCCTGTTGCGCTACGAGGACAGCGAGGTCGTCGGCCGGGTCGAGGCCGACGAGCTGCAGCACTGGACCGACGAGCTGTACCAGAGCCAGGGCATCGAGGGCGGCTTCCGCGACGAGGACTTCCGCTCCTTCACCGGCGGCGCCAACCTGGTCTACGACGCCCGCGCCGTCCGGATGCTCGGGATCACGCCCCAGTTCGGCACCGGCTTCGGCGGCATCATCAACCGCTTCACCACGCTCGAGGACAAGACCGCCCTCTACTTCCAGCTCTTCGGCGGACTGTTGCTGCCGCTCGGCGACAGCCTCCGCATCGACCTGCGCGGGACCGCGACCACCTTCTCGTTCGCGACCGAGGAGGTCACCTACACCCAGCAGGTGACCACGTTCGTCGGCAGCGTCGGCGTGACCTGGCTTTTCGACGTGCGCCCCGTCCACTGACGGCACCGATCCGGCATCCCCATGCCGGGCAATCGGTTGCGAGAACCTCCCGACTGAAATAAGGACCGCCGCACCCGAGGGTGCGGCGGTCCTTCTCTTCCCCAGCGCCGTTGCGCCAGGGCATCCGCTACATGGTCGGCTTCGCGGTCGTCTTCTTGGGAGCCGCCTTCTTGGCGACCTTCTTCTTGGCGACCTTCTTCTTCGCGACCTTCTTCTTCGCGACCTTCTTCTTGGCGACCTTCTTCTTGGCCACCTTCTTCTTCGCGACCTTCTTCTTCGCGACCTTCTTGGCGACCTTCTTCTTCGCGACCTTCTTCTTGGCCGCCTTCTTCTTGGTCGCTGCCGCCAGCTTCAGACTCTCCTCCATAACTGACCTCGCTTGCTGACTCCATCCCTTGGTCGCCAGGCGCACCCTGAAGCGACCTACGAATTGTCCGACCTGGCTCCGTCCACGTCACCCATCACTTGACCGTCCTCGTCCGCTCCACCTTGCGATGTCGTCGTCCGGTTCCCGTCCCGTGGTCGACGTCGTGGACAATTCGTGAACCAGTCGGGGACATTATTGAGATGGCTAAAAACTACTGTCAACGAAAAAAATGGAGGATCGACGAAAGTCGATCCTCCGGGATGCTGGTGCTCGGGGCGGGACTCGAACCCGCACGGCTTGTGGCCACTACCCCCTCAAGATAGCGTGTCTACCAATTCCACCACCCGAGCGACGCGCGGCGAGGAGCTCACTGGCCGTCGGTGATGGGAGCGCCACCGCCGACGGGACCGCTCGACTGTTCGCTGACCGGGGCGCCACCGGCGCGCTTCGCGGTGCGGTCGGCCGTCAGGCCGAAGAGCACCGCCGACGTCAGGAAAAAGCCCGCGGCGAGGTAGATCGTCATCTTGCTCAGCGCCGTGGTCATCGCGCGCGTGCCGAACATCTGCTGGGGCAGACCGCCGCCGCCGCCGAAGGCGCCGGCCAGGCCGCCGCTCTTGCCGGACTGCAGCAGGACCACGACGCAGAGCAGCAGGCTGACGATCACGTGCAGGACCATGAAGAAGGCGTACATGTCGTATCTCCCGCGGGTCGTTGCGAACAAAGAAATGCCACCGGACCGCCGGCGGCTCGTAGGAAATTAGCATCCCCGGGGGCGGATGTCAACCCGGCGGGCGGGTTCAAGCGCCGGTGAGCGCCTCCACGCCGGGCAGCCGGCAACCGGCCATGAACTCCAGCGAAGCGCCGCCGCCGGTCGAGATGTGGGTGATCCGGTCGGCCAGTCCCAGCTGGTTGACCGCCGACACCGAGTCCCCTCCCCCGACCACCGAGTGGGCGCCCCGGTCGGTGGCCGCGGCCACCGCTTCGCCGATCGCCCGGGTGCCGCCGGCGAAGGCCGGGATCTCGAACACGCCCACGGGACCGTTCCAGAACACGGCGCGGCTCGCGTCGATGGTGTCGCGGAAGCGGACGATCGTCCGCGGCCCGATGTCCAGCCCCTGCCAGCCGTCGGGGATGTCGGTCACCAGCACCTCGCGCCGCGCCGCTTCGCCGCTGAAGTCGTCGGCGATCACGACGTCCTGGGGCAGCACGAGCTTCGCGCGGGAGGTCTCGGCCTTGGCGAGGATCCGCTCCGCCACCTCCAGGCTCTCGAGGTCGACCAGGCTGTCGCCGACGCCGAGGCCGTGGACCTTGAAGAAGGTGAAGATCATCCCGCCGCCCAGCAGCAGCGTGTCGACGGTGTCCAGCAGGTGCTCGATGACCTCGACCTTGCCCTGCACCTTGGCCCCGCCGAGGATCGCCGTGAAGGGGCGGGGCGGGGCCTGCAGCAGCAGCCCCAGGTTGTGCAGTTCGGTCTCCATCAGCAGGCCGGCGCAGGCCGGCGCGAGGAACGAGGCCACCCCGACGGTCGAGGCGTGGGCGCGGTGCGCGGTGCCGAACGCGTCGTTGACGTAGACGTCGCCGAAGGCGGCCAGCTCGCGGGAGAAGACCGGGTCGTTGTCCGTCTCGGCCTTGGCGAAGCGCAGGTTTTCCAGCAGCAGCGTCTCGCCGGGCTTCTGCCGCGACGCCTGGGACCGCGCCGACTCGCCCACGGTGTCGTCGGCGAACCGGACGGGCGACGGCAGGAGCTCGGCGAGGCGGTCCGCCACGGGGCGCAGCGACATCTCGGGCACGACCTTGCCCTTGGGACGCCCGAGGTGGCTCATCAGCACCAGGCGCGCGCCGGCGTCCAGGACGTGGCGGATCGAGGGCAGCGAGGCGCGGATGCGCGTGTCGTCGGCGATCGCGCCGTCCTTGTCCAGGGGCACGTTGAAATCGACCCGCATCAGGACGCGCTTGCCGGCCAGATCGAGGTCCCGCAGTCCCATCTTGCGCATCACCGTCCGCCTTCCGTTGTGCCGCCGCCGTCAGTCCACGCGGCAGGGATGGTAGGAGCCGCGTCCGGAGGTGTCAAGAGCACCGCCCCGGGAGCCGCCGGCGCGGCGCCCGCCGCCGCCGACCAGACGACGGTCCAGCCGGCGGCGCGCAGGGCCGCGGCGGCCGCGGCCAGCGTGGCGCCGCTGGTGACCAGGTCGTCGATGAGGGCCGCCCGCGCCCGGCCCTCCCACGTCCGACCGTCCAGCGGCGGCCGCGCCGCGAAGGCGTCGGCGACGTTGCGCCGGCGGCGCGGATCGTCCCCCGCGAAGTGGGCCTGCTGGGACGTCGCGCGCCGGCGCCGCAGCAGCTCCGGCCGGACGGGCAGGTCCAGTGCCGCACCGACCGCACGCGCCAGGACTTCGGCCTGGTTGAAGCCGCGTTCGCGGTGGCGACGCGGGTGCAGCGGCACCGGCACCAGAACGTCGGCGCCGCCGGCGGCCGCGAGCGCCGCCGCCGCGCCGGCGACGGCCAGCCGGCCCAGGGGCGCGGCCAGCCCGCGCCGTCCCCGGTACTTCCAGACGCCGACGAGTTCCGCCAGCGCGGGGTGGTTGACCGAACCGGCGCCCACCACCAACGGCGGCGGGACGCCGTCGTGGCGCAGCACGACCGGCGCCGCGGGCAACCTGTCCTCGCAGGACGTGCACAGGGCCGTGGGATCGCACCAGCGGATCCCCGCGCGCCGTCGGGTCGCGGCGGGGAGGTCGCCCACCGCGATCCCGCAGAGCGCGCAGCGCGACGGCCAGAGCGCTTCGAGGATCGCCCGCGCGCCGACGCCGGGCAGGTCGGCCGGCGCGATCACCGGGGCAGCTCCAGCGCGGCGGCCATCGCGGCGCGGTCGGGCGCCCGCCCGAACCACCAGGCGAAGGCCAACGCGCCCTGCTCGAGCAGCACGCGCCGCCCGTCCAACCGCCGCGCGACGTCGATCCCCGCGCCGGCGGCGGCCGCCGCCGCGCCCGGTTCCGGGTCGCCCCGTCCGTAGTTGAGGTCGAGCCACAGCCCGAGCGGCACGGCGGGCGGCGGGGTCAGGACGCCGGCGAGATCGGCGCCGGGCGGCGTCGCGTCCACCACGACCGCATCGGGGAGCAGGTCCAGCGAGGAGAGCGGCCGTCCGGGCGGCGGCACTTCGGTCCGATCCGCCGCGGCCGTCGGCAACGACTCCCGCCAGCGCCGCAGGCCCGCGGCGGTCCTCGCCGACCGCGTCATGATCCGCACCCGTCGGGCGCCGGCCCGCAGACAAGCCAACGCCGCCGCCCGGCCCGCTCCGCCGGCGCCGATGACGACCGCGTCCCGGACCGGGAAGCCGAGACCGGTCAGCACGGCCGCGATGCCGCCGAGGTCGGTGTTGTGACCCTCCCAGCCGCCGGCGCGCCAGCGCACGGTGTTCACGGCGGCGACGGCGGCGGCGTCGGCGGTCAGTCGGGCGCACAGCGCCGCCGCCGCCGCCTTGTGCGGCGTCGTCACGTTCCAGCCCCGCAGGCCGAGGTCGCGGCCCCGCTCGTGGAGCGCGGCCAGCTCGCGCGGACCGGCTTCGACGGCCAGGTAGTCGAAGGCGAGGCCGGCGGCCCGCAGCGCCGCTCCCTGGAAGCGGGGCGAGAGGGAATGTCCGACCGGATCGCCCACCACCGCGTAGAAGGGCCGCGACGGCGCCCAGGGACGGCCGTCGCGCCGCCACGAGGCGCCGTCGGGCGCGAGCCGCAGGACCCCGCCCTCAGTCCCGTCCACGACGCCCGCCCCGACTCACCCGGACCAGCAGCGCCAGGCCCGCCGCCGCCAGCGCGGTGCTGATGACCTGGCTCACGGTCACCCCGGCGACGACGGCGCCGGGCTCGTAGGCGCGCAGGAGGTCCTCGAGAGCGCGCGCGATCCCGTACAGCAGCAGGAAGCGGGCGAACACGACGCCGTCGCGGAAGGGGCGGCGGTCGCCGAGCACGAGCAGGCCCCAGACGAGGAAGCCGGCCGCCGAGGCGTACAGCTGCGTGGGGTGCAGCGGCGCGCCGTGCGAGACGGCGCCGGCCTCGCAGGTCGGCGGGAAGACGACCCCCAGCGCCGAGTCCGTGGCCCGCCCGTAGCAGCAGCCGTTCAGGAAGCAGCCGATGCGCGTCAGGCCGATGCCCAGGGCGACCTGGGGGGCCAGGGCGTCCGCGACCCGCAGGAACGGCAGCCGGCGGCGCCGGCAGCTCCACAGGATCGCGGCGGTCGCCAGCAGGATGCCGCCGTAGAGGGTCAGGCCGCCCTCCCAGATGAAGAACACGCGGTACCAGGGGCGGAAATCGCCGAGGTGGGTCAGGACGAAGAACAGCCGCACGCCCACCAGCGACGAGATCATCACCGTGAAGCACAGGTCCATGACCGTGTCGCGGTCGAAGCCGCGCGCGCGTCCGCGCCGCACGCTCAGCCAGATGCCGACCAGGAAGCTGAACGCCAGCAGCAGGCCGTAGCTCTTGACGATGCCGAACAGATGCGGGTGCATGCGTACCGTCCTCTAGGTTTCGAAGCTGCGGGAACCGACGTTGGTCAGCAGGCCCAGCATGATCGCCGACGTCAGCATGTTCGAGCCCCCGTAGCTCATCACCGGCAGGGGCAGGCCGGTGACCGGCATCAGGCCCGTGGTGATGCAGATGTTGACCGCGACGTGGAACGTGAAGTAGGTGACCACGCCGACCGCCAGCAGCGAGGAGAAGGGCCGCCGCGCCTCCAGCGCGATCTGCAGTCCCCGCAGGATGATCACGAGGTACAGCCCCACCAGCAGCATCGCGCCGATGAAGCCCAGCTCCTCGCCCACCACCGAGAAGATGAAGTCGGTGTGCCGCTCCGGCAGGAAGGCCAGGCCCTTCTGCGTGCCCTGCAGGTAGGACGTGCCGAACAGGCCGCCCGAGCCGATGGCCACCTTCGACTGGATCGCCTGGTAGCCGGAGCCGAACTGGTCCCGCGCCGGGTCGAAGAAGGTGAGGATGCGCTCCTGCTGGTAGGTGTGCAGGCCCTCCCAGAAGAACGACGTGACCAGGCCGGTGACGATGTTGGCCGCCATCAGTCCCAGGTTCTCCAGGAGCCGGAAGCGGGCCCTGGTCAGGGCCGCCAGCAGCACGAGCAGGTAGAGGCCCCACGGCCACGGCGAGCCCGCCACCGTCTCGGCGTAGAAGCTGAACACGGCGCTGAGCAGCGGCGAGGCCAGACTCAGCAGCAGGACCCAGGACAGGCCGTACCAGAACACCGCCACGATCCAGATCGCGGCGAACACGAGGCTGGTGCCCAGGTCGGGCTCGCGCATGACCAGCAGCAGCGGCAGCCCCGTCAGCAGCAGGGACAGCAGCACCGGCACCAGGCGTTTCTCCTGGGCGTGGAAGGCGGCCAGCAGCCTCGCCAGGATCAGGATGACGGCGATCTTCGCCGGCTCCGACGGCTGCAGCCGCATGGGCCCCAGGTCGAACCAGCGCCGCGCGCCCTGGACCACGGGCGCCGCCACCAGCACGATCGCCAGCAGCAACACGCAGAGCAGGTAGAAGACGGGCGTCCCCTGCTCGATCCAGGGCAGCGGCAGGTTGCGCACCGTCAGCAGCACGCTCCAGCCGATGACCACCCAGACCACCTGCCTCCAGAAGATCGACTTCGGCACGCCGGGGTCCATGATCTCGTAGGGGCCGTGGATGCCCTCGGTCACGCTCCAGAGCGTGGCCAGGCTGAACAGGCAGAGGCCCGCGTAGGCCGCGGGGATGACCCAGCCGCCTTCGCCTGGATTACGGGGCCACGCGAGCTTCACGGCGCAACCACCTCCGGGGACTCCTTTTGCGCGAAGTAGGCGTTCAGCCAGCGGCCGGCCACCGGCGCGGCGACGGCACCGCCGTGCCCGCCGTTCTCCAGGATGACCACCACCGCGACCTCCGGCAGGATCGCCGGCGCGAAGCAGACGAACCAGGCGTGGTCCTCGCCGTGGGGGTTCTCGGCCGTGCCGGTCTTGCCCGCGACCTCGATCGACCGGACGCGGGCGCGCGTGCCGGTCCCCATGTCCACCACCTGCCGCATCGTGCGGCGGACCCAGTCCAGGTGCGCCGCGCCGAACGGCAACGCGCGCTGCCCGGGCGACGACGTCGGCGCGGGATCCCGCACGAAGACCGGGCTCAGGTCGGCCAGGCCGGTCGCGACGCGGCCCGTCAGCACGGCCATCTGCAGGGGCGTGACCAGCAGTTCGCCCTGCCCGATGGCGTTGTTCAGCATCACGCCGCGCGACCAGCCCTGCGACCCGAACTTCCTGTCGTACCACGCCGTGTCGGGGACGTTCCCGGCGGCTTCGCCCCGGAAGGGGCTGCCGGTCGAAGCGCCGAGGCCCAGCAGGCGGGCGGTGACGGCCAGCTGGTCGAGGTTCAGGCGCAGGCCGAGCTGGTAGTAGAAGACGTCGCAGGAGTGGATCAGGGCCGAAGTGTGGTCGACCCCGCCGTGGCCCTCGCGCTTCCAGCAGCGGAACGAGCGGTTGCCCAACTGGTAGGACCCGCCGCAGGGCGCGAACGCCGTCGCGGGGTTGGCCACCCCGTTCTGCAGGGCCGTGAGCGAGGTGACGATCTTGTAGGGGGAGCCGGGCGGGTACGTCGCCTGCGTCAGCCGGTTCAGGAAGGGGTGGCCCGGGTCGGACTGCAGGGCCTGCCAGTCCTTGGTCGAGATGCGGGCGGTGAACACGTTCGGGTCGTAGCTGGGCGCGCTGACCGCCGCCAGCACCTCCCCGCTCGGCAGCGCCAGCGCCACGGCGCAGCCGCGGTTCTCCCCCATGGCCGCGCCGAGCGTGTCCTGGAGCGCCTGGGAGAGCGTCAGCACGACGTCCTGGCCGGAGCGCACCGGCCGCAGCTCCACATCGCGGCGGCCGACGACGCGCCCCACCGCGTTGACCTCCTGCAGCGTGTAGCCGGCCTGGCCGCGCAGGCGCTCCTCGTGCACGGCCTCGATCCCGTCGCGGCCGATCCAGTCGCCGGGCTTGTAGCCGTCGGGGTCGTCCTCCGCGCCGATCTCGCCCGGCAGGGTCTCGCCCACGTAGCCGATGACGTGCCCGAACAGGGGACCGTCGAGGTAACGCCGCCGCGACCGCGTCACCACCTTGACCCCGGGCAGTTCGCGACCGCGCTCCTCGATGACGGCGATCTGCGGCATGGCCGCGTTGGCGACCAGCGTCAGGCGGGGCCGGCCGGCGGCCTGCTCGCCGGCGAGGCGGTCGAGCGTCTCGTACCGCGGCAGGCGGAGCCAGGTCAGCAGCTTGTCCAGCGTCGAGTCGGGCCCGGCCTGGCCGAGGCAGCGGTTGGGGACGGTGATGTCGGCGATGTAGACGTTGTCGGCGAGCAGGCGGCCGTCGCGGTCGAGGATCCGGCCGCGGGGCGCCAGGATGCGCTGGCGCAGCTGGCGGTTCTCCAGGGACTGGCTCTCGTACTCGTCGTGCTTGACGACCTGCATGACCAGCAGGTTGACGACGATCACGCCGAACAGCAGCAGGATCGCGGCGCGGAGGATGCGGGCTTGGAGGGCGCGCGTGTGCGGCATCATGCCTCCCGGTCCGCGGGTTCAGTCGTCCCGGTTGAGCAGACCCAGCAGGTCCGCCGCCCGGATCAGGGGGATCGCGACCAGCCCGGTGTACAGGGCCGAGGGCAGCGCGGCGGTGAACAGCGGCTCGAGGAAGGCGCCGCGCCCCGTCCAGCTCAGCACCAGCAGGTGCAGGGCGTCGTGCCCCAGGGCGAGGACCGCCACGGTGGTGCCCTCGACCGCCGGGATGCCGAAGTTGAAACGGGCCCGGGCGCGGCCGGCGGCGAACCCGGCGAGGGACTTGGAGAGCGAACTCAGGCCGAGCCGGTCCGGCGAGGCGGTGTCGATCACCAGACCCATCACGAACCCGCCCACCGTCCCGGCGAAGGCGCCCTCGGCCAGGGCCAGGATCGCCACGGCGATCAGCGAGAAATCCGGACCGATGTGCCCGAAGGTCAGCAGGGGCGCCAGCAGCGTGTCCCCCAGCAGGGCCAGCAATCCCAGCAGGGACGTGGTGCGCAGGAAGCGGTTCACGGCCGCACCCCCGCCGCCGCGGTGTCGGGGAACGCCGTGTCGGGAGACGCCGCGCCCGCCGCCGCGGAGTCGGGCCTCGCGCCGACGGTGGTCAGCCAGTCGCCCCGGCCGACGACGGCGAAGACCACGTCCAGCCGGCTGAACGACGCCAGCGACTTGACGCGGATCTCCTTGAACAGCTGCTCGGGCGGCGACTCGACGGCGACGACCACGCCGACGGGCAGGCCCCGCGGCAGCGCGTCCTGCGGCACCGCCGCCTCGCCCTGCAACAGCCCGACGTCCGAGGTGACCACCCGGTCGCCGATCTCGACGTCCTCGTCGCGCCCCACCAGCGCCAGTTCGAACTCGTCGCCCTCCCGCGGGTGCAGGATGCCCGGCAGCCCCGTGCGGACCAGCTGGCAGCTGACGCCGACGCCCGGGGAGTTCAGCAGCTCGACCCAGGCCGTGCTGGGGCCGGCCGGCGTGTGGACGCGGCCGACGAGGCCCTCGACGGTGATCACGGGCTGGTAGCGCTCCCAGGCGACCGCCTCGACGGACCGCACCAGGATCAGCGACGCCGAGGCGGCGACGCGGCGGCGCTGCACCTCGCAGGGCACGAGGTCGGCGGGCGCGGCGTCGAGCAGCCCGAGCGCCTGCCGCAGCTCGTCACGCTCGCGGCGCAGTCGCTCGGCGGCTTCGCGGTCGACGCTCAGGGCCGCCACCTCGGCGCGCAGCGACGCGTTGTCGCGGCGCACCCGGCCGACGTCGGCCACGAAGGCCGCGAAGCGGTCGTAGGGGCCGGTCAGCACGGTGCCCAGGACGCCGGCGACGCGGATCCGGTCGGCCGACGGCAGCGCGAGCAGGCCGATCGAGAGCGCGGCGCAGACGGCCACGGCCAGGTTTTCGTTGCGGCGGGTGTGGGTTGCCAGGTTGAGGCCCATCGACCGTTCCCGCTCAGTCCCGCGTGCTCTTCATCACGACCGCGCGGTAGCGCTCGAAGTCGTCGAGGATCTTGCCGGTGCCCAGCACCACGCAGTAGAGGGGGTCGTCCATCAGGTTGATCGGCAGGTCGGTGTGCTCGCGCAGCAGGTCGGGCAGGCCGCGCAGCATGGCGCCGCCGCCGGTCATGACGATGCCGCGGTCCTTGATGTCGGCCGCCAGCTCGGGCGGCGTCTGCTCGAGCGCGTGCTTCAGGGCGTCGACGATGGCCTGGATCGGCTCCTGCAGCGCCTCGCGGATCTCCAGCGTGGAGATCTTCTGGATCTTGGGGATGCCCGTGACCTGGTCGAGCCCCTTGACCTCCATCTCCTCCTCCTGGCGGAGCTTGAAGGCGGAGCCGACGTTCTTCTTGATGTGCTCGGCGGTCTGGTCGCCGATGAGCAGGTTGTGGTTCTTCTTGATGTAGGTGACGATCGCCTCGTCCATCTCGTCGCCGCCCACGCGGATCGAGGTGTCGCAGACGATGCCGTTGAGCGCGATGACGGCGATCTCGGTGGTGCCGCCGCCGATGTCGATGATCATGTTGCCGCTGGGCTGCTCGACGGGCAGGCCGACGCCGATGGCGGCGGCGATGGGCTCGGCCACCAGGAAGACCTCGCGGGCGCCGGCGTGCTTGGCCGAGTCGCGCACGGCGCGCTTCTCCACCTCGGTGATGCCCGAGGGCACGCAGATCACGATGCGCGGCGCGATGAAGTGGCGCTTCTTCTGGGCCTGGCGGATGAACTCGCGCAGCATGTACTCGGTGACCTCGAAGTCGGCGATCACGCCGTCCTTCATGGGCCGGATGGCCTGGATGTTGTCCGGGGTCTTGCCGAGCATGGCCTTGGCCTCGCTGCCCACCGCGTAGACCTTGCCCGTGGACTTCTCCAGCGCCACCACCGAGGGCTGGTTCAGCACGATGCCCTTGCCCTTGATGTAGACCAGGGTGTTGGCCGTGCCCAGGTCGATGGCGATGTCGTTGTTCAGAAAGTTGCCCCAGTTCCCGAACATGGCGTTCATCTCCTCCGCGCCGCCGCCGGCGGCGCGTTGTGCCGGTCTTCGGTCGGCCACCCGTGCTCGCGGAGGCTGGTGTGCTCCCCGCGACCCATCACGATGTGGTCCAGCAGTTCGATTCCCAGCAGCCGGCCGCAGGCGGCCAGCCGCGACGTCAGTTCCAGGTCGTCGCGGCTCGGCTCGGCGCAGCCCGACGGGTGGTTGTGCGCGACGATCAGCGCCGCGGCGCCCCGCTCGACGGCGCCGCGGAAGACCTCCCGCGGGTGCACCAGCGAAGCGTCGAGGCAGCCCACGGACACCGTCTCGACCCGCGTCACGCGGTGGCGCGCGTCCAGGTGCAGCGCCAGGAAGTGCTCGCGGTCGCAGCCGCGGAACGACTCCTCGAGCAGGGGCACCAGGTCCGCGGGCCCGCGCACCAGCGGTCCGGTGTCGCGCACCTCCGCGCCGGCGCGCGCGCCCAGTTCGAAGGCCGCGGCCAGGCGCACCGCCCGCGCCGGCCCCACGCCGCGCTCGCGGCACAGCAGGGCGGCGTCGAGGCGCGCGAGCGCGCCGAGACCGCCGTGCCGGTCCAGCAGCACCGCCGCCGTCGCGGCCGGCGCCGCGGCGCCGCCGGGTCCCATCACGAGGCTCAGGATCTCGCCGGGCGAGAGCGCCTTCGGACCGAGGCGCAGCAGCCGGCCGTGCGGACTGGAGACGTCCGTGGGCCCGACGGGGCGTGCAGGCGACGTCCTGTCGAGGGGCGATATCCGTATCTCTTTTGATTTGAACACTCTACCCCCACACGGGAGGTGGCGCCAATCTAGCACGGCCCCGGGAGGCGGGCAACCCTTTTTCGGCGTGCGCGCGGCCGTTTTCGCTTGTTCCGACCGGAATCGCGGCCTATCCTGCACGCGGTCCGCAGCCTCACCCGCAGGAGACCCGCATGCCCGCGTCCGCCGCCCCGCTCCCCATCCTCGTGCGCAAGTACGGCGGCTCCTCGCTGGCCTCGGTGGACCGCATCGGCGCCGTGGCCCGCGACCTGGCCGCCAAGCGCGCCGGGGGCTGCCGGTTGGTCGTGGTGGTCAGCGCGATGGGCCGCCACACCGACGAGCTGGAGCACCTCGCCCGGCAGGTCAGCCCGCAGCCGCCGCGCCGCGAGCTGGACATGCTGCTGTCGGTGGGCGAGCGCGTCTCGATGTCCCTGCTCTCGATGGCGCTGGAGGTCTGCGGCGTGCCCGCGATCTCCCTGACCGGCAGCCAGTGCGGCGTGATCACCGACGAGAGCCACACCGAGGCCCGCATCCTCGAAGTGCGCGCCGACCGCGTGCGCGAGGCCCTGGACCGCGGCCTGGTCGTGGTGGTCGCCGGCTTCCAGGGCGTGAGTCGCCAGAAGGAGATCACCACCCTGGGCCGCGGCGGCAGCGACGCCACCGCCGTGGCGCTGGCCGCGGCCCTCGGCGCCGAGCGCTGCGAGATCCTCAAGGACGTCGACGGCGTCTTCACCGCCGACCCCCACCTCATCGAGGGCGCCCGCCGCCACGATGCGCTCACGTACGACGAGATGGCGGCCGTGGCCGAGGCCGGCTGCGAGGTCGTCCACCCGCGGGCCGTGGCCTACGCCCGCGAGCACGGCGTGCCGCTGTTCGTGGGCTCGAGCTTCCACGACAGCCCCGGCACGCTGATCATCCCCGCCGCCCGCACGGACGACCGCGACGCCCCCGTCAACCCGCCCTCCCGCCTGCGGCCCCTGTCCCTGGTGGCGACCGACGACGTGGCGCTGCTCGACCTGGCCACCGACGACCCGGCGCGCTTCGCCGGCTGGCGCGACGCCGCCGCGGCCGCCTGCCGCGGCGACCTGTTCCTCGGCGAGTGGCTCGAGCAGGGCCCCGGGCGCTGCCGCTGGCGGGTGCTGCACCGCGCCGAGCCGCTGGCCCGCGTGCGCGACCGCCTCGCCCCCGACGTCGGCGGGCCCGGCGACGCCGTGCGTTTCCGACGCGGCCTGACCTGCCTGGCCCTGGCCGGGCGCCCGCCCGCCAACTGGGTGACCGTGGCCTGCCAGGTCGAGGCGCTGCTGGCCGACCATGCCGTCGCGGAGTCCGAGATCCTCGCCGACGGCGCCGTCCTGCGGCTGCTCGTGCGGCCCGAGGACGCCTCCCGCCTGCTGCAGCCGCTGCACGACGCGTACCTCGCCGCAGAAACCCGCTGAACGCAGCCTGAAGCGGGCAGGGCGGGCCCTTCGGCCCGCCCCGCCTTCTTCGTCCTTCCGTGTCGCCGCGTCGCCGTACGGCGACCGTGGCGCGCCAGCCGTCGCGTCTAGAAGACGACCTGCAGGGTGATCTTCGACCAGAGCGCGTCGCCGCCGCTGGAGCCGGTCAGCAGGTTACCCGCCCTGAACGGCGCACTGTCGGTGATCAGCAGATCGGC
>PNOJ01000005.1 GCA_013824755.1 Gemmatimonas sp.
GACGACATTGACTTCCCGGCCGGAATGGACCTCTATGTGCCGGTCGCGGCCGGTCCCCTCGTGATTCCACGGAGGCCTCCATGATCCACATCGTGCTGGGCATGCACAAATCGGGCACCACCCTGGTCTCCCAGATCCTGCACCACTCCGGCATCGACATGGGCGACTTCGACGAGTCGGTCAGCTACGACCGCGGCAACAAGCACGAGCGGGCATCGGTGCTGGCGCTGGACATGGACATCCTGGGCGCGCCCGACGACGAAGTGCTCGACCTGGGCGTGCGCGGCCCGCTGCAATTGTCCGAGGCGCAGCGCGCGCGCATGCGCGAGATCATCGCCGACGGCCAGGCCCGCCACGCCGACTGGGGTTTCAAGGACCCGCGCCTGACCCTGGTCTACGACCTCTGGGCGCAGGAACTGCCCCCGCACCGCCTCATCGCCGTCTACCGCGATCCGGCCGAGGCTTGGCCGCGCTTCAAGTGGCGGGGCCGTCGTCTCTACCACACCAATTTCGCGCGCGCCGCCGCCTTCCTGGACCGTTGGCACGAGCACAACGACTGCCTGCTGCGCCTGGCGGGCGAGCCGGACCGGAACATCCTGTTCCTCAGCTACCACGAGCTGATGTCCGGCGACGCGGAACTGCAGCGCCTGCGCGACTTCGTGGGCCGCGACCTCGCCGACCGCCGCCAGAGCGGCCTCTACCGGGGCCGCCCGCACCCCGACGTGTTCCTGCGCGCAGCCTCGTGGTGGCGCGACCGCCGCACCGGCCGTCCGGCCGCCGCCGTCCTGGCCGACCTCGACGCCGCCCGCCGTTGAGCGGCGCCCCGTCACGTTTTCTCCCGGCTGCCGTATACCCAGGATGTACCCGCACGACCCGGAGGAGCGCGACCGCCATGGATCCCCGTCGAGACCTGCGTGACCGACGCCACGCCCGCCTGCTGGAGGCGGCGCGCGGCGGCGATCAGGAGGCGTTCCGGCGCCTCTACGCGGAGCTCTACGACCCCGTGGCCGGGTTCCTCGGGCGGCGGCTCGCTTCCCCGCACGACGCCGAGGATCTGATCTCCACGGTCTTCCACCGCTTCCTGAAGAACCTGTCGGGATTCGATCCCCGGAAGGGATCGGTGCTGGGTTGGGTCCTGGCCATGGCCCACCACGCGCTGGTCGATCACCTGAGGTCCGTCCGCGAGACCGAGCCGGTGGACGCACTGGCCGGGACGCTGGCGGGCCCGGCGGACGATCCGTTGGCCGGCCTCATCCGCGACGAGGACCGCGACCGCGTCCGCGCCGGGCTGCTGCGGCTGCCCGACGGGGACCGCGGCCTGATGGCCCTGCGCTACGGGGACGGGCTGCGCCACCGGGAGATCGCCGCGTTGACGGGATTGAGCGAGGCCGCCGTCCGGCAGCGCCTCTCGCGCGCCCTGCGCGAGCTGCGCCGCCACGTGCGCGGTCCGCACACCTGCGAAGGCGAGGTGGACTATGCGACGCAATGAACTGGAGAGGGCGTTGCGTTCCCTGCACGCGTCCGCGTCGCGCCCCCCGGCGCGGCACCGCGGTGCGTTGCAGGAGGACCTGCTCGCCCGCCACCGTGAACTACATCCCCGGAGAGGGAGGCCCTTCATGAACCGCATGAGCTATTGGACCCGCCCCGCGCTGGCCGTCATGATCCTGCTCGCGCTGGGCATCGCCGCCTGCACCGTGCCCACGAGCTACGAGGTGGGCATGGGGCAGAAGTTGAGCATCTCGCTGGCCGACAAGGACATGTCATGCGTCGACCTGGAACCCACGCTCCGGGAGATCTCGGATTACCTGGACGGCCTGCCGGGCGTGGAACAGGCCGGCGTCGCGGTCCGTGTCATGGGCGGTGCGACGAACATCGATCTGATGGTCTGGGGGCAGGACCTCGCGGCCGGCGACCTCGCGGCCGACCTGCGCGCCCGTTTCCCGTTGCTGGCCGGGGCCGAGATCGCGACCGCGGAGCTGGCCGGCACCGTGCGGGGCTCGCTGGCGGAGGCCTTCGGGCACGCGGCCTTCGGCCTGGAGGTCGACGCCGGCACGGCCGAAGAGGCGCGCGAGCAGATCCTCCAGCAACTCGCGGCGCAGGGTTTCGGCGGCGACGCCCGGGTCGAGGTCGTCGACGAGGCGGACGGCCGGCGCACCATCAGGGTGGAGCTGTCCGATTCCTGCCTGGTGGATGAGGCGGGCGACAAGGTCGTCGTGGAGCCGAAGTAGTCATCGCGACGGCGGTCAAAGACGGCGGGGTTCGTGCCCGGCAGGCACGGACCCCGCCGTCGTTCGTTCAGTCGGCGGCCACGTAGTCGAAGGGCCGCTCCAGCAGCAGCTCGCGGTTCCAGTAGATCTTGACCGCGTACGTGCCGGGCTCGCGCTTGCGGTCCGGCGCCACGTTCAGACGCGAGGAGACGGTGAGGTCGGGGGCGGGGCCGACGACGGCCTCCTCCGGCTCGGCGAAGCGCAGGTTGTTGCCGTCCTTCCAGACGATCTGCGTGCGCCAGCGGGCGGAGTCGGCGGGGGCCACGCTCACCTCGGCGTACTTGCGGAAGAGCTCCTCGCCGCCCGGCTTCAGCCAGACGACGTGGATCTGGTGGACGCCGGGCGGCAGGCCGCGCAGGTCGACGAAGGCGTGGATGTTGCGGTCGCGCTCGTCGTCGCTGGCTTCGAAGCGGTCGCCGACCTCGAGGCGCTTGCCGGTCTTGGCGCCGACCCGGCGGCAGAAGACGAGCTCGGCCCGGAAGGCGCCGTCCGCCAGCTTCTGGTCCCCGTCGGCGGCGACGGCCGCCTCGCGGACGGCCTGCACGTCCTGCTGCCCGCAGCCCGCGAACAGGGCCAGGGCCGTCAGCGCCAACGTGATCAGGATCTTCATCTGCGCTCCTTCGAACTGCTGGATCCGGACGGGGCCCTCGCGCCGACGCGGCGAGCTATCGCATTCGACAGCTCGCCGCGCTTCGGGTCAAGCGGATATCCCGACGGTCACTTCAAGAGCATCATCTTGCGCGCCACCGTCGCGCCGTCCGCCGTCAGCCTGTAGACGTACAGGCCGGAGGGCGCGCGCGCGCCCGCGTCGTCGTCGCCGCGCCAGACGGCCGTGTGCTCGCCGCCCGCCAGCTCGTCCGCGACCAGCGTGCGCACGACGCGGCCGGCCAGGTCGTAGACCTTCAGGCTGACCGCGGTCCGGCGCGGCACCGCGAAGCGGATCTCGGTCGACGGGTTGAACGGGTTGGGCCGGTTCTGGTCCATGACCAGCCGCGACGGCAGTTCGCCGTCGTCGGCACCGGTCGGGAAGGACAGCACGAAGGTGCCGTTCATGGCGTCCTGGCCGCTGTTGAGCGTGGTGTCGAAGCAGACGACCTTGACCAGAGCCTGATCGCTGGACGGCACCGCGGCCCAGTTCGGCCAGAGCGGCGAGGTCAGCGAGCCGGCGCCCAGCATGTACGGCCAGGTCGCGCCGCCGTCGGCCGAGTAGAGCACGACGGTGGCGTACAGGCCCGTCTCGTCGTAGGGCGTCCAGGTCACCGCGAAGGGCTGCCCGTCGGCGTGGACCGAGCCCGGCAGGGGCGCGGTGACCGTGACCGTCGGGGCCAACTCGTCGACCGTGCCCTGGTGGCCGTTGAGGGAGAAGTCGTCGACGCCCGCCTCGATCACCGAACCGCTGCCGAAGTCCGAGGCGATGAACCGGAACCGCACGTTGGCGGTCATGTCGATGACGCCGGTCAGCGGTATCGAGACCTCCAGCCAGGTGCGGTCGCTGATCATGGTGCTCTCGAGGTTCACCCAGGTCGTGCCGTCGTCGGTCACCTGCACGGTCCAGGTGTCCGAGTTGGGGTTCAGGCCGGTCTCGTTCGTGTACCAGCGGAAGTAGGTGACCGTGACGTCGTTCCAGCCGGTCAGGTTGTAGACGGGGCTCAGCAGCGTGGTCGCGCCGCCGTCCACGTCGGCGCCGCCCTGGGCGCCGCCCACGGGATCCTGGCCGGTGATCCAGCACATCGTGCCCGCGGCGGTGTGGTCGTCCTCGGGCGTGACGGGCGAATCGTTGATGTAGATGCCGTTCGGGTCGACCAGCGTCCAGATGCCGGCGGTGGCGGTGTCGCCCGCCATGCCCGCGGTCCAGCTGCCGGCGGACTCCATGTCCGACGACGTGATCAGGGTGTTCTCGACCCAGAAGCTGGTGGCGGCGGCGGGCGCGCCCGCGGGTTCGGTGCCGCCGAAGCCGAGCGCGTCCAGGGCCGAGAACCAGTAGCGGACGCGGCTGCCCAACGGCTGGCCGGGGATCTCGCCCCGGTAGCGGCCCGTCGCGGGGTCCACCAGCGTCAGCGGCAGTTCCTGCAGGCCGCCGCCCGCGCTGGTCAGGTACCAGCAGTGCAGTTCGTCCAGGCCGCTGTGGTCGTAGACCTCGGTCTCGACGACGTAGGGGCCGGCCGTGTCCGTGGTCCCGGTCAGCACCGTCGTGTTGGCGAAGACGGGGCCGGCCACGTCGACCAGCGAGAAGTCGACCGTCGTGGTCTGGTCCTCGATGATCACGACGTTGCGGGTCGTGTCCGGCGCGAAGCTGGGGTGCGAGGCCACGATGTCGTACGTGCCGATCGGCACCGAGCCCAGGTAGGAACCCAGGACCGAGGAGGTGAAGGTGCGGCCGTTGTCCAGGATGGAGATCTGCACGTCCTTGGCGGGCGCGCCGCCCGCCGAGGCGTTGGTGACCGTGCCCTGGAGCGTGCCCGACGGCAACACCGCGAGGGCTTCGTAGCGGATCGCCCGGCCGGTGGTCAGGCTCGCCGCGGCGGGGGGGTAGGCGTTCCAGTAGGTGTAGAGCAGGCCGCCGGTGTGGTCCAGGTTCTGCAGGCCCGCCGTGGCGTAGCCGTTGGTGAGGTCGACCTGCGACACGGCGTTGTACTGCACCTCGATGATCCCGTCGCCGGTGTCGGTGTCGTGGAAGGCCGGGTCGTAGAGGATGATCTCGAAGGTCTCGTTGCCGCCGCCGCTGTCGTTGCGCAGGCGGCTCCACTCGATGACCAGGCGGTGGTTGGCCGTGTCGTGCCACCAGTACACGCCGCCGAGGCCCGACTCCACGTACAGGTTGTCCCAGAAGGCGCAGATCATGGCGTTCGGCGAGCCGGCGCAGGGCAGGGTCCAGTTGCGGTAGTTGCGCAGGGAGGTCGCGCCCATCGCCAGCCAGCCGTTCGAGCAGACGGAGATCTTGTCGAATTCCTCGCCGTAGTAGGTGAAGGGGAACGGCAGGGTCAGGATCTCGGTGTCGTCCTGCTCCCAGCCGAAGTCCGTCAGGGGGATCGCCGTGCCCGAGCCGCCCAGGGCCGGGTCGATCTCGATCCAGCTGTAGGTCGGGTGGTAGGGGTAGGCGGTGTCGGTGTTGTCGAAGGCGTAGTAGCCGTGGGCGTCGGGACCCAGCGGCTGGTCGGAGGCCACGGTGCCGACCGGCGCCGTGAATTCCAGGGTGTCGCACGCCCCGGTCGCCGTCAGCAGCGCGATCTGGAACGTGGCGAGGTGGCCGCGGAAGCAGTCGGCGGTCACCGACACGGCGAACGTGTCGCCGGCGTTGCTGCCCGTGGCGTTGACGGCCATCGGGCCGTAGGCGCCCTGGCTGTCGGTGACGTCGACCCAGGGGCTGCTCGACAGCAGGGTCGCCGCGGCGGCGGTGACCCCGACGTTGCCGGTGTTGCGCAGCGTGACGGTCAGGCTGCCGGTCTCTCCCGGGTCCAGGCTGCCGCCGGGGCCGCCGTAGACGAAGCTGAGGTAGTTGAAGGCGCCGGCGTTGACCGTGAGCTCCAGCAGGGAGGTCCAGGTCGCTGCGCCGCTGGCGACCGCGAGGTCGAGCTGGCACTTGTGGGCGGCGGGGGCGCCGGGCGCCAGCTGGACGGTGAACGGGACGTTGCCCGGTCCGTCCGCACCGGCCGCGATCGTGCCGTAGGACGCGGCGCCGGAGACGACGCTCACCCAGGGGTCGTCGGAGGTCAGGACGGCCGTGACGCCCGTCGCCGCCGACGTGCCGAAGTTGTGCAGCACGGCGGCCAGGTCCACGGTCTCGCCGGGGCCGGCCAGGCCGTCGCCGTTGCCGGCGGCGTCGTCGACGGCGAAGGAGCCGAGGCCGACCAGGTCGACGGCGGCGCCCACCGTCGCGGTGCCCTTGTAGGGCAGGCGGTCGTGCTGGGTGACGGTGACCAGCAGGCTGCCGGCGGTGAGGCCGTCGAGCGGCAGGTCGACCCGGCCGTCGGCGCCGGTCAAGCCGCTGACGCGCACCTCGGTGCCCTTGTAGAGGGACACGCGAGCGCCCGCGACCGGCAGGCCCGTCAAGCCGTCGTTCACGGTGGCCTGGAAGGAGTTGGCGCCGGTCGAGATCGACGCGGTGTGCACGACGGAGAACGCGGCGGGCAGCGAGGTCCAGATCTCGGTAGCGGGGTCGCCCATCAGGCTGTTCCAGACCATCCAGATCTCGACGTGGTCGGCCTCGGCGTCGTTGTAGCTGTTGTACATGGCCAGCTTGCCGGTATTCAGGGCCGGGCCCACGCGGAAGTCGCCCGAGTTCAGCACGCCGTCGATGACGCCGGCGAACATGCAGTTGTTGTAGCGGGTGTGGGTGCCGGTGGTGGCGGTGCCGACGCTGGCCACGGCGCCGCCGTTGGGGGCGCGGAAGACGGCCTCGGAGCGGCAGGTCGTGTCGTTGACGAAGGAGCCGGTGTCGCAGGTCATGATCACGGAGAAGGACAGCTCGCCGGCGTTGGTCAAGTTCTGCAGGTTGGTGGACTGCATGCCGCTCATGCCGTACCAGCCGCGGTAGGTGTGCAGCGTGCCGCCCTTGTTGTAGTTCGTGGTCATCAGCGAGACGTAGTTGCCGCTGTAGACGGAGTCGATCTCGGTGTAGTTCAGGGCCAGCAGCTGGTCGCGCACCCACTGGTTGACGAAGATCGTCGTGATGCCCGAGGACGAGGGGTCGCCCACCAGCGTCGCGCGCCTGAACCAGCCCGGATCGGTGGTCAGCGGCGGGTTGGTCTCGTAGTTGACGATCTTGTTCACGACCGTGGTGAGCTCCGTCGTCGAAGTCACCGACAGGCGGCCCAGGTTGACGTCGGGCAGCAGGTCGATGCCGTCGAGCATCGAGTAGTAGTGGTCGCCGCCGCCGTTGTAACCGCTGAGGCTCTCGGTCCAGCTGGGCAGCATGATGGTCCCGTTGGCGTCGCCCACCAGGGTCACGAATTCCAGCTGCGGCTTCAGGGTGTTGTAGGCGTTGGTCAGGTAGGTCTTGATCGCGGTGTTGGTGCCGCCGGCTTCGGCCGTCGTCGCCAGCACGACGTTGTAGCCCTGGCGGCGGCGCCAGTCCAGCAGCGGCGCGAGGTTGGCGATCACCGTGGCGTTGTTGGGGCAGATCACCAGGTAGCTGCCCATCTCGGTGACGGCGCTCTTGTCGGCGCCGCCGTAGTTCAGGACCCGGGCGCGGAAGAACTCGTCGTAGGCCGTGGTCTCGGCCCTTCGCACGGCCTTGCCGGCGCCGCCCGTGATCGTCACCTCGACGGTCAGGCGCACGGCGGCCGTCACGCGGCCGGTCGCGGGATCGTAGCCAAGCGGGGAGAAGACCAGCGGCGCCACGGTCAGGCCGTGCATGATCCCGGAATCGCCGACCTCGACGGACGGGGCGACGGCGGCGGCGGCGTAGGCGTCCTTGTCGAACACGAACGGCTCGCCTTCGCGGCCCTGGACCGGCAGCAGCCGGTAGCCCGCGAGGTCGACCGTCTCGTCGGCGACGATCCGCGCCTTGGCGGTCGCGCCCGCCGGCAACGCGATCAGCCGGCTGAAGACCGGCAGCCCGGGCGCGCCCTCGACGCCGCGCTGGGCCGCGTCGGGGAACGACAGCACCTGCCAGGCGCCGCCGCCGGCCTCGACCTCCTCGACCGTCAGGCGCGGCAGGGTCAGCTCGAGGGTCAGGACGCCGTCGGCGTCCCGGAGCAGGGCGAGGTCCGGCTGGGCGCCGGCGGTCGGATCCAGGACGACCTCGCGGGCGGCGGGCGCGGCGAGGGCGGTCGCCGCGATCAGCAGCAGCGACAGCGTGACGGCTGTGGACGAACGCATGAAGGCCTCCAGGGCACATTCGGGCCGGGATGGTTGCGGGAGCCATCGTGGGGAAATCCGAAAAAAACCGGTTGCGGGACCGGCTGGACGTCATCATAACACAAGCCCCAGCATGGAAACTAATAGATATTTTCCCGCTGGGCCTTCGGGTGGCGCCCCCCGGTGCCCTATGCTATGATCCCGTCGTTCGGACGACCCCGCCTGCACCCACACCATCCGTCCACCCCGGGAGGACACCCATGCCCAGGTCCCTGCGCTTTGCGGCCGGGTTCGCCCTGTTGTTCGTCGCCGCCGCCGCATCCGCCGCCGTCATCCACGTGCCCGGCGACTACGCCCAGATCCACGCCGCGGTCCAGGCCGCCGCCGCGGGGGACGTCGTCGAGGTCGCGGCCGGCACCTACAGCGACTGCACCCACCCGACCGAGGGGCCCGGCACGACCCCGGCCTGCGTCATCATGAAGTCCGGGGTCACCCTGAGGGGCGCGGGCACGACGGCGACGATCATCGACGCGCAGCTGTCGGGCCGCGGCATCTTCGTCGAGAACGTCACGAATTGCCGCATCGAGAACCTCCAGGTCCGCCGCGCCTACGCGGCGGCCTACGGCGCCGGCCTCCTGCTGCGGCTGGTCGGCCCCGACGTGCGCGTGACCGACGTCCTGGTGACCGAGTGCACCGACGGCGGCGTGATCTGCTACAACCAGGCCAGCCCGGTCCTGACCCGCGTCGACTGCGTGGCGAACACCGCCAAGCAGGGCGGCGGCCTCGCCATCGAGGAGCAGAGCAGCCCCCGCGTCGACGACTGCGACATCCTGGACAACCACGCCCCCAGCGGCGCCGGCGTGTTCATCCGCAACGGCAGCGACCCGCACCTGACCGACTGCACCGTGAGCGGCAACGCCATCAACGCGGCCTACGGGCAGGGCGCCGGCATCTTCGTCGCCGCCAGCTCCCCCCTGATCGAGCGCTGCACCATCAGCGGGAACACCACCCTGGGCAACGGCGGCGGCATCGCCTACCAGCTCGGGTCCGCGGGCATCCTGCGGGCCTGCGCGATCACGGGCAACACGGCGACGCAAAGCTACGTCTCGGGCGCCGGCGTCGCCGTCGACTCGGCGTCGCCGCTGATCGAGGGCTGCCTGATCGCCGACAACGTCTGCTCCGGCTCCTTCAGCGACGCCGCGGGCGTGCACACCCTCTTCAGCCCGTCCCCGACCCTGCGCAACTGCACGATCGCCGGCAACCAGACCAGCGCCGGCGGCCTCGCCGGCGGCGTCATGGCCCAGTGGGGCAGCGCCCCGACGATCGACCGCTGCATCATCGCCGGCTCGCTCGCCGGCGCGGGGCTGGTCTGCGACGGCGCCACCCCGACGGTCACCTGCACCGATATCCACGGCAACGCCGGCGGCGACGCCCTCTGCGGCGTCGACGGCGGCGGCAACTTCTCGCTCGCCCCGCTCTTCTGCGCGCCGGGCGACTACCACCTGCAGCCCGGCAGCCCCTGCCTGACCGGCTGCGGCGGGGAGCTGGTGGGCGCCCCCCTGGGCCGCTGCGGGGCCACCGCGGCGGGCGACGCGCCGCAGCGCTCGCGGCTGCTGGGCAACCACCCGAACCCGTTCAACCCCAGCACCACCATCGTTTTCGCGCTTGACGCGCCCGGCGCCGCCCTCGTACGTATCAACGACGTCTCCGGCAGAACGGTGGCGACTCTCACCCTGGGCGATCTCCCCGCCGGTCGCCACGAGGCGGTCTGGGACGGACGCGACGATGCGGGCCGGCCCGCGCCGAGTGGTGTCTACCTGTACGAACTGCAGGCCCTGGGCCTGCAGCACACGAGGCGGATGATCCTGATCAAATGAAACGGGCAGCGCTCACGCTCGCTCTCGGAACCGGTCTGCTGGCGGCGGTCCTCGGGACCGCCGCGGCGGCCGACCAGCGGGCGCAAGATCCCTACGAGATGCAATCTCCCTTCGCGATCCAGGTTGCCGGCGACCGCACCCTGGTGACCAGGCTCCCCGCCGCCGCCGCCGCGTCCGCCGCGCCGGCCCTGCTGATCCCCCTGCCCCCGGACGCCACGACGTGGTCGGTGAACCTGACCGCGGGCGGCGGCAGCGTGTCGGGCGACGGCCGGCTGCCCCGGCTGCGCGGCCTGCCGGTGGCCGTGGTCAACACCGCCGGCCTGGACGACGGCGCCCGGTTCGAGGTCGTGCACGACGGCGACTGGGCCTCGGCGCGCAACGGCCGGCTGCGGTCGTCCGCCTTCGACGCGGCGCTGGGCGCGACCGGGAGCCTGCCGGCGGACGTCGCCGGGAAGTCCCTCGCGCCGTCGCGCGGCACCTACGTCGTGATCACGACCCCGGCGTACGCCGCCGCCGCCGCGCCCCTGCTGGACTGGAAGCGCGCCAAGGGCCTGGAAGTCCGCCTGGCGACCACCGAGGAGACCGGCGCCACCAACGTCGCGGTGCGCGACTGGCTGCGCGCGGCGTACGCGTCCTGGGACGCGCCGCCCGAGTACGTGCTCATCCTGGGCGACGTCGGCGACGTGCCCGCCTGGAGCATCAGCCAGAACGTGACCGACCTGCCCTACGCCCTGATGGACGAGGGCGACTGGCTGCCCGACCTGATGCTCGGCCGCATGCCCGTCTCGTCGCTCGTCGAGGCGCAGACGGTGATCAACAAGAGCGTGGCCTACGAGCGCGATCCCTACCGCACGGACGAGGGCTGGCTGACGCGCCAGCTCATGGTGGCCGGCAACTACGGTTCCGACACCCCGGTCAGCACCGTGGCCTGGTGCGGCCGGCAGCTGATGTCCCTGGGCTTCCAGGCCGCCACGCACGTCTCGTTCCCGCCGCTGTTCAACGGCGTCTTCCCGATCACGCAGGCGCTGCAGGCCGGCGCCTCGATGGTGGTCTACCGCGGCTGGGCCTACGGCACGGCCGGCTGGGAGCCGCCGCACTTCACGGTCACCGAGATCCCCAACGTGAACAACGGGGCGATGACCCCGGTCGTGATGAGCTTCGTCTGCCTGAATGGGGACTTCGCCGCCGACGTCCCCTGCTTCGGCGAGGTGTTCCTGCGCCAGGGCACGCCCGAGACGCGCAAGGGCGCGGTCGCCTTCATCGGCAACGGCGAGCACTGGTCCCACACGCGCTACAACGACGCGATGGCCATCTCGTTCTTCGAGCGCATCACCGACCCGGCCGTCACCGACCTGGGGTCGCTGATGCTCGCCGGGAAGCTGCGCTTCTTCGCCTACTTCCCCCACGAGCTGGAGTTCGAGGCCACGGGCGAGGAGTCCGTCGAGTTCTACTTCCACATCTACAACCTGCTCGGCGACCCCGAGCTGAACTTCTGGAAGGGCCCCGTCACCGAGCCCGTGGTCGCGCACGAAGCCGCCTGCCCGCCCGGGTCGGGCCGCTTCGACGTGACCGTCGCGGAGCAGGACGGGACGACCCCCCTGGCCGGCGCGCGCGTGGGCCTGACGCAGTCCGGCGAGCTGGTCGGCGCCGGCTGGACCGGGGCCGACGGCGTGGCCCGGCTGACCCTGGCCGCCCTGGCCGAGGGCGCGCCGCTGACGGTCACGGTCACCGCACCGAACCGCTTCGCGGTGCAGCACGAGGTCGCGGTCGCGCAGCCCGCCGCCCGCCTCGCGCTGACGGGCCTGAGCTGGGAGAACCCCGCCGGCTTCGGCAACGGCGACGGCGTGATCAACGCCGCCGAGGTCCTGCACGTCTACCCCGTGGTGACCAACACCGGGACGGCGACCGCGACGGGCGTCACGCTCTCGCTGACCGTCGACGGCCCCGCCGGCGTCGAGCACGGGACCTTCGCCCTGCCGGACCTGGCCGGCGGCGCCGTGCACGCCTGCGCGGGCGACGAGTACTTCCGCGTCGGCCTGCTGACCACGGCCGACGACGGCGCGCTGCTGGACCTGTTCCTGGACGCGGCCCACGACGACGCGGTCGACCGCGACGGGCGCACGCTCGTGGTGGGCGGGCCGGCGCTCCGGCTCGAGAACCTGCTCGTCGGCGGCGACGGGGTCCTGCGCCAGGGCCTGGAGAACGCCCTGACCGCGGTCCTGCGCAACGAGGGGAGCCTCCCGTTCCCCGGCGGCCAGGCGCGCCTGAACCTGCTGGGTGCGGGGATCGGCGCCGTCGGCGTCCAGTACGCGGACGTGCCGGCCATCGCCGCGGGCGCGACCGTGTCCCTGCCCACGGCGGTGACGCTGGTCGTGGACGCGACGGTGCCGACCGGCCGGGCCGCGGCGCTCGAGTTCGTCGTTTCCGACGCCGCGCCGGTCGACTACCAGGCCGTGCTGGCGCGACGCTGCTGGTCGGCGAGATCGACGCCGGCGCCCCGTGCGGCCCCGACGCTCACGGCTACTGGGCGCTGGACAGCGCCGACGCCGTCGACTACCCCGACCTGGCGCCCGCCTACCGCTGGACGCACCTGGACCCCGCCCTGGGCGGCGAGGGCGCGCCGGTGGTCTTCGCCGTGGACAACGAGGTGAAGCTGGTCGACCTGCCCTTCGACTTCACCTACTACGGGCAGGAGTTCGACGGGCAGATCCGCGTCAGCGAGAACGGCTGGATCAGCTTCGACACCGACGACGAGCTGGAGTTCTACAACTGGCCGCTGCCCAGCAGCCATGGCAACCACTCCATGGTGGCGCCGTTCTGGGACAACTTCGACCCCGCGCTCGCGGGCACCGGCGGCGTCTTCACGCATCACGACGCGGTCGCGGGCACCTTCACGATCGAGTGGAGCCGCATGCGGCACTACCTGCCCGAGATCGACGACGTGCAGACCTTCCAGCTCGTGCTGCGCGACCCCGCGGTCCACCCCGCGCCGGGCGGCGACGGCGAGATGCTGTTCCTCTACCGCCAGGTCCACAACCGCGACACCCTGCGGCAGTACGCGACCGTCGGCTGGGAGAGCCCGGACGAGGACGACGGCGTGCAGCTGAGCTACTCCGACGACTACGCCCCCGGCGCCGCACCGGTCGGCCCCGGGCTGGCGGTCCTGGTCACGACGCGGACGCCCGTCTACGAGCCCTACACCGCCGAGCTCCTGGCCGAGCGGGCGCCGGGGGCGGTCGCGCTCGCCTGGCGGCCCGCCGACGACCGGCCCGTGGCGGGCTGGCTCGTGATGCGCGCGGACGACGACGGCGAGGTCGCCCTGACGGCGGCGCCGCTGCCGGCGGCCGCCCGCGCCTTCGTCGACGCCGCGGCGCCCGCGGGCGAGGCGACCTACCGCCTGGTCGCCCTGCACGCCTACGGGCACCGCTCGGCGGCGGCGACCGCGTCGGCGGCCGCCACCGGGAGCTTCGACGGCGGCGCGCTGTTCCTGTCGTCCGGCCAGCCCAACCCCGCGCGCGGCGGCGCGGCCATGGCCTTCGCCCTGCCCCGCGGCGGCGCGGCGACGCTGCGCGTCTTCGACCTCGCGGGCCGGCTCGTGCGCACGCTGGTCGCGGGCGACCGTCCGGCCGGTCCGGGCGCGGCGGTCTGGGACGGACGCGACGAGGGCGGGCGAGACGCGCCCGCCGGCGTCTACTTCTGCCGGCTCGAGAGCGCGGGCGCCGCGGTGACCCGCAAGCTCGTGCTCGTCAGGTAGGTGGAGGCTTGAGGTTCATCGTCCTGCTGCTCGCGGCGGTCACGCTGCTGGGTGTCTGGGAGACGGCGCGTCACCGCCTGACGCGCCGGCGCATCCCGTTGCGCATCCACGTCAACGGCAGCCGCGGCAAGTCGTCGGTGACCCGCCTCATCGCCGCGGGCCTGCAGGCGGGCGGCATCCGCACCTGCGCCAAGACGACCGGTTCGGCGGCGCGCTTCCTGCACGCCGACGGCACCGAGACGCCGGTGGTGCGGCACGGCTCGCCCAACATCCGCGAGCAGCTGGGCGTGTTCCGGCAGGCCGCGGCCGAGGGAGCGGAGGCGCTGGTGTTGGAGTGCATGGCCGTGCGGCCGGACCTGCAGCGGACCTGCGAGCGCGACATCGTCGACAGCACGCTCGGGGTGATCACCAACGTGCGCTCCGACCACCTGGAGGTGCAGGGGCCCCGGCTGGAGGACGTGGCGCGCAGCCTGTCGCAGACCGTGCCGGCGCGCGCGACGCTGTTCACGGCCGAGGACGTGTTCACGGGCGACCTGGCCGAGGCGGCCCGGCGCCGCGGCAGCGCCTGCCGGGTGGCCGACCCCGCGACGGTCACGCCGGCGGACCTGGCTCCCTTCCGCTACGTGGAGTTCGCGGAGAACGTCGCCCTGGCCCTGGACGTGTGCGTGGCCGCCGGCGTCGACCGCCGCCGCGCGCTGGAGGGCATGTGGGGGGTGCGGCCCGACGTGGGCGCCCTGGAACGCCTGCGCATCGCGGACCCCGCCGGCGAGCTCGTCTTCGCCAACGCGTTCGCGGCCAACGACCCGGAGTCGACGGCGCGCATCTGGCGCACGCTGGGGCTCGACGCCCCCGGCTCGCGGTCGGTGGTCCTGTTCAACAACCGGGCCGACCGCATGCGCCGCGCGCGCGACCTGGCGCCGCTGCTGGGGACCAGCATGAAGGCCGACCACTACGTCCTGATCGGGCAGGGGACGTCGCAGCTGGCCGACATGATGCGCGCGGTCCCCCGCGAGCGCATCGTCGACCTGGGCGGCGCCGGCGCCGCCGAGATCTGGACGCGCACGGCCGCCCTCTGCGGGCCCGGCGCGACGGTGGTGGGCATCGGCAACATCGGCGGCATCGGCATGGACGTGCTGGCGCTGCTGCGCGAACGGGAGGTGCGCCCTTGATCTACCAGGCGATCGGCCTGGGGCTGGTGATCAGCCTCGTCTTCTCGGAGATCATGGGCCTGGCGGCGGGCGGGCTCATCGTCCCGGGCTACATCGCGATCTACCTCGACCAGCCGCTGCGCATCGCGGGCACGGTCGTGGCCGCGCTCTGCACCTACGGCACCGTGCGCCTGGTCGGCCGCGTGGTGCTGCTCTACGGGCGCCGCACGCTGGTCTTCTGCGTGCTGGCCGGGTTCGTGTTCGGGTTCCTGACGCGCTACGTGCTGGTGTTCAACGCCGCGCTGGGCACGGGCGTCGATGCCTCGCTCTTCCAGTCCGTGGGGTACATCATCCCCGGGCTGATCGCCTACTGGATGCACCGGCAGGGGATCGTCGAGACCCTGAGCTCCATGCTCATGGCGGCGTTCCTGGTCCGCCTGGTGCTGGTGCTGGCCCACGGAGGCATGCTCATTGATGTCGCGATCGGGTAGGAGAAGGCCGCTGATCCTCTTCGGGTTGGCGGTGCTGGCGGTGCTGCTGCAGGGGGCGCTCGAGCTGACGCGCCGCCCCGTGCGCCAGCGCGACTACGCCGAGAAGCTGACGGCGGCGCAGAAGGCCGACGAGGCCTTCACCACGCTGCGCCGGCACCTGCGCATGGAGGGCGCCGAGATCGACAAGGTCAACGACCCCGCCGGCACCGGCCTGGTGGGGCCGGAGTTCAGCCTCGTCACCAACGCCCGCGGCGACCTCGAGGCCAAGCTCACCAGCCTGAACCCCAACTGGGCGGCGGTGGTGGTGGAGCTGTTCAACCGCGCCGGCCTGCGGCCCGGCGACCCCGTGGCCGTGGCGGTCACGGGCTCGTTCCCGGGGCTGAACGTGGCCGTGTACGCCGCGCTCGAGACCATGGAGCTGTCGCCGGTGGTGGTCACCTCGGTCGGCGCCTCGATGTGGGGCGCCAACGACCCCTCGTTCACCTGGCTGGACATGGAGCGGATCCTGCGCGAGGAGCGGGTCCTGCACGTGCGCAGCGCGGCCGCCACCCTGGGCGGCGGCGACGACATGGGCCAGGGCCTCAGCCCCGAGGGACGGCGCCTGCTGGAGGCGTCCATCGCCCGCAACGGCGTGCCGCTGCTCGGCTCGCAGAACATCGAGGAGGCCATCTCCAAGCGCATGTCCTTCTTCGACGAGGCGCTGCGCGGCCGCGTGCCGAAGTGCTTCGTGAACGTGGGCGGCGGCGTGGCCAGCCTCGGCAGCAGCCAGAACCGCATCCTGATCCCGCGCGGCTACGCCGAGACGCTGGAGGCGAAGAACTGGCCGCGCAAGGGCACGCTCACGCTGATGTCCGACCGGGGCGTGCCGGTCATCCACCTGCTCGAAGTCGCTTCGCTGGCCCGCGAGTACGGGCTGCCGGTGGCGCCCGACTACCTGCCGGAGCCGGGCGAGGGCGAGATCTTCGTGCGGGACGGCTACCGGCTCGAGCTGGTGGCGATCTTCCTGGTGTTGTACGGCGCCCTCTGCGCCGTGGTGCTGGCGCCCGAGGTGCGGCGCAACCTGCTGGGAGCGGTCCGCTTCCGGCGGCGGGCGGGAGGTGCGGCGTGACGATCCCTCACCGCAGCGCAGCGGCGGCCACCGCCTGCTTTGTGCTGCTGTCGCTGGCGGCCGCGGGAGCGACGGCCGAGGTGCGCTGGCGTGCGGTCGCGCCCCAGGGCGCCCGCGAGCCGGTCTGCCTGCGCATCGACGGCGTCGAGGCGGCCTACGACAAGCTGCGCGCCGAGACGCCGACCTCGTACCGCGTGCGCGGGCCGCGCCGCGTCAAGGTGCTGTCGCGCTACGTGTTCGCGCCCGGCGAGGCCGGACCGGTCTCCGGCACGCTGCGCTTCGCGATCGACGGGCAGACGGCCCTCGCGGACGCGCAGAGCCTGAAGCCGCGCACCGGCGCGGCGTCCTGCGCCGGCGCGCCCGCCAGCCCCCTGCACCACACCTACCTGACGATCCCCGAGGGCTGGCACGAAGTGACGGTCACCCCGGCGTCCGCCGGCGCCGGCTTCACCGCGGTGCGCCTCTTCCGCGAGACGAGCCGGGTCGCCGAGGAGTACGTCAACCTGTCGCCGGAACGCTACGCCGGCGTCGCGACCCTGCAGTACGACAGCGGCGTGCGCTCCATCCTCTACCGCTTCGACGCGGAGCGGCCGCTGTCCTTCGAGGTCGCGGGCCCGACGACGGCCGTGGTGTGGACGCGCCTGGACTTCGACCACCGCATGAACGGCCGCCAGTCCTACGCCCTGGAGGTGCGCATCGACGGCCAGGTCAGCCGCATCCACCACTACGACGCCGACAAGCTGGACGCCGCGTCCTACATCGAACGGCCGGACGTGATGCCCGGGGAGCGCAAGTCCCTGCGCGTCCAGATCCCGCGCGGCCGCCACCGCGTCGAGATCCGCTGCCTGCAGCCCGAGGTCTGCGGCGTGGCGGCCGTCGTCCGCATCCCGGCGGCGGACCTGCGATGAGGCTCCGGCGGAGCGGCGCGAAGACGGCGGCGGCCCTCGCGGTCGTCCTGTCCGCGTGCGGCGTCGCCGCGGCGGCGGAACCGGAGGCGCCGGCCCGCAAGGCGTCCGCCTGGAAGACGAGCGCGACCTTCGGCCTCGAGACGATCTACGACGACAACTTCCTGCGCTACTCCGACGACTACCTGGACGTGTTCCACGCCGGGACGGACCCCTACAAGTTCAAGATCGAGCGGCAGGACTGCCACATCCTGGCCCCGAGCCTCGAGGTCGAGGCGCGCCGCGACCTGATCGCGCTGGGGGAGACGCGGCTGCGCTTCCGCTGGAAGCGCTGGCAGTACGTGCAGGAACCGATCAAGACCAACTCCGGCTACTCGTGGTACGTCCGCCAGTTCCTGCCCGGCGGCCGCAGCTGCGAGCTGTCCTACAGCTACGCGCCCGAGCAGTACATCCGGCAGCTGTCGGACGAGCCGCCCTGGGAGGCCCCGAGCCACCCCCTGGTCTGGGAAGAGTTCCGCTACACGCGCAACGAGTTCGCCCTGGTCTACCGCGACCGCTTCAGCCGCGACCTGACCTGGAAGCTGGACCTCAGCCGCACGCTGCGCTACTACAACCAGCCGTTCATGGAGAACGACATCTTCTCCTGGGGCGCCCGCGGCACGCTCTCCTGGCGGGCCCGCGCCGACTGGCGCCTCACCTTCGACTACGGCTTCGAGCACGGGCCCGCGCGCGGCTACGACGAGGTCGGGGAGACCCTCGAAACGAGCGACAACTCGGACCCCTCGTACGACCAGGACCTCTACCAGGTCGAGGTGGCGTGGTCGCCGAAGTGGGCCCGCCGCGCGTTCACGAGCCTGGCCCTGAGCGGCCAGTACCAGGCCTACTGGTACACCTCGCAGAAGAGCCTCGACGCCGACCCCTACCACGTGGGCCGCAAGGACAACGTCTACGCGCTCGAGCTGACCATGGCCCGGCCGGTGGCCGCCGGGGTCGACGCCGTCTTCGGCTTCAAGTTCTCCCAGCGCACGGTGGACTCGCCGTGGCAGGGCGACATCGCCGAGGACAAGGACTACGACCAGCGCCGGTACTGGATCGGGCTGATCTACAAACTCTAGCCCGGAAACTCTAGCACGGACCCCGACAGGAGCCCCGACGATGCGCATCACCGGTAAGACGATACGGCGACGGGCGGCCACGACGGCCGCCTGCGCCCTGGCCGCCCTGCTGGCCGGCTGCGGCGCCGCCGACCTCTACGAGTCGCCCGAGTCCCCCTTCCACGTGATCGGGCGCGTGCCGCTGCCCAGCGCCAACGAGGGGGTCGCCGCGCTGGGGGACTTCGCCTATGTGGCCGGCGGCGAGGCGGGCATCCACGTCGTCGACATCTCCGCGCCGGGGGCGCCGGTCCTGGTGACGACCCTCAACACCACCAAGTACGCCGGCAGCATCGAGGTCGTGCGCACCTTCGCCAACGCGACCCTGGTCGACATGGCGCTGGTGGTGGAGGGCACCGAGGGCATCACCACCTACGACATCACCGATCCCGCCGGCATCGTCTCCTACGAGCAGGGCACGACCGCCGTGGACGGCCAGCGCGTCTTCGTCGAGGAGCCCCAGGACCCCGACGACCCCTGCGTCGTCTACCTCGCCGAGAGCTGGAAGGGACTGCGCATCTTCGAGACCAACCCCGATTTCCCGGGCGTGCTCGAGTACGGCGGCGTCTTCACCGGCACCCAGGGCTACGCCAAGGGCGTGGCGGTGAAGGACGGCTACGCCTACGTCGCGGACGACGAGATGGGCCTCGCGGTGGTCGACGTGCGCGTGCGCATCCTCGGCCAGGTGCGCCAGGTGAGCTGGGCCGACACCCCCGGCAACGCCCTGGACGTCGCCGTCGACGGCGGCTACGCCTTCGTGGCCGACGGCGTCGAGGGGTTGGCGGTCTTCCGCATCGACGGCGGCGCGACGCCGGTCAAGGTCGCCCAGCTGGACCTCTCGGCCTACAGCCGCTCGCTGGTCGTGGCGCGCGGCTGGGCGCTGCTCTGCGCCGCCGACGGCGGCGTGCACGTCGTGGACGTCCGCGACCCCGAGCACCCCGTCTACGCCGGCATCGTCGAGACGAGCTACGCCTCGGACCTCTGCGTCACCGCCGACGGGCACGTCCTGGTGGCCGACCGCGCCGACGGCCTGCTGGTGCTGGCCGGGCCGCCGCTGACCGCGGACACCCGGGCGCCCGCGCCCGTCACGACGCTCGCGGCGTCGCCGCTATCGGCCACCCGCGTCGAGCTCTCCTGGCTGGCCGTGGGCGACGACGGCTTCCACGGCACGGCCGCCTCCTACCTGGTGCGGCGGTCCGCGGCGCCGATCGAGGACGAGGCCGACTGGGAGGCCGCCGTCGCGGTCGACGGGGCGCCGGCCCCGGCGCCGGCCGGCACCCGCCAGACGTTCGCCGCCGCGGGCCTCGCGCCCGGCACGGCCTACCACTTCGCGCTGCGCACGCTGGACGACGCGGGGCACCTCTCGGACCTCTCGAACGACGCCGCGGCGACCACGATCGAGGGCGCCTTCCTGCGGCAGGGCGGCGTCGCGCCCGCCCTGGGGGACCTCGCCACGGTCTTCGCCTTCCGCGTCACCTTCGTCGACGACGGCGACGCCGCGCCCCAGGCGCACGACGTGACGATCGACGGCGCGACCCACGCGATGACCCTGGAATCGGGCAGCCCCGCCGTCGGTGCGGTCTACGTCTACCAGACCACGCTTCCCGCCGGCGCCCACGAGCACGCCTTCGCCTTCGTCGACGCCCTCGGCCGCCCGGTGGCCCTCGCCGCGGCCGCCGGCCCCTACGTGGGCAGCGCGGCCTTCGTCATGGGCAGCCCCGCCGGCGAGGTCGGCCGCTTCACGGACGAGGTCCAGCACGACGTCCTGCTGTCGGCGGCGCCGGTCGCCGGCGCCCGCGAGGTCACCCAGGCCGCCTGGAACCTGCGCATGCCCGCGAACCCCTCCACCTTCGTCGGCGACGAGCTGCCGGTCCACAACGTGACCTGGTTCGAGGCCGTCGACTACTGCAACCGCCTCTCCCTGGCCGAGGGCCGCACCCCGGCCTACGCGATCGACGGGCCGCTGGTCACCTGGGACCGCGAGGCCGATGGCTGGCGCCTGCCGACGGAGTCCGAGTGGGAGTACCTCTGCCGCGCCGGCACGACCACGTCGCTGTTCAACGGCGAGCTCGTCGAGACGGCCTGCGGCGCCGACCCCCTGCTCGGGGCGGCCGGCTGGTACTGCTACAACGCGGCCGCCGGGCCGCAGGCCGCGGGCCTCAAGGCGGCCAACGCCCTGGGCCTGTTCGACGTCCACGGCAACGTGCGCGAGTGGTGCTGGGACTGGTACGGCCACTACCCGGCGGGCCCCGTGTTCGATCCCGCGGGACCGGCCGCGGGCGACCGGCGCGTGGTGCGCGGCGGCAGCTGGCACTACTTCGCCCGCGAGTGCCGGTCCGCGGCGCGCGGCGCCACCTACCCGACCTCGGCGGACGACTTCCTGGGGTTCCGCGTGGTCCGCAACGGCGAGTGACGGGAGCGAGCATGGCCGGCAAGCAGCGGTTCGAATTCATCGACCAGTTCCGCGGGCTCATCGGCGTGATGATGGCCCTCGGCCACAGCAACTACTACTTCAACGCGGCCTGGTTGAGCCTGGACCCGCTGGACCCGTTCTTCGACAACTTCGGGCAGTTCGCGCTGCGCTACATGGGCTACCTCTGCGCGCCCGGCTTCCTGATGATGAACGGGGCCATGATGTACAACTCCTACTGGCGCCGCGTCGCGGGCGGGGAGTCGCCGGGGCGCGCCCGCTGGGACTTCATCCAGCGCGGCCTGTTCCTGGTCGCGGTGCAGCTGGTCTGGGTCAACGCCAGCTGGGGCGGCTTCGCGCGCCTGCGCCTGGAGCACTTCGGCATCATCGCGACGATCGGCACCTCGATGCTGCTGCTGGCCATCATGGTGCGCTGGCGCTGGCAGTGGCGGCTGGCGGTCGCGGTCGTCGTCAGCCTGGTCCACCCGCTGCTGCTGCGGATCCCCTACGACGCGAAGGCCTGGACCCACGTCCCGATGCAGCTGTTCATCGACTCGGGGGACTTCAACAAGTACCCCGTGCTGCCCTGGTTCGCGCTGGCGACGCTGGGCAGCGTCATGGCCCACTTCTGGTTCGAGGCCTGGCGCGACGGCGCGCAGCGGGCGCGCCGCAGCCTGGCCCTCGGCGCCTCGCTGATCGTGACGGCCTGGGGCCTGCGCCTGTGGGGCGGCTCCTACGCCAACATCTTCCCGGCCGGGAAGTTCTTCGAGTGGTCGTTCTTCCTGGAGCAGAAGTACCCGCCCAGCCTGAGCCACCAGGTGTGGTTCGCCGGCGCGGTGATCTTCATGGTGGGCCTGTTCTGCCTGATCGGCCTGCGCACGCGCGTGCTGCGGCCCTTCGCCATCGTCGGGCGGGTGCCGCTGTTCTTCTACGCGGTGCACATCCCGCTGCTGGCGATCTTCACGCGGCTGCTGCCCGACCTGTACCGCAAGGGCGCGGTGCTGGAGTCGTTCGTCGGGCTCGCGGGCCTGCTGGCGGTCATGCTGCCGCTGGCCTGGTGGTTCGGGGGCGTGAAGCGGAAGTCGCGGAACTGGTTCGTCAGGATGATCTAGCGGTTGTTCAGCGGACCGACCTAGCGGACCAGGGTGACCCGCGCCGTGGCGGTCGCGCCCGCGAGGTCCTGCAGCCTCACCAGATAGACGCCGGCGGCCCCGGGCCGACCGGCGTCGTCCCTCCCGTCCCAGACCGCCTCGCCCCGCGCCGCGTCGCCGCCGCCGCCGGCCAGCGTCCTGACGCGCCGTCCCCTGGCGTCGAACACCTCGAGCGCGCGCAGGCCGGCCGCCGCCGCTTCCCAGCGGACGGTGGTGCGCGGGTTGAAGGGGTTGGGGTACGCCGCCAGGCGCGGCGCCGCGGGCACGGCGCCGTCGACGGCCACGAAGGTGTTGCCGGCGTCGAAGGTCACGTCGTCGAAGAAGAAGCCGCGGTAGTGGAGCGAGCCGTCGGCCCGGAACAGCAGCCGGAAGCGGAACGACGACAGGTCGCGACCCGTCAGGTCGAACACGACGCCGCGCCAGTCGCCCTGCCTGCCGGACCAGCCGGGGCCCCCGCCCAGCGCGGCCACGCTCGCGTAATCGTAGCCGCCGACCGGCTCGATCACGAGCCACGTCTCGCCCTGCAGGAGCTCCAGGCGCACGCCGTCGTAGCCGGGCTCGGTGTCGCACCAGATGTGGAAGCTCAGGTGGAGTTCGTCCGCGCCGGGGAACGCGTACGCGGGCGAGGTCAGCGTCGAGTACTGGTTGTCGTTGTATTCCCCGTAGTAGCCGACGCCCCAGCATCCGGGCATGCTGAAGCACGAGTCCGGGCCCGCGGGCGCGATCCCCCACATCCAGGCGGTGCTCATCGGCGCGAAGTCGCCGGGCGAGGTAAACGACTCGTCGGCGACCGGCAGCTCGGCGAACTGCGGCATGATGTTGCCGGGCGTGACCTCGGGCATCAGGCCGATCACGCGCACCCCGTGGCCCGGCTTGCGGTGGAACAGCAGGTTGCCGGCGCGTCCGGTCGCCACGCCGGGAAGGCTGTAGACGCCGTCGGCGAAGGTCTCGACGGGGGAGAGGGGCGAGTCGACCAGCTCGACGCGGACGTCGCCGAGCGGCTCGCCGCCCTCGCCGTGGACCCGGCCGGACACCGTCACCTGCGGCAGCTTCTGCAGCACCACGTCGCGGACCTGGGCCACGCCCGGCGACACGACCGCCGAGTAGCTCTCCAGCGCGTGGAAGTAGCTGTCGAACAGGAAGGTCGCCGGGCCCGGTTCGGCGGTGTAGTTGTAACGGCCCAGCGAATCGGAGATCAGGTCGGCCGCGTCCCCCTCGACGGCGATCGCGATCCCGGCGACCGGCAACATCGTCTGGGAATCGAGGACGCGCCCATTCACGTTGCCCACGCTGGTGGAGACGCGCTCCCAGGCGGCGACGAGGTCCGGGCGCGGCCCGACCTGGTCCGGGTCGGCGGCCTGCGGCGTGCCGGTCGCCACCAGGATGTCGCGCAGGTGGCGGGGGTCGAGCGAGTAGCCGTACTGGGCGCGGGTCATCCCCTGCAGCAGCGCGGCGGCGCCCGCCACGATGGCCGACGCGCTCGAGGTCCCGTTGAAGACTTGCGTGTACCAGGCGCTCTCCGCGAAGCCGGTTCCCTGCAGGTCGCCGTAGCCGCAGCTCGTCACCTGCTCGCCCCAGGCCTGCAGGTCGACCCGCGCGCCGTGGTTGGTGAACCATGTAGGCTCGAGGGTGGTCGGTTCCCCGGCGCCCACCATGATGGCGCCGGAGTGCCGGACTTCGGGATCGAACAGGCCGATGTAGATGGGGTCGTCGAGGTCCTGCAGCCCGTTGCCGGCCACCTCCACGACGGTGCGGCCGAGGGCCGTCGCGATGCTGATCGCGTCGAACGTATCCTGCCAGTACTCCATCGGGATGTAGCCGTAGTCGCCGGCGCCGTTGGCGTTGGGGCCCGCCCCCTGCAGCTCGATCAGGATGATGTCCCCGTAGGCGGTCGCGCCGGTGGCGTTGCTCACCGCCGCGGAGGTGCTCAGGCTGTGGATCGAGACGCCGCCGACCAGGCAGGAGGGGGCCACGCCGCGGATGCCCTGGCCGTTGTCGGCGCCCCGGATCACGCCCATCACGGCGGTGCCGTGGTTGCGCCACTCCTGGTCGACGACGACCCCGCCGGCGGTGTGGACCGGGGCCGTCAGGTCCTCGTGGGTCCACAGCCAGGCGCCTTCGACGTCCAGCACGCGCACGCCCGCGCCGCGGCCGCCGGGCAGCGAGGCCACGGCCAGCGCGTTGATGCCGACGGGCGGCGCGCCGAGGTAGCCCTGCAGGGTGGAGAAATCCGCGGTCGTCAGCTGGTCCGGGGTGGTGGGCGACGCGACGACGGCGAGGCTGCCCGCCGGTCGCACCGCCGGTTCGAGGTAGGCGTGCGCGACGTCCGGGTCGGCGCGCAGGGCGGCGGCGATCCGCAGCAGCTCGTCGCGGTCCGCCGGGCGCGCGGGTTCCAGCACGGCGTAGGTGTTCAGGTCGGGGAGGTCGCGGCCGCCGCGGGCGCGGGCCGTGGCCCGCTCGGCCGCGAGCTCCGCCGCTTCGCGGGGGAACAGTCGTTTCGCGGCGAACCCGGGGGCGGCGCCCGCGAGCAGGTCCGCGACGCGGGCGGCGGCGGCGGGCGTCGCGGATTTCAGCCCCTCGTCGGCGAAGACCACGCCCGCCGTCTCGTGCAGCTTGACGATGATGCGGCCGGTGGGCAGCGCCGTCTGGCCGTCGTCCCCGATGCCGGGCCCCGCCCGGGCCGCGAGGGCCGGGACGATGAGCGCCAGGAAGAGGGCGAAGCAACGGCGGCTCACGGACATCTCCGGTGGTTGCGGGCACGGAGGCCGAACGGAGTCCTCCGAGCTTGTGGGATCCTCCCGGAAGGTGCTATCACTATACAGATGCGGCGCGGGCCCGCGCAACAGACCCCGGCCGGATCCTCCAGGGAGGTCGCGACATGTCCCGATACGCGTTGGTGGTGCCGTTGTTGCTGATGGCGGTGATCGCCGCCCCCGCGGCCGTTGCGGCCGCCGACGAGGCGCCGGCGCCGGCGGTCGCCGACTCCGCCCGGATCGAGCACGAGAAGGGCCCCTACCTGATCGGCCCGCTCTCGCGCGAAGCCTGGAGCGCGTTCGCGCCGGAACTGGCGCCGGAGGCCGCATCGTACGAGCCCTCGCCCGACGTCGTCGCGGCGCTCTCCGCCCTGGATCGCGACCTGCGGGTCGTGTGCGTGCTGGGCACCTGGTGCTCCGACTCGCGCCGCGAGGTGCCCCGCTTCTGGAAGGTCATGGAAGCCTGCGGGCTGGCGGCGGAGTCCCTGGAGATGCTCGCGGTCGGGCGCGCCGACGACCCCGCCGCGCTGGCCTGGGAGGAGAGCCGCGGCGTCGCGCCCGGCTACCGGGCACGCTACGGCGTGGAACTCGTCCCGACCTTCATCGTCTACGAGGGCGGCCTGGAACTGGGCCGCATCGTCGAGACGCCCGCGGTCTCGCTCGAGGCCGACCTGGCCGCGATCCTCGGGGTCCGCGCGACCCCGGCCTGGCACTGACGACCCTGCAACGATCCCCAACCGGAGGCGACGTCCGATGACCACCCGCGAAAAGATCGCCGCGCTGCGCGCCCTGATGCGCCAGGAGAAGATCGACGCCTACTACGTGCCCAGCGTCGACCCCCACCAGAGCGAGTACGTGCCGGCCTGCTGGCAGCGCCGCGCCTGGCTCAGCGGCTTCACCGGCTCGGTCGCCGACATCCTGGTCACCGCCCGCGCCGCCGGCCTCTGGACCGATTCGCGCTACTGGCTGCAGGCCGAGATGCAGCTGCAGGGCAGCGGCGTCGCGCTGATGAAGCTAGGCGCGCCGGGCGTGCCCTCGCTCGTGGAGTGGGCCGGCAGGAACCTGAAGCAGGGCCAGGTCCTGGGCGTCGACCCGCAGGTCATGTCCATGTCCGCGGCCGACGACTTCGAGCGGGCCCTGGGCGAGAAGGGCATCGAGGTGCGCTACGTGCCGCGCAACCTGGTGGACCGGCTGTGGGCCGACCGGCCCGCGCCGTCGGCCGCCCCGGTGCGCCTGCACGGGCCGCAGTACGCGGGCGAAAAGGCGGCCTCGAAGCTGGCGCGGGTGCGCGCGGCGATGAAGGGCCAGGACGTCGACGCCCACGTCCTGGGCGCCCTGGACGCCATCGCCTGGCTCTGCAACATCCGCAGCCGCGACATCGAGTCCACCCCGGTGGTCATCAGCTACCTGGTGGTCACGGGGCGCGAGGCCGTGCTCTACCTCGACGAGGGCAAGCTCAACGACGCCGTGCGCCGCGGCCTGAAGGGGATCGTCAAGATCCGCCCGTACGATAAGGTGGCGACGGACCTGCGTGCGCTCGGTCGCCGCCGCACCGCCGGCAAGCGCCGGCTGCGCGTGCTCGTCGATCCCGCCACCACCAGCCGCTGGGTCGCCGACCTGCTCGGCGGGTCCCTGCTGATCCGCGGCGCGACGCCGGTCACCGACCTGCGCTCGATCAAGAACCCGGTGCAGATCCGCGGCGTCGCCGCCGCCCACGTCCGCGACGGCGCGGCGATGGTGAAGTTCCTGCGCTGGCTGGAGAAGGCCGTGCCCCGCGGCGGCCAGACCGAGATCAGCGCCTCGGACCGGCTGCGCGCTTTCCGCGAGGAGCAGCCCCTGTTCCAGGACCTGAGCTTCAGCACCATCAGCGGCTACGCGGCCCACGGCGCCATCGTCCACTACAGCGCCACGCCGCAGACCGACGTGCCGCTGAAGCCGAAGGGCGTCTACCTGATCGACTCGGGCGCCCAGTACCTCGACGGCACCACCGACATCACCCGCACCGTCGCCCTGGGCCCGCCGACCCCGCGCGCGAAGCGCATGTTCACGCGCGTGCTGCAGGGCAACATCAACCTGACGCGCACGCCCTTCCCGCGCGGCATGTCCGGCCAGCGCCTCGAGATCCTGGCCCGCCAGCCGCTGATGCTCGACGGCGCCAACTACGGCCACGGCACCGGCCACGGCGTGGGCCACTACCTCGGCGTCCACGAGGGGCCGATGGGCCTCACGCCCCGCGACGTGAAGAACGTGCCCCTGCTGCCCGGTCATCTGCTGTCGATCGAACCCGGCCACTACGAGGCCGGCAAGTTCGGCATCCGCATCGAGAACCTCTGCTTCGTGGTGCGCGACGAGAAGCTCTCGACCCCCGACCAGGAATGGCTGCGCTGGTGGCCGGTCACGCTTTGCCCGATCGACCGCCGGATGATCGACAAGTCGCTGATGACTCGCGACGAGATCGCCTGGCTGAACGTCTACCACCAGCGTGTGTTGAAGGAGCTTTCGCCCCTGCTGGACAGGGATCACCGGGAGTGGCTCAAGAAGGCGACTCGTCCGCTGTGAGCGCCGGCCGGAGGAGATATGGGGGGGCCATCCCCGCTGTCGAAAGGCATTCACGCCTGCGGGGATGGCCCCCCCATATCTCCTCCGGCCTCTGCTGCAGTCGGGAGTCGTGTTGAGCCATCTCGGGGAGTTGCTGGCGCTTTCGACGGCGCTGATGTGGGGGTTCGGGGCGACGTTGTTCGGGCTGGCGAGCAGCCGCAGCAGTGCCATTCTCGTGAATGCATTCAGGCTGCCGGCGGGCGCGACTCTGCTCTGGTTGGCGTGGGTCGTGACGACGGGCACGGCGTGGCCCGAAGGGATCACCTGGCGGCAGCACATGTGGCTGGGGTTGAGCGGGACGCTGGGGCTCGCGATCGGGGATTCGTTCTACTACAAGGGGATCATGCTGGCGGGGCCGCGCAGGGCTTCGCTGATGCTGGCGGCGACGCCGGTCGTGGCGGCGCTGACGGCGTGGCCCGTGCTGGGGGAGCGGCTGGGGACGCTGGCGCTGGCGGGCATCGCCGTGGTCATCGGGGGGATCCTGCTGGCCGTGCTGGGGCGCGACGACGGCACCGGCGACCACCGCGGGGTGCCGCGGGCGGTCCTGGTCCGGGGGCTGGGGGCCGCCCTGGTGTGCGCGGTCTGCTCGGCGGTGGGCAACGTGCTGGCGAAGCTCGGCATGCCGGGCGACACGCCGCCGCTGGCCGCCGCCCTGGTGCGCGGCTGGTGGGCGACGCTGGCGATGGGCGTGTTCCTGCTCGGCCGCCGCGACATCGTCGCGCAGCTGCCGCGCCTGCGCGACCCGCGGGTGCTGAAGCCCGCGGCCACGGCGGTGGTGCTCGGGCCGTTCCTGGGCATGTGGGCCGCCATCGCCGCGCTGAAGCTCACCGAGACCGGCGTGGCCTCGGCGCTGATGAACACCGTGCCGATCACCGTGCTGCTGCCCGCCTGGCTCATCCACCGCGACAGGCCTTCGCCGACCGCGCTGCTGGGCGTCGCGGTCGCGGTGGGCGGCGGGGCGCTGCTGTTCCTGAGGTAGGCGGCAGGTCGGATCTCGACAGACACCGGGTCTGAGGAAGGAGCCGCGCATGGCGATGCAGGATCTGGTCATCTACGGGGCGGGGGGCTTCGCGCGCGAGGTGGCCTGGTTGGCGCGCTCGATCGAGGGGCGCTGGCGGGTGGCGGCGCTGGTCGACGACGACCCGGCCGCGCACGGCCGCACGATCAACGGGTTCCCGGTCATGGGTCTGGACGCGGCCCGCGCCGCCTTCCCGCAGGCCGCGCTGACGGCGGCGGTGGGCGATCCCGCCCTGCGCGAGAAGCTGGTCGGCAGGGCCGCGGCGGCCGGCTTCGGGTGCGCGACGCTGGTCCACCCGCGCGTCGAGATGTCGGAGTGGGTGGAGGTCGGCGAGGGGACCGTCGTCTGCGCCGGCAACCTGCTGACCACGAACATCGTGCTGGGCCGCCACGTCCAGATCAACCTGGACTGCACGGTCGGGCACGACGTCGTCATGGGCGACTACACCACCCTGGCGCCCGGCGCGCACATCTCCGGCTGGGTCCACTTCGGGCGCGGGGTGTACGTGGGGACCGGCGCGGTGATCATCAACGGGCACGAGGGGGTGCCGCTGACGCTCGGCGACGGCGCGGTCGTCGGCGCCGGCGCCTGCGTGACCAGGTCCGTCGCTGCGGGCACGACCGTCGTCGGCGTGCCGGCGAAGGCGCGCGGCTGAATCGGAGACAGCTAGGAGCCGGCGCCGCTGCGCGCCAGCAGGTCGCGCGCGGCCCCCGAGAGGGCCGCGCGTTCCGTCGGCGGCAGGTCCGCGCCGTCGACGGCCGCCAGGAACGCGGGCGCGCCGGCGCGCACCGCGTCGAGGGTCACGGGCAGCTGCCCGGCGTCGAACTGGAAGGACAGCGTGGGCGGGGAGCGCCGCAGGCCGCGCTCGAAGACGTCCGCCGCCTCGGCCGCGCGGCCCAGACCGATCTCGCTCAAGGTGAGGTAGAGGAAGGCCTGCGGCGCCGGTCCCCAGTAGAGCAGGCGCGCGCCGGCGTCCAGCAGCACGGTCGCGTCCAGTGAGACGCGGTCCAGGTCGGAGGCCCAGCGGACGGTCGCGCCGCGGGGGCCCATCAGCGTGGGTCCCAGGTCGCCGGCCAGGGCTTCGAGCACGAGCGTCGGCCGGAACCCGCCAGCCGGGTCTTCGCCCGCGGCCGCCCGCAGCGCCGCCGGCTGGAGGATCACGAGACTGGGCGACGGCCCGGCGGGCACCGAGCGCAGCGTCCGCAGCGCCTCGTGGCTGATCGCCGTGCGGCACACCACCGGGTCGGCCGGCAGCCCGTCGGCGCCGCGCCGCGAGATGCGCCATTCGCACGCACCCCAGGACAGCGCGGTCGCCGCGGCGGCGAACAGCAGGGCGACGGCCGGGCGCGGGACCTCCCGCCGTCGCGCCAGCGCCGGTCCCAGGACGATCGCCGCGATGGCCCAGGCGGCGTAGGCCAGGTGGGGCTGCGCGGGGGACCGCAGCGTCAGGGCGGGAGCGAGGGCGAGCACGGCACCGAGCAGCGCCGACGCCGCCGCGCGGTCGCCGGACCGCCAACCGGCCCGCGCCCGGAAACCCCAAGCCAGCCAGGCCAGCAGCCCCGCGACGCCCGTGAGGAGCGTGAAGCGGGCGGTCGGCATCGGCCAGGGCGAGATCATCCACCAACCGTACTGCATCAGGTCGAGCGGCACCTTGGCCGCGGACCAGGGTTCGCGGGCGTGACCGAGCGCGGTCGCGGCGTGCCGCAGCAGCAGCGCGGCCTCGAACACGGACGCGATCGCCAGACCGGCGGCCACCGCCAGCCGCTCGTGTCGCCGCGCGCGGTCGCCGCCGAAGGCCAGCACGGCGGCCCAGACCGGCAGCCCCAGCGCGCTTTCCCGACTCAGCACCGCCAGCAGGCCGGCCAACGCGGCCGTCGCCGCGGCGCGCGGCCCGCCCGCGAGCAGCCGCTCGACGCAGAGCAGCGCCAGCGCCGCGCCGAGCAGGTCCTGGACGCCGGCGGCCTGGTAGAGGGGGACGAAGGCGAGGGGGGTGACCGCCGTCAGCAGGGCCGCGGCGAACGCGCCCGCGCGGGAGGCGCCGGCCCGCAGGGCGAGCCGGTGGACCAGCACCGTCACGGCCCCGTGCAGCAGCAGGCGGGTCACGGCCCACGGACCGGGCGTCGTGCCCAGCAACGGCCCCAGGAGCCGCCAGTAGGCGACCTGGCTGAACCAGCGGACCGGCGCCTCGCCGATCCCGGCCGCGCCCGTGGCTCGGCCGAGCAGTTCCCAGTCGGCGCCGTGCCACCAGGCGCCCAGCGCCGGCAGGCGGCCGAGCACCGCGACGAGGAACAGCAGCGGTTCCATCTGCGGGACGGGGAGCGGGCGGCGTTGGGCGTTCACGATCCGGCACTCCTGTGCGTCGGCGTGAGGTCGGGGCTGCCGTGGACGGCGCGATATGCTATCCTGGCCGGGCGACGCCGCCGGCAGCGGCGCCGCTTTCGTGCTCGCAGGCCGGAGCACGCCTTGGCAACATGGCTACTCTTGGCAACATGGCTACTCTTGGCAACATTAACGAGGGTTCCGGCGGCGGGCAACAGCGCAACGCCGACGGGACGAACCGACGGGAGAGCAGGGGATGACGAGCAGGACGATGCTGTCGCTGGGAGCGTTGATGATCCTGGCCGCGGTCGGCCCGGCGGGGTGCGTGTCGGAGGCCCCCGGCCCGCTGGCCATGAACGATCAGGAACTGGAGGCCTGGGAGATCCGCCTGGTCGAGTTCCGCATCGACAAGAACGAAGCCTTCATGGACTCGGCGCAGACCGCCCTGCGCGTGGAGGACCTGCCCGGTTTCGAGGGGCTCAACTACTACTTCCCCGAGAAGGGCCTGCGCTACCGGCTGCCCCTGGAGCCCGTGACCGGCGGCCGGACCGTCGAGCTGACCAAACGCAAGGGCAACACCGTGCCCTACGTGCTCAAGGGCAAGGTCACCTTCGCCCACGAGGGGAAGAACCACACGCTCTCGGTCCTGGGACCGGCCGACCCCAAGGACGGCGACTACCTGTGGCTGCCGTTCTACGACGCGACGTCGGGCGAGGAGACCTACGGCGGCGGCCGCTACCTCGACCTCGAGCTCGCCGCGGACGGCACCGTGGAGGTGGACTTCAACTTCGCCTACAACCCGCTCTGCGACTACAACCCGGAGAAGTACAACTGCACGCTCCCGCCGGCGGAGAACCGGCTGCCGTTCGCCGTGCGGGCGGGCGAGAAGCTCTTCCACGCTCACGAGTGACGGGAGGGGCGCCCGATGCCGGCCGTGGTGGACCTCGTGGCGGAGTCCGGGCGCTGGCTGCTGCTGGGACTCTGGATCCTGGCGCTGCTCGCGACGCCGTTGCTGACGGTCCTGGGGCTGAGCGGCAACTTCGTCATCGTCGGGCTGGCGCTCCTGCACGCCCTGGCCACCGGCTTCACCCCGCTCACCTGGCCCTTCCTGCTGTTCCTGCTCGGCCTCGCCCTGCTGGGTGAGGCCGTGGAGGCGGTCGTCGGCACGTTCTACGTCGCCCGCAAGGGCGCGACCCGCCACGGCGTCCTGGGCGCCTTCCTGGGGGGGCTGGCCGGGGCCGTGGCCGGCGGCGCCGTGGTGCCCGTGCTCGGGGCCGTGGCCGGCGGGTTCGTCGGCTCCTTCCTCGGCGCGGTCGCCGGCCAGTACTGGCGCGAGCGGCGCCTCGAACCCAGCCTGCGCATCGGCTGGCACGCCTTCGCCGGCAAGACCCTGGCCAGTCTCTTCAAGGTCGCCCTGTCGGCCGTGATGATCGTCCTGGTCCTGCTGCGGGTCTTCCCGCGGGCCTGAACGCGGGCTGGCGCCGGGACGCGCCGGCTCGCATGATGGTGCCATGACGGCCCGCTCCGACACCCTCGACGCGATCGCCCTGGAACGCCTGACCATGCGCCGCTACCTGCTGGGCATGGTCTGCCAGGGCGTGTGGTGGTCGGGCTACATCCTGTTCCCGTTCGTGCTGGCGAAGTCGCTGCTCGCGCCCGGTTGGCTGGTGACCTTCACGGTCATCCTGGAGTCGGCCAGCATGGTGCTGGCCATCTACTGGGGACGGATGCTCGAGCGCGGCGGGCGCCGGCGCTGGCTGTTCTGGGGCGGGCTCGGCGGCCGCGCGATCATGGTGCTGATGTTCGCGGTGCGGGGGCCCCTGGCGTTCACGGCCCTGCTCGCGGTGGTCTACTTCTTCTCCTCGCTGGTCTACCCCGCCCAGAACGGGATCCTGCAGGAGAACATCCGCGCCGACCGCCGCGGCGAGGCCTACGGCCGCGGCGCCCTGGCCCAGCACCTGACCGCCGCGGCGATGAGCCTGCTGCTGGGCGCGCTGCTGGACCGCGACCCGATGTGCTTCCGCTGGCTCTACCCGCTGCTCGGCCTGGTCGGCTTCGTCCACCTGCTGATCCTGGCCCGGCTGCCGCGACCGGCGGGCGGCCGGGACGCCGGCGTCGTCGTGACGCCGCGACGGGCGCGCGAACGGCCTAGCGTCCGCCGGCTCGCCGAAGCGGCCGCCTCGCCCTTCCGCGAGGCCGCGGCGACCTTCCGCGAGGATCGCGACTTCTACTGGTTCGAGATCAACTTCATGATCTACGGCATCGCCTACATGATGCTCATGCCCGTCGTCCCCCTGTATTTCACCGAGGAGCTGGACCTCAGCTACCAGCAGATCTCCCACGCCCGCGTGCTGATCGCCTCGCTCGGGGTGGCGCTGCTGGGGCCGCTCATGGGGCGGCTCATGGACCGCCACCACCCGGTGCGGCTGTCGAGCGTGAGCTACGCGGCGCTCGCCCTGTACCCGCTGACGCTGGCCGTGGGGACCCTGCTGCCGTCGGTCTCGCCGGCTCTGGTCGCCTACGCGGCCTTCGGCGTCTACGCCCTGGCCATGGCCGGGATCAACGTCACCTGGAACGTCGGCTCGATCAGCTTCGCGCCGCCGGGCCGGGGGGGCTACTACCAGGGCGTCCACGTGGCGATGGTGGGGGGGCGCGGCCTGATCGGGCCGCTGATCGGCTTCGCGGTGCTGCGGCTGCTCGGCTACCGCGAGGTGTTCGTCGTCGCGGCGGCGATCTTCGTCGGGGCGGCGGTCAGCTCCGCGCTGCTCGGCCGGCGGCTCGGCCGGCGCGGGCTCCCGCCGGCCGCCTGACCCGCGACGGCTTGCCGGACGCGGGCTCCCGTGCGAACCTGTGTCCGTTCCGGCGCCGAACACACCAGAACCGGAGGAGGCGGCCGTGTCCGCACGCCTGAAGGCCTTCCGCGAGTACCGCGAGCGCATGAACGCGCAGATCCTCGACGAGGCCACCCTGACCACGAAGCGCTTCTTCAACCTCGACACCCGCTGCTACGAGGACGGCGCCCTGAGCGCGCGCACCAAGGAGATGCTGGGACTGAGCGCCTCGCTGGTGCTGCGCTGCGACGACTGCATCGCCTACCACACGATCCGCTGCGTCGAGCTGGGCGTGAGCAAGGCCGAGATCCTGGAGATCTTCGACGTGGGCCTGATCGTGGGCGGATCGATCGTCGTCCCGCACCTGCGCCGGGCCCACGAGCTGCTGGCGGAGCTGCTGGACGCGAGCACATCGGACGCCTGAACCTGTTGATTTTATGTTCATTGCCAGATCGTGACAATTTTGGGAACATTTCAGTGTATCCTGAACACGATCCGATCCCTGAAGGGGCCCGGTCCCGGCGGGCGCGCCGCACGCGCACCCCCGGGACCGGGCGCCCTTGCCCCCCTGTCAGGAGGCTGCCATGTCCCGGATGCTCACGTTCATCGCCCTGTGCGGCGGTCTGCTGTTGACCCTTGCCGGTGCGGCGAACGCAGGCGACGGCACGCCGCAGTTCGCCCGCATCGACGCCGCCCTGGACGCCGGTGCCCTCACCGCCGAACAAGCCCTGCTCTACAAATTCTTCTACGGGTTCGACCAGGATAAGCTGCCGGCGGAATATCTCCCCGAGTTTGCAGGGCCCGTCAAGTGCGCGACGCCGTTGATCATCGAGTTCGAACGGATGCGCGACACGATGTCCGACGCCACGGTTGCTGCGATCGACGCGATGCTGGCGCCTCCAGCCGGGGATAAAGCCACATACATCAGCCCATCGGGCCGGTTCCGCATGACGTACCTCACGACCGGCACCAACGCCGTGCCGACGACCGACACGAGCCCGGCCAACGGGATTCCCGACTATGTCGAGCGCTGCGCGACCTACATGGATACGTCCTGGACCACCGAGATCACCAACCTCGGCTTCACGGCGCCGCCGCTGGCTCCCTATTACGAAGTCGGTTTCGAGAACATGGCGTATTACGGCTACACGCAGGTCGTATCCGGCACGCGCACGCGCATCGTCCTGGAGAACAACTACGTCGGCTTCCCGGCGAACGACGACCCCGACGGCGACGCGCTCGGCGCCGCGAAGGTGACCTGCGCCCACGAGTTCAAGCACGCCTCGCAGCGCGCCACCTCGCTGTGGACCGAGGGCGGCTGGGGCGAGCTGGACGCCACCTGGGTCGAAGACGTCGTGTTCGATGCCACGAACGACTTCTACAACTACCTGTCGGTCGGCAGCGGCATCACCGCCCCGACCAGCCCGCTGGACGACGGCGGCACCGGCTCCTACGAGGACTGCATCTGGCAGACCGTGATGAGCGAGACCTGGGGCAACCAGATCATCGTCGATTTCTGGGCCTGGCGCGCCCTGAACACGTCCCAGTCGGTGATGGACTCCTACAGCGCCATCCTGTCGATGAACGGCTCGTCGCAGGGCGCGTTCTTCGCCAAGTACGCGGCCTGGAACTACGCGACGCGGGTCAAGGCCATCCCCGGCCTCGGCTACAGCGAGGCGGCCTCGTTCCCCAACAGCGTGGCCACCGCCGGCAGCGCCTACCCGTACGTCGCCGCCGGCACGATCAGCCACCTGTCGGCCAAGCCGTACCACTTCACCGGTTTCACGGCCGGCGAGCCCGGACAGCTGCGCGTCCAGTTCGACGGCGGGAACCTGGTCGAGTTCGGCCTGGTCGCCGTGATCAAGAAGAACGACGGCTCGGGCGTGCTCGAGACCATCCCCCTGAACCCGGCGAGCCAGTCGGCGGACTACCTGCTGAGCGTGCCCCTGGCCCAGATCGCCTCGGTCGGCCTGGTCTTCTCCAACACCGACACCGCCACCGACAACGTGACCTGGAACCTCACGGTCAGCAAGCTGCTGCCCGCCGCGGCGCTGCAGGCCAGCCCCGCGGACGTCGCGATCACCCTCGCCCCCGACGTCCTGGACGCCGACGCCGTCCAGCTCACGAACGTGGGCCTGGCCGGTTCCGTCCTGGACTACGCGGTCCACGTCATGGACCAGGCGCCGGCGCTCAAGTCGGTGCGGCCGGTCCGCGCCGTCGCCGCCGCGGGCCGCAGCGTTCCCGAGCCGAGCCGAGCCGACCTGATCAGCGCCCCGCGCTACGCGGGCGACTGCGTCTTGGGCAACGACGACATCGCGGGCATCCAGGTCTACTACGGTAGCTGGTGGTACGGCTTTGAGACCTACGCCACCCGCATCGACCCGGCCGACTACGCCTGCGCCTGCAACCCCGGCTTCAACGTGCGGGCCGTCCACATGATGCTCTACCTGGAGACGACGTCCGCGCCCCAGGTCCAGGTGCACCTGGCCGCGGCGGGCGCCGACTGCACGACCCCCGGGGCCATCCTCGCCAGCAGCGGCGTGATGACCATCTCCGGCATCGCCGCCAACGGCTACTACGACGTCGAGGTGCCCTGCGACTTCGCCTGCCAGGACATGTCGGGCTCGTACTTCCTGCTGTTCGAGTTCCTGAACTCCGCGGGCCCCGTGGGCATCGTCGTCGACTCCACGCCACAGGCCTGCGTGAACTACAACGACTGGGGCGAGGGCTACGTCGACGTGGTCACCGCGTACGGCTTCGCCGGCGACTGGCTGGTCTGGGCCGACGTCGACTGCTGCGGCGTGCCGACGCCCGAGGTCTCGGTCCTGTCGCCGAACGGCGGCGAGATCCTGCAGATCGGCGACAGCGCCACGATCACCTGGGCCGCGACGGTGATGACCGAGGTCAAGCTCGAGGTCAGCCACAACGGCGGCGGCAACTGGGACGTCCTCTTGGCCAGCACTCCCAACGACGGCAGCCAGACGGTGACCGTCGTCGGCCCCGCCTCCCAGAACGCCCTGATCCGCGTCAGCAGCCTCGACGACCTGTACAGCGACGTCAGCGACGCTCCGTTCTGGATCTACCAGACGGCGCCTTGGCTGACGGTGATGCCGCAGTCCGGCTCGCTCGTCCAGGGCGGGTCCGAGCCGTTGAACCTGCTCTTCAACACGACAGGCCTGGTCGACGGCGTCTACAACGCCTACCTCGTGATCGCCAGCAACGCCGCCTCGTCGCCGGACGTGGTGCCCGTCGTGCTGACGGTGTTCGACCCGAACACGGGCGCCGGCGCCTCGCCGCGCGTCTTCCGCCTGGACGGCAACGTGCCCAACCCCTTCAACCCGATGACCACGGTCTCCTTCAGCCTGGCGACGGCCGGCCGCGCGACGGTCGACGTGCTGGACCTGCAGGGCCGCGTGGTCCGCACCCTGTTCGCGGGCGACCTGCCCGCCGGCGTGCGGGCCCTGGTCTGGGACGGCCGCGACGACGCGGGCCGCGAGATGGCCTCGGGCGCCTACCTGGCCCGCCTGCAGTCGGGCGGCCGGACGGCGACCCACAAGATGATCCTGGCCCGGTAACGAGACGGCCGAGTCAGGGATCGACGAGGGAGGGCCCCGGGCTGTAGCCTGGGGCCCTCCGCACGATCCCGAGGAGACCGCACATGGACGACATCCGCGTGAACACCGGCCTGCTGGTGCTGGACCTGCAACTGCCCCACGCCACCTCGCTCAAGGAGCGCCGGCAGGAGCTGCGCTCGCTGCTCGACCGCCTGCGCCGCCTGGAATTCGCCGCCGCCCAGGTCGGGCCCGCCGACCTGCAGCAACGCGCGTTCGTGGCGGTGTCGGCCGTGGCCGGCGCCCCGGCCCGGCTGGAGGAGCGACTGGACCAGGCCGAGTCCCTCGCCTTCGGCACGGCCTTCGAGGTGTCGGTGCTGAGGCGGGAGACGGGGGTCTGGTCGGGCAGCTCGCTCTGGTAGCCGGCCGCGGGGCTGGCCATTTCACGGCGTTTGTGCCACAGTGCTCCGATCCGTAACGCCCGACGAGGAGACGTCCGATGACCCTGATCGACCTCAGCCACCCGCTGGCGACCGGCATGGCGGTCTACCCCGGCGACACGACGACACCCGTCATCAGCCGCCTCAGCGCGCACGGCGAGGGTCGCCACCAGTCCTCGGCCTTCACGAGCGGCTGCCACGCCGGCACCCACATCGACCTGCCGCTGCACTTCCGCGTCGGCGAGCCGGCGCTCGAGGATTTCCCGGTCGGGCGGTGCGAAGGGACGGCCGTGGCGCTCGACGCGCCCGAAGGCGCCATCCCGCCCGCGGTCCTGGCCGGGGTCGACCTCGCGGCGGTGGACTTCGTGCTGCTGCGCACCGGCTGGGCCCGCCACTGGGGCGCGCCGCAGTACTACCGGGCTGGCCCTGGCTGACCGAGGGCACGGCGCTGCTGTTGGCCGAGGCCGGGCTCAAGGGCGTGGGGCTGGACAGCCCGAGCATCGACCCCTTCGGCGTCGAGACGGCGCACCTCATCCTGGCCGAGGCCGGCCTGATCAACATCGAGAATCTGGCGGCGCTGGACCGCCTGCCCGCGGGCCCGTTCCGCTTCGCCGCCCTGCCGCTGCGGTTGGCCGGCGCCGAGGCGTCGCCGGTGCGCGCCGTGGCCTGGGTGGGGGACGGGGGAGACCGCCGTGGCCGATGAGAAGGGATACGGCGACGAGCCCGGCGGTCCGGAGGGCGGCCTGCACGGCGACGCGCCCCGCCGCGGGCTGGCGCGCACCATCGCCAAGGTGGGCTACGCCACGCGGCGCCAGGCCGAGGAGATGGTCCGCAGCGGCCGGGTCACCGTCGACGGGCGCCGCGAGCTGGACCCCGGCGCCACCGTCACGCCCGAATCGCTGATCGCCATCGACGACCACCAGCTCATCGACGTCATCCGCACCTACCTGGCGCTGCACAAGCCCGAGGACATCGCCGTCGCGCCGATCATGGGCCGCCGCATCCGCCTGGTCGCCGAGCTGCTGCCCCGCGACACGCCCGGGCTGCGGGCCGCCGGCCGCCTCGACGCCGGCACCAGCGGGCTGCTGCTGATCTCCAACGACAGCGCCTGGAACGCGGACGCCGCCGGCAGCGACGAGCTGGAGAAGGAGTACCTGATCAAGGTCGCCGGTCCGGTCACCGACGCCCTGATCGACGTGATCGGCGCCGGGGTGACGGCCCCGAAGCTGGGCCTGCTCAAGCCCGAGCTGGTGGCCCTGGAGAGCCGCGAGGACAAGGCCTCGACCATCCGCATCGCGCTGCGCGGCGGCAAGGTCCGCCAGCTGCGCAGCCTCTGCACCGTCCTGCGCCTGGACCTGCAGGCCGTCCACCGCGTGCGGGTGGGGCCGGTGCTGCTGGGCGGGCTCAAGCCCGGGCGGTACCGGCACCTGTCGCGGGACGAGGTGGAGGGGATCCGCAGGGGGTCGGCATGAGGTGCGTCGGTTGCGACGGCCAGGCGTCGTCGCCGCTGCCGTTCCGTTACGAGTGGGAGGCGCGGCGCTTCGTCCTCTGCCGCTGCTCCCGCTGCGGCATGATCTCCCTGGACCCGCAGCCGTCGTCCGCCGAGATCGCCGCCTTCTACTCCGAGGAGTACTTCGCAACGGGGCTGCACGGCCTCGACCGGCTGGGCACCGATTACGAGTCGGTCGCCGACACCGGCCTCGACGCTGCGGTCCGGTTCCTCGAGCGCGACGTCCTCTCGGCGCATCCCCGTCCGCGCTCCCTCTTCGAGATCGGCGCGGCGATGGGCCACCTGCTGGCCGCGGGCGCCTCGCTGGGACTGGAATGCGGCGGCATCGAGATCTCGCCGGAGGCCGCGGCGCGGGCGCGGGACAAGTTCGGCATCGAGCTGGAGGGCGGGCGGATCGAGGATCTCGACACCGCCCCGCACCGCGGGCGGTGGGACGTGGTCTACGCCGGCGACGTGCTCGAGCACCTGCAGGATCCGGCGGCCGCCGTCGCCAAGGTCGTCGACATGCTGGCGCCGGAGGGCGTGCTCGTCGCGCGGCTGCCGTCGTCGTTCGATCTGCTGTCGAGCCGGCTGGCGATCCGGGTGCTCCCGGCCCTGGGCCGGACCGTGAGGCTGCCGGACAAGCCCTACCATCTCCACGAATTCACGCGCCGGTCGGCGCTGCACTTCTTCCGGCGGTTCTTCGACGAGGTCGAGGTGGACTCGAGCCTCATCCCGCCCTGGAAGCTGAACCTGAAGTCCGGCACCGCCGCATACAGGATCAAGGGAATCCTGCATTGGGTGAATCTGCCCGTCACATATGTGTCGAAGAGATGCGGCGATCGTCTGGTGGTGCGGGCGAAGGCGCCTTGTTCCAGGCGCGTGGTTGATATATAGTCATCTCCACATAGCCATCTTGTTCGTTTATCGAAAATCGTACCGACGAGGAGAACATCATGAAGCATCCCGTCCTTTGGGTGTGCGCGCTGGCTGCGGTGTGTTGCCACCCGGCCCGCGCAGCGGTGCACATCGTGGATCCGGCCGGGAACGGCGATTACCTGACCATCGGCGCCGGCATCGCCGGTTCGGCGACAGGCGACACGCTGCGGATCGTGGCCGGGACGTACGGGGAACACCTGGCGCTCTCGAAATCGTTGACGCTGATCGGCGGTGAGGCGGGCGGGGCGACGCGCCTGACGGGCTTCGACGCCTTCCGCGTGCTGACCATCAGCGGCCCTCATGCCGTGCGTCTGGAACATCTGACCTTCCAGGACGGCTTCGATGCGAACGCGGGCGGTGCCATCTTCTGCAACGGCGGCGCGCAACTCGTCGTGCACGACTGCGACTTCACGGGCAACTACTCGGCATGGGACAGCGGTGCGATCCGCGTCGGCGGAGCGAGCACCATCGCGACGTTCACCGAGTGCGAATTCCGCAACAACTACGCCGTGCAGGGCGGCGCTGCGATCCAGGTCCAGTTGGGCGCATCCCTGGTCATGTACGATTGCACGATCCGCGATAACGCGACGGAGACCATCGGCGGTGGATTGACGATCTGGCAGTCCTTCGCCGAACTGAGACGTTGCCTTTTCCTGCACAACACCGGGTACGGTGCGGGGGCGATCCATCTCGAACAGGGGACGGCCGAGATCGCGTCTTCGACGTTCCACGACAACATCACCTACGACAACGGGACGGTCACACTCAGTGGCGACTCCTATTTGAACCTGAAGAACACGATCTTCAGCCATGACCGCGCCGGGTACGCGGTGGCCGTTCTCTACGGCGAGTGTGATCACGAATGCAACGACTATCATGGCAACGCGGGCGGGGCGATCTTCGGCGATTCCATCCATCCCGGCGAAATCCAGACCGACCCCCAATTCGCGAACGCGGCCGGCGGCGACTTCGATCTGCTGCCGACCTCGCCCTGCCTGCCCGCGAACAATGCCTGCGGCGTGCTCATCGGGAGGTACGGCATCCAGGATCTGATGGCGCTGGTATCAGTGGCCGATGTTCCCGACGACGAGGGCGGCTACCTTGCGGTCACGTGGACGGCCAGCAGCAACGAGGCATCGCCGCCCGCCTCATCGGTCGTCCTCTACGAGGTGCAGCGGTTCGGCGACGGCTGGGAGACCCTCGCCCAGGTCACGCCGGAAGGGCTGGCCCGCTATGAGGTGATGGTGGCCACGCCCGATATCAGGGTCGTCGGTGAAACACCGCCGCAATCCCTCTACCGCGTGGCCGCGCTCTGGACCGACGGCGAACCCACCTACACGGAGGCGCTGCCGGGCTGTTCTGTGGACGATATCGCGCCGGTCGTCCGGCTCGAGGTTCACGAACCGGATCCCGCGCTGCTGGTCTGCTGGTTCCCCGTCATCGGCGACGATGTCGACCACGTCGAACTCTACCGCGACATCACGCCCGGTTTCGAGCCAGTAACGCCGTTCGTCATCCTCCACGAGACCTGCTATCTTCAGGAATATCCCGTCTCGTTCTACTACGTTGCTCGCCCGATCGATCGACACGGCAACACCGGTCCCTGGACGGAAATGCTCCATCCCGATCCGACCGCGGCCCCCGGGCTGCCGGCTGTATCGTTCGTCATGCAGCCGTTGCAGCCGAATCCCTTCAACCCGTGCACGCTCCTGCGTTTCGGGACGACGCGGCCCGGGAGCGTCAGGGTCGAAGTCTTCGACATGCGCGGGACGAAAATCGCGCTGCTGAGCGACGGTCGCGTCGAGGCTGGCTGGCACGAGATTTCCTGGAGCGGTTGCGACGATGCAGGTCTCGCCGCCGCGGCGGGCACTTATGTGTTCCGGGTGACGTCCTCCGAGGGCGTGTTGACCAGGAAGGCCGCCTTGATCAAGTAGCTCTCGCGGTTGTGGCCCGAAAGCAGAAGGCGGGCCCGGGTGGGCCCGCCTTCCCTCGTTCACGGATACGCGAAACGCGTCACATCGCCGCGACCAGCTCGTTGAACGCCCGGATCCCGTCGTCCCACGCGTCCGCCTCGGCGAACATCTCCGGCCAGAAGTCGCGGTCCCAGAGCCGGCGCAGGTCGGCCACGTCGCGCTGCTGCTGCTCCACCCAGGTGAAGTACTTGAAGTTGTGCAGCTGCTTGCGGTCCTGGTAGTTCAGCTCGCGCACGAAGTCGGGCGTGACGCCGCGCAGCCAGCGCTCGAGGTGGCGCAGCGCGTCCTCGCGGCGGTACTCGCCGTGGGCGGCGCGCAGCTCGACCAGGCGCGAGGCGTACAGCTCGGACGAGTCGGTCAGCGGGGTGAACAGCACGTCGCGGCCGTCGAGGTCGTAGTGGCGGGCGGTCTTGATCGCCGACACCAGGTTGCTCAGGCCGGAGATGCCCAGCAGCGGCAGCTGCGCGACCAGCGCCGCCGGCACGCCCTCGCGCTCCAGCGTCTCGCGGCCCGCCGGCTCGTTGCACAGGCGCAGCAGGTCCATGCACTGCTGGTCGTCCACGGCGGCGACGAAGTCGGTGTTGCGCACGTTGTGGATCCAGGGCACGTGCTTGTCGCCGATGCCCTCGATGCGGTGGCCGCCGAAGCCGCAGCGCAGCAGCGTGGGGCACTGCAGGGCCTCCGAGGCGGTGATCAGGGCGCCGGGGTGCTCGGCCTTGAGGCGGTCGCCGGCGGCCAGGGTGCCGGCCGAGCCGGTGGCCGAGATCCAGGCCGCGAGGCGGTCGCCGGGCCGCGCGATCTTCGCGAAGATCTCCAGCACGATCCCGCCGGTCAGCCGGTAGTGCCACTGCGCGTTGCCCCACTCCTCGAACTGGTTGAAGATCACGCACTCGGGGCGGGTGCGCTTGATCTCCCAGCACTTGTCGTAGATCTCCTTGACGTTCGACTCGCAGCCGGGCGTGGCGATGACCTCGGTGGCGACGTCGCGCAGCCATTCGAAGCGCTCGCGGCTCATCTCCTCGGGCAGGATGGCGACGGACTCGCAGGCCAGCAGCTTCGAATCGAAGGCGCCGCCGCGGCAGTAGTTGCCGGTGCTGGGCCAGACCGCCTTCTGGCGCGTGGGGTCGAAGGCGCCGGTGATCAGCCGCGGCACCAGGCAGCCGAAGGCCGCGCCCACCTTGTGGGCGCCGGTCGGGAACCACTTGCCGACCAGGCCGACGATCCGCGCCGGCACGCCGGTCAGCTCGGGCGGGAATTCGATCCAGTTGCCGTCGTTGTAGAGCCCCGTCGCGGGATCGTTCTTCCAGGTGATGCGGAACAGGTTCACCGGGTCGATGTCCCACAGCCCCACCTCCGACAGGCGCTGGCGGACCGCTTCCGGGACCAGGGCCGGGTCCTGCATCTGCGCCAGGGTGGGGATGACGATGCCGCGCTCGCGGCAGCGGCGGGCGGCCAGGCGCAGGACCTCGCGGTCGACGATCTTCAGGGGCTGGTTCATGGAGGTTGTCCTTCGGCGTTCCAGGGACTTTATTATCCGTTCAGCAACTGCTAGACTGTTGCGATTCCGGTCCTCCAAGAATGCGATTTCCCGGCGCGCCGGTCAACCCCGGCCGTCCGGACGACGGTGCCCACGCTCGCCCCCGGAAGGATGCAGGCCATGGCGATCGAGACCACTCCGCGGATGGTGCAGGCAGTCTACGAGGCGAGCCGCGAGCGGCTCGCGGTCGTGCGCGAGCGGTTGGGGCGCCCGCTGACCCTGACCGAGAAGGTCTTCCTCGGGCACCTGGACGACCCGGCGGGGCAGGAGCTGGTCCGCGGCGAGGCCACCCTGGCCCTGCGGCCCGACCGCGTGGCCATGCAGGACGCCACGGCCCAGATGGCCATCCTGCAGTTCATGCAGGCCGGGCGCGACGAGGCGGCCGTGCCCACGACCATCCACTGCGACCACCTGCTGCTGGCCTACAAGGGCGCCGTGGCGGACAAGGCCCAGGCCCTGGACAGCAACCGCGAGGTCTACGACTTCCTCAGCTCGTCGGCCGCGCGCTACGGCATGGGCTTCTGGAAGCCGGGCTCGGGCATCATCCACCAGATCGTGCTGGAGAACTACGCGTTCCCGGGCGGGCTGATCATCGGCACCGACAGCCACACGCCCAACGGCGGCGGCCTGGCGATGGCGGCCTGCGGCGTGGGCGGGGCCGACGCCGTCGACGTCATGGTGGGCATGCCCTGGGAGGTCAAGCACCCGAAGATCATCGGCGTGAAGCTGACCGGCGCGCCCGACGGCTGGACCGCCCCGAAGGACGTCATCCTGAAGCTCTGCGGCATCCTGACCGTCAAGGGCGGCACCAACGCCGTCATCGAGTACTTCGGGCCGGGCTGCGCGGCGCTGAGCTGCACCGGCAAGGCCACGATCACGAACATGGGCGCCGAGCTGGGCGCCACCACCAGCATCTTCCCCTACGACGCGCGCATGGCCTCCTACCTGAAGGCCACCGGCCGCGCGGAGCTGGCCGCCCTGGCCGATGCGAACCGCGACCTGCTGGCGGCCGACCCCGAGGTCGCCGCTTCGCCGGCCGACTACTACGACCAGATCGTGGAGATCGACCTCTCGACCCTCGAGCCCCACATGGTGGGCCCCCATTCGCCGGACCTGGCGCGGCCCGTCGGCGAGCTGGCCGCGGACACGGCGCGCGAGGGCTACCCCGCGAGGATCTCCGCGGCCCTGATCGGCAGCTGCACCAACTCCTCCTACGAGGACATCTGCCGCGCGGCGGACGTGGCGCGGCAGGCGGTCGCCAAGGGCCTGACGATGAAGACGACCCTGTGGGTCTCGCCCGGCTCGGACCAGATCTACGAGACCATCAAGCGCGACGGGCAGCTGGCCGCGCTCGAGGCGGTGGGCGCCACGGTGCTGACCAACGCCTGCGGGCCCTGCATCGGCCAGTGGCAGCGCGACGACGTCGCGGCGGGCGAGCCGAACTCCATCGTCACCTCGTTCAACCGCAACTTCCGCAAGCGCAACGACGGCAACCCGGAGACCTGCGCCTTCATCGGCAGCCCCGAGATCGTCATGGCCTACGGCCTGGCCGGCACCCTGAGCTTCGACCCGCGGCGCGACGTGCTGACCAACGAGAAGGGCGACGAGGTCCGCCTCGACGCGCCCGCGATCGCCGACGAGCTGCCGCCCCGCGGCTTCGTCGTCGCCACCGGCGGCTACCAGGCGCCGCCCACCGACGTGCGCGGCGTCGAGGTGCTGGTCGACCCGAAAAGCGACCGCCTGGCCCTGCTGGAGCCCTTCGCACCCTGGCACGGCGGCGACTTCGCGGACCTGCCGGTCCTGATCAAGGCGCAGGGCAAGTGCACGACCGACCACATCTCGATGGCCGGGCCCTGGCTCAAGTACCGCGGCCACCTCGACAACATCAGCAACAACATGCTGATCGGCGCGGTCAACGCCTTCAGCGGCGAGACCAACCGCGTCAAGAACCAGCTCGACGGCAGCTTCGGCGAGGTGCCGCAGGTGGCGCGCGCCTACAAGGCGGCGGGGCGGCGCTGGCTCGTCGTCGGCGACGAGAACTACGGCGAGGGCTCCAGCCGCGAACACGCGGCCATGGAGCCGCGCCACCTGGGCTGCGCCGCGGTCCTGGTGCGCAGTTTCGCCCGCATCCACGAGACGAACCTCAAGAAGCAGGGCATCCTGCCGCTGACCTTCGCCGACCCGGCCGACTACGACCGGGTGCAGCAGGACGACCGCGTCGCCATCGGCCCGCTGGCCGACCTGGCGCCGGGCCGGCCGCTACGCATCACCCTGACGCACGCCGGCGGGGCCACCGAGTCCTTCGGAGTCTTGCACACCTTCACCGCAGAGCAGATCGCCTGGTTCCGGGCCGGCTCGGCCCTGAATCGGATCAAGGCTGCGCGAGGCTGAGCGGACCCGCCTTTTTCCCCCAAGGCAACTGGGAGTGCGATCTCCCGTCGCGTGGCTTGCCCGCCGCGCGTCTTGCCGCTAGACTGCGTGCGACCCGCCTGCTGACCGCGGCTCTCCACCGGAAAGGTCGGCTCCTCGCATGAGATCGTACCACCGCATCTCGCTCACCTACCTGGCCGCGGGCGTCCTGTGGATCCTGCTGTCGGACCGGTTCCTGGACCTGGCCGCACCCGAGGCCGTCTCGCGGCTGCAGACCTACAAGGGCTGGTTCTTCGTCTCCATGACCACGCTGCTGCTGTACGGCGTCCTGCGCCGCCGCGAGCTGCACCTGCAGCGCACGCTGGACGAGCTGGCGGCCGCGCGGGCGCACTCCCGCGAGACCGTGCAGTTCGTGGCCTCGACGTCGCACGAGCTGCGCACGCCGCTGGGCGCGATCCTGGGCTTCTCCAGCTTCCTGCTGCAGGAGAAGCCGGGTCCCCTGAACCAGGACCAGCGCGAGCAGCTGGGCCACGTGCGCACCGCCGCCCTGCACCTGCAGGCCCTCACCAACGACATCACCGACCTGGCGCGCCTCGACGACGGCCGCGTCGCGCCCGCGATCGACGACTTCCCGCTCGACGCCCTGCTGGAGGAGGCGGCCGCCAACGTGAAGGAGCAGGCCGCGGCCAAGGGCCTCGCCCTGTCCGTCGCGGGCGTGCCGGGCCTCGCCCTGCGCCAGGACCGCCGCCGCCTGCTGCAGTGCCTGCTGAACCTGCTGTCCAACGCCGTGAAGTTCACCGACGTGGGGGAGGTCGCGCTGCGGGCCGCGGTCGAGGGGGACACCCTCAGGCTCGAGGTCCGCGACACCGGACCCGGCATCAAGCTCGCCGAGCGCGAACTCCTGTTCCGGCCCTACAGCCGCCTCGACACGCCCGCCACGCAGCGCGCCCACGGCACCGGCCTGGGCCTGTTCATCACCGGCCGCCTGGTCGAGGGGTTGCTGGCCGGCCGGGTGGTGTTGGATGACGCGTCGGGCCGCGGCAGCACCTTCCGCCTGGAGATCCCGGTCCGTCACCCCGCCGGCTGACCGCCGAGATCCCCGCTCCAGGACCGCTCCCGACCGCCGAAGCAGCATTGCGTGCTGGACGCCGCATCCCGGCAGGCGCATGCTGTCGGGGTCCGGCTGCCGTGAACCGGGGAGGCTTCCTTGACGCCGCCGCGACGACATCCCGCCCGGTACGACCCGCGCTCGTTCGCTTGGCTGCTGGCGCTGCCGCTGGCCGCCGGCTGCGCGCGGGCGCCGGTCGCCGCCGACTCGATGACGGCCGCGGCGACCGCGGCGACGGCCGGACCGGTCGAGATCGTCGCCTGGCTCGAGGACGACCCGGGCGGGCCCGCCATGCTGCCCGTCGCCGCCCACATGATCGCCTCCGCGCGCGACGACACCACCCGGTCCTGGCTCTGGGTCCAGGTGGAGCTCCACGACGACCAGGACGTGCGCCTGCTCGGACCCGGCGCGCTGCAGTTCCGCCTGGAGCTGCCGGACGGGTCGATCCACGAGGTCCTCGACGAGGGGGTGCGCGTGCCGCTCGACGCCGGGGCCAACACGTTCCTGAACTCGGCCTCCGGACCGATCACCATCCGCGCCGGCCACGCGCACGGCTCGGCGACCTGCGTCCCGCTGCTGGTGCGGCTGCCGCGGCAGGACGGGCCATCGCCCGCGGCGCGCGGCGTCGTGGCCGTATCCGGGCGCTGGCTGCGCCACTGACCTTCCCGCCGCTTCCCGGAGGATGACCGTGACCTTCTACGCCGACTGGGTGCGCGCGCAACCGCTGCTCTCGGCCGCCCTGCAGTTCGCCGTGCTCGGCACGCTGGGGGAGATCGTGGCCGCGAGCCTGCGCGCGCGCCGGGCCGCGCTGCCCTGCACGCCCGCGCAGCTGGCGGCCAAGACCGCGGCCTGGGCCGTGCTGGGCCTGCTGATCAAGTTCGGCTTCACCGGCATGAAGGGCTTCGTCGCGGGGCTGCTCGAACACGGGCTGCTGCCCGCCTGGTGCGGCGCGGGCGTCGGGCGCGCGCTGGCCGTCTCGGTCCTGACCAACGCCTTCTTCGGGCCGCAGATGATGGCCTTCCACCGCTGGGAGGACAACCTCATCCTGCGCCGCCGCGGCTACGCCGGGATCACGACCGCGTGGTGGACGCTGGTCTGGTTCTGGATCCCGGCCCACACCGTCACCTTCAGCCTGCCGGCCGACTACCAGATCGGGCTGGCCGCGCTGTGGGGGCTGGTGCTGGGGATCATCCTCGGCTTGAGCAAGAAGTAATCCCGCCGGCTAGTCTTCGTCGCGCTGGGTGCGCGCCCGCTTCACGGCGGCGCGCCGGCGCTTGTCGTCCACGCGTTTGAGGCGGGAGGCCCGGGTCGGCTTGGTCGACGTGCGGGGCTTCGGAAGTTCGGCGGCGCGCTGCAGCAGGGCGACGAGGCGGTCGATCGCGTCCTGGCGGTTGCGTTCCTGGGTGCGGTGGCGGCGGGCGTCCAGGACGATGACGCCCTCGTTGGTGGCGCGGCGGCCGGCCAGGCGCAGGGCGCGCGCCCGCATCGCGTCGGGCAGATTGGGGGAGTTCGCGGCGTCGAAGCGCAGCTGGACCGCGGTGGAGACCTTGTTGACGTTCTGGCCGCCGGGGCCGGACGCGCGCACGAAGCTGAACGACAGCTCGTCGTCGGCGATGCGGATGTCCGGCGTGATCTCGATCATCTTACTCTCCAAGACAAGGCGAAGGCCGGGCCCGCGCCCGACCTTCGCATGGTAGCAGGACCGCCGTCGCGGCGCTAGGCCGCGAACGCGACGTACTTGTCGGCCGGCACGTTGCAGACCGGGCAGCGCTCGTGCGCGTCGCCGAAGACGGTATGGCCGCAGACGGGGCAGATCGACACCTTCGTGACGTCGATGTCCTTGCCCGCCTTGACCGCCTCGAGCGCCGCGCGGTACATGTCGGCGTGGATCTTCTCGGCCTCGACGGCGAAGCGGATGCTGCGCTGGGCGCCCTTCTCCTGCTGCAGTTGGGCCACCGCCATGTAGGCGGGGTACATCTCGTCCACCTCGAAGGTCTCGCCGCCGAGGGCGCCTTCCAGGTTCGCCGCGGTGTCGCCCACGCCGGCGAGCTCCTTCAGGTGGTTCACGGCGTGCACCTGCTCGGCGTAGCTGATGGCCTTGAACAGCAGGGCCACCTGGGGGAACCCGTCCTGGGCGGCCTTGTCGGCGAAGGCCAGGTACTTCAGGTGCGCCTGGCTCTCGCCGGCGAACGCGTCCTTCAGATTGTGCTCGGTCATCGCGCGCATGGGGCCTCCTTGGCGGTGGGCGTGGATCGATGCCCGCAATCATGGTCGTTGCCGTGGGCGATCTCAACCAACTCGAACACTCCTGTTTTCCGGGCTGCAACCTTTCCCGGGATCCTGCGTCTTGACGGCGGTGGATTAGTGCATTAGTATACTAATGCACCGACGACACGACGGAAGGAACCACCGATGCCCTTCACCCTGGATCCCCACAGCGGCGTCGCCGTCTACCGGCAGCTCGTGGATCAGGTCCGCTACCAGATCGCCGCGGGCGTCCTGAAGCCGGGGGACGAGCTGCCGTCGATCCGCGCCCTCTCCGAACCCCTGGGAGTCAATCCGATGACCATCAGCAAAGCCTACGGCCTCCTGGAGCGCGACGGCTGGCTCGAACGGCGGCCCGGTCGCCCGCTGGTCGTGCGCGGCCTGCCGGCCGACGAGATGCGGCGCAGCCGCCTCGCCCAGCTCGACGAGGCGCTGCGTCCCGCCGCGGCTCTGGCCGTCCAGTTCGGCGTCGACGCCGACGAGGCCGCGGCCCGCCTGCGCAAGCTGATGGCGAAGGAGGAACGATGAACCCGATCGTCGAATTCCGCGACGTCCGCCGCAGCTACGTCAAGGGCGCGCCCGTGCTGGACGGGATCGGTTTCCGCGTGGAGCCGGGCGAGGTCGTCGGGCTGCTGGGCAAGAACGGCGCCGGCAAGACCACTGCTGCACCTGGTCATGGGCATGCTCGAGCCCCAGGCGGGGTCGGTGCGGGTGTTCGGCATGGACCCGCGCCGCGAGGCGGTCGCGGTCAAGTCGCGCATCGGCTTCGTGAGCGAGGACCAGGCCCTGCCGGGCTTCCTGACCCTGGACGGGGTCATGGACCTGCACCGCGGCCTGTTCCCGGACTGGGACGAGGACTGCGCGCAGCGCCTGATCGGCCGCTTCCAGCTGCCGACCGACCGCCGGATCGGCAAGCTGAGCAAGGGCCAGGCGCGACAGGCCGCCCTGCTCTGCGCGGTCTCCCACCGGCCGGACCTGCTGGTGCTGGACGAACCGGCCGGCGGGCTCGACCCGCACGCGCGCCGCGAATTCCTGGAGACTTCGATCCAGCTCTTGAACGAGGCCGGCACGACGATCCTCTTCTCGTCGCACCACATGACCGACGTCGAGCGCATGGCCAGCCGCCTCTTGATGCTGCACGACGGGCAGGTCTGGATCGACAGCGACCTCGACGCCATCCGCGAGGGCTACTGCCTGGCCCTGCTGCCCGCCGGCACGCCCGACGCCCGCCGGCTGCTGCTGGGCCACGGCCGCTGCCTCTGCGTGCGCGAGCGGCCGGACGCGGTGCGCGCGGTCTTCGAGATGGGGGCCGAGGAGTGCCGCGCCGCGCTGGCCGACGCGCCCGGCCTGGAGGGCGCCTCCTGCCGACCGCTGTCGCTGGAGGACATGTTCATCGAGCTGGTGGGAGGCGCGTCGTGAACCGCGCGCTGCTGCAGCGCAATCCCGCCCTGCGGACGGTCTGGCGGTGGCTGCTGTTCGCCGTGGCGGGGACGACCTTCATGGGATTGCTCGGCCTGCGGATCGCCGCGACGGGCGACTTGACCGTGACCGAGTACGTGGGCGGAGCGTGGGTCCTGGTCGGCTGCTACCTGCTGCTGGGGCAGGTGCGCCTGCGTTGCACGCGCTTCGACCTGTCCCTGCCGGTGCCGGCGCGCGAGCTGTGGTCGACCTCGCTGCTGGGCTCGGTCCTGGCGGCCTGGTCGTTCCTGGCGATGGTGCTCGCGGCCTACAGCGTGCATTTCGCCCTCTTCGACTATGTGAGCCCGCGGCATCGGTTCGATTGGACGCACTTCGCCGCCAACGCGCTGGTCCTGGCGGCCGCCGTCGTGCCCGCCGTGGCCGCGCTGCAGGCGCGCCGGCCCGAGTTGGCCGAGATCCCGGGCGGCCGGCGCCACGTCCTGGCGTCCCTGCCCGCCCTGGCGGGGGTGCTGCTGGTGCTGGTGCTGCTCGCGGAGCGGCCCTGGCTCGCTGGGGTCATCCTGCTGGCGGCGGCCGTGCCGATCGTCGCGGCCGGCGCGCGACGGGTGCCGCCGGCCTACGGCTTGGCCCCGCTCGCCGACGGCGCGGCGCCGCGGGCCGTGCGCGCCGCGGGCACCGCTTCCGGAGTCCGCCTGCGCCCCCTGTCGGGCCTGCGCCGCGACGCCGCCGTGGCCTGGATCGTCGTGCGCACCGCGCCGAAGGCGAATGGCATCCTGTGGCTGTCGGCGCCGTTCCTGTTCCTGTTCGGTCTGGTCGACGCCGGCGTCATCGCGGCCCTCGCGCCGGACAGCGACCTGCGTTTCTCGCTGATCCCGATCACCGCCTACATGCTGTTGTCGATCACCGGCCAGCTGCTGGCGAACCTGCGCTGGGTCGACGCCTGGCCGGTGGACCGCCGCCGTATCTTCGCGCCGATCACGCTGTCGTGCCTGCTCCTGTTCCTCCTCGGCTACGCGGCCGGCGGCGCCTGGGTGGCGTCGCGGCCGTCGACGGCGTTGCCCGGGGTCGTCGCCTTCGACGGCGCCTCGGGAGAGCGGGTCGAGACGGGCATCCCGCGCGATCACTGGCGGATCGACTGGGACGGCCGCGTGCCGGTGGAAGGCGGGCAGGCGCCGCACACATCGCCGGTCGTCCGCGGGCTGCCGCCGCTGGCCTACGGCTCAGCCACTGCGCCCATCGAGGGGCAGGGACCGCATTTCCCGCTGATGATGGCGTTGATCGCGGTCTGCTGGTTCGGTGGTCTGGCCCTCTACCTGCCGCGGCTGAAGGTGGGCTCGCGAAAGCGGGGGCGCCTGGCGGCCTACTGGAGCATTCTGGGCGTCCTGATGCTGCTGCACCTGGCGCCCTACGTCCTGATGTTCGCGGGCCTGGCCCGCCCGTGGGTCTGGGATGTGCTGTTCGCGGACACGGCGCGACGACTGCTCGAGGCCGTGCCGGGCGGCGCCGCCGGGATGTGGTTGCTGTCGTTGGCGGTGACGGCGGGGTTGTTCGAGCTGGCCTTGCGTGCGTACCGGCGGTCGGAGTCGCCCGTGGAGCTGGACGCCTGCGCCTGGGAGGGGCTGACGCGCGGGAGCGACTGAAGCGGCGGCCGCCTAACCGATGGTCAGCAGCACGATCCCGCCGACGGTCAGCGCCATCCCGAGCAGCGTCTTGAGCGTGACGGGCTCGCCGCCCAGCGTCAGCGCCAGCAGCGCCCCGAACAGGGGCGAGGTGAAGGCGATGGGCATGACGCGCGTCAGCGGCGCGCCCTTGATGGCCGTGTAGAAGCAGAGCATGCCGATCGAGCCCGCCACCACGCCGCCGCCGATGGTCATGTAGAGCAGGGACCGCGGCCCCGCGGTCGCCAGCGCCTTCCAGTGCGGCGCGCTCACCGCGCCCAGGATCACCAGCGCCACGGCCGTGCGGATCGTGATGCCCAGCTGCGGGGGCAGGTTGCCCAGGTGCAGGCCGCGCTTCTCGAAGTAGCCGCCGAAGCCCCAGGCCGCGGCGGTCAGCAGGGCGAACAGGTAGGGCTTCATCGACGGGCGCTCCTCTGGCGGAGCGCCTCGTAGGCGAGCAGCGCCGCCGCCACGCTGACGTTCAGGGAGTCGGCCGTCCCCAGCATGGGGATGCGGCAGCGGCGGTCGGCCGCCGCGAGCATCTCGCTCGAAAGTCCCGTGTCCTCGGCGCCCAGCAGCACCGCCACGGGGCCGGTCAGGTCGCAGGCGGTGTGCAGGTCGGGCGCCGCCGGCGTGGTCGCCAAGAGCGGGATGCCGCACGCCCGCAGGAATTCCAGGATCTGCGCGGCGCCGGCGCTGACCGTCGGCACGGTGAACACCGCGCCTGTCGAGGCGCGCAGGGCATTGGGGTTCCAGGGATCGGCGCCCGCGCCGCAGGCCAGCACCGCGGCGACGCCGGCGCCGCTGGCGGTGCGCACCACGGCGCCCAGATTGCCCGGTTTCTCCACACCCTCCAGGACCAGCACCAGGGGCTCGGGCGGCAGGGCGAGCTTGTCCAGGGACCAGGCCGGCGGCTGCGCCACGACGATCAGTCCTTCGGGCTTCGCGCGGTAAGCGGCCTTCTCCAGCACGCGCGGGGTGACTTCGACGATCTCGATCCCCGAGCGCCGCAGGTCCTCCAGCAGTTCTCCGCCGCAGTGCTCCGCCAGGACCTCGGGGCAGGCGTAGGCCTCGTCCATGACGAGTCCGGCCTCGAGCGCGCGGCGGACCACGCGGAGCTCGTCCAAGAGGATGACGCCCTCGCGCTGCCGGTCGCGGCGCTCGCGCAGGCGGACCAGCCGCTTGATCCGCTCGTTGCCGGGGCTGGTGATGGGTTCAGACATCCCGCATCCCTTCCAGGGTGTCGCGTACGGTCGCCGGCAGGGGCGCCACGCGCCGGGCCGCGTAGTCGAAACCGACGAGCCCGGTCTCGGCCAGGGCGATCGGCGCGCCCGCGCGCGTCACGCGGTAGGCCAGGCGGAAGCCGGCGCGGCCGGTCTCGGTCACGCCCGTTTCGATCTTCAGCCGGTCGCCGGCGAAGGCCTCGCCCTGGTAGACGATCACCGCGTCGCCCAGGATCAGGGCGACCCCGCCGCAGTCCGGCTCGCTCCAGCCGTGCGCGGCCAGGAAGGCGACGCGGGCCTCGTGCAAGAGGGACAGCAGGCGGTCGTGGGCCAGGTGGCCGCCGTAGTTCAGGTCGGTGACGCGCACGGTCTGCGCGCAGTCGAACGGGTAGCTCGGCAGCGGCGTCAGCTGGGCGCGGGGCACGGCGTCACTCCCGGGACGGCGGTCAGGTCGTCAGGATGCCCGCGATGGCGGCGGTCATCCAGCTGGCGAAGGCGCCGGCGAACATCGCGCGCATGCCCAGCCGCGCCACGTCGCCGCGGCGCTCGGGGGCCAGGCTGCCGATGCCGCCGATCTGGATGGCGATGCTCGAGAAGTTGGCGAAACCGCACAGCGCGTAGGTGGCGATCACGATGCTGCGCGGCGAGAGCGTGCCGTCGGTGATGGCGCGCTCGAGCTGGATGTAGCCCAGGAACTCGTTGACCGTGATCTTGGTGCCCAGCAGGTTGCCGAAGGTCGCCGCCTCGCTCCAGGGCACGCCCATCGTCCAGGCGATGGGGGCGAAGACCCAGCCGAAGATCTGCTGCAGGGACAGCCCCACGAGCCCCAGGCCGGCGTCGACCATCGCGACCAGGGCCACGAAGGCCAGCAGCATCGCCCCGATGTTGGCCGCCAGCTTCAGGCCGATGCCAGCGCCGCCGGCGGCGGCGTCGATGACCCCGGAGTACTCGCGCGGGATGTCCAGCTTCGCCCCGTCCGCGGTCAGGGACTTCTGCGTCTCGGGGTACATGATCTTGGCCATGACCAGGGCCGCGGGCGCCGACATGACGCTGGCGGCCAGCAGGTGGCCGGCGTCGATGCCCAGGCGCACGTAGGCCGCCATGACGCCGCCGGCGACGGTCGCGAAGCCGGCGGTCATCACAGCCATCAGCTCGGAG